>CAYYRQ010000022.1:0-39401 GCA_964474215.1 uncultured Alphaproteobacteria bacterium
TTGCGATTCGCGAAGGGGGTCGTACAGTTGGCGCAGGCGTCGTGGCGACAATTACAAAGTAGTCAGGAGCACACCTTATAAAGGCTGTGAACTGTTAGGAGTGTAGCTCAACTGGCTAGAGCACCGGTCTCCAAAACCGGGGGTTGGGGGTTCGAGTCCCTCCACTCCTGCCAAAACATTTGTAATTTGCGCAAAAGTCTGTTATGAGGTTTGACGTTAATCAGGAAAACGAAAGATATGGCAAAAGTTTCACCCATAGAATTTTTACGTCAGGTAAAAGCTGAAGTAACAAAAGTCACGTGGCCGACACGCAAAGAGACGATCACAACCACAGTGTTGGTCTTCATTATGCTTTTCATTTTTGCTGTGTTCTTTTTGGTGATCGATCGTGTTCTTGCGTGGATTATATCCATTATTTTAGGAATGGGGGCTTAAATTACCATGACAGAGAATTCGCGCTGGTATGTTATTAACGTTTATTCAGGATTTGAAAAAAAAGTCGCTGAACATATTCGTGAGCAAGCAGATAAAAAAGGACTATCTGAGCAGATTGAGCAAATACTCGTCCCAACGGAAGAAGTTGTTGAGGTTAAAAAGGGCGCTAAGGTTACGTCGGAAAGGCAGTTTTTCCCAGGCTACATCCTGGTAAAGATGAGGTTATCCGATGAAGCATGGCACCTTGTGCGTCATATTCCCAAAGTTTCGGGCTTCCTTGGATCACGCGGCAAACCCATTCCAGTAGGACAGGCTGAAGTTGACAGGATCTTAGCGCAGGTTGAAGAGGGCGTTCAAAAGCCGAAGTCCTCCGTATCATTCGAAGTTGGTGAGCAAGTGCGTGTCTGTGACGGACCCTTTAGCAGCTATAATGGCGTTGTTGAAGAGGTTGATGAAGACAAGCAAAGACTCAAAGTTGCAGTATCCATCTTTGGTCGCGCAACACCAATTGATTTAGACTACGTCCAAGTTGAAAAAATTTAACCCCCTGATGGGGATCTGTGGAAGGCGCGCCATCGCCGTACCACAAACTCAATAGAAAGAGGAGAATATGGCAAAAAAGATCGAAGGATATATTAAGCTGCAGATTCCTGCAGGAAAAGCAAACCCTTCACCCCCCGTTGGACCGGCGCTGGGTCAAAGAGGTTTGAATATTATGGAATTCTGTAAAGCATTTAATGCTCAAACACAAAGCATGGAACCTGGTATGCCGATTCCTGTTGTGATTACAGCATATAGTGATCGTACATTTAGCTTTATTAGCAAGACACCTCCAGCGAGTTACTTTTTGAAAAAAGCAGCAAAGTTAAAAAAAGCAGCAAAAACAACAGGTACAGAGATTGTTGGTAAAGTAACAATGGCGCAGGTGCGCGAAATTGCTAAAGCGAAAATGGAAGATTTAAACGCTTATGACATTGAGGCTGCTTCACAAATGATTATTGGTTCTGCCCGTTCGATGGGCATTGAAGTGGAGGGCGAATAATGACTGGTAAACGTATACGTAAAGCATATGAAGGTCTTGACACTTTGCCTCCTTGCAATGTCAAAGAAGCCGTTAAAGTCATTAAAGAGAGAGCTTCAGCAAAGTTTGATGAAACCGTTGAAATTGCAATAAATTTAAATATCGATACACGTAAGTCAGATCAAAGCATTCGCGGGACAACGCTGTTGCCAGCAGGTACGGGTAAAACGCTGCGTGTGGCGGTGTTTGCGAAAGGCCCGAAAGCTGAAGAAGCGAAAAAAGCTGGAGCAGATCTTGTTGGCGACGACGATTTAGCTGAAAAAGTCCAAGCGGGTGAAATTAATTTTGACCGTTGTATCGCAACACCTGATATGATGGGAACGCTTGGAAAGCTCGCGCGTGTCCTAGGGCCAAAGGGGCTTATGCCCAACCCAAAGCTGGGTACAGTGACCATGGATGTGGCTGAAGCTGTGAAAGCTGCCAAAGGTGGACAAGTTGAATATCGCGCAGAAAAAACAGGTATTGTACAAGCGGGCATAGGAAAAGCGAGCTTTTCTGAGGCTGATATCGAGAAAAACTTGCGTTCTTTTGTGGATGCGATTATTAAAGGAAAGCCAACGGGTATAAAAGGATCTTATTTGAAGAAAACTTCACTTTCTTCAACGATGGGACCCTCTGTACAAATTGATTTAGCTGATATAACATCAGCTTGATTTTTCTTTGGGGCGAAAGCTTCAAAGGAATTACCTGTCCAAGACTGTGGGGATCTTTTGATTTAATGCATTTGCCCCCTCATAGACGGGAGAGTCGGAATGATAGGCGGCAGCCTTGGAGTCTCGATTTTCACGGGCGGGTTACCCAGTCTCTAACGAAACGCGTTAGAGTTGGAAATTGTGAAACCTGACCTTTAGTTCTGCTAAAGGTCGAATAATGGAGACGTATCGTGGAACGTAGCGAAAAAGAACAAGTTGTTTCTTCTTTGCGGAACGAATTGAACGAGTCTGAACTGGTTATTGTAACTCAACAAGTTGGGCTTACAGTGGCTGAAGTTTCGGACTTGAGAAGCCAAGTTCGTCAAGCAGGAGCTCAGTATAAGGTGACTAAAAACACCTTAGCGCGGCTTGCCGTTGCAGGTACAGAAAGCGAAGAACTATCTTCTATGCTTTCAGGGCCTACGGCACTCGCTTACTCTAAGGATCCTGTTGCGGCAGCGAAAGTTACGATCAAATTTGCCAAGGACAACGATAAATTCAAGGTTGTCGGTGGAGTTTTAAATGGAAAGGTCATGAGCCTTAATGAGCTTGAAGCGCTCTCCAAACTTCCATCCATTGAAGAGTTGCGGGCAAAGATTTTGGGAATGCTTTCAACACCAGCAACACGCATCGCCGGTGTAACGCAGGCTCCCGCAGGACAATTGGCCCGGGTATTTTCTGCATATGGAAACAACGCTTAACGAGACTAAATTTAAACTAAAGGAGATAGATAAATGGCTGCAAACTTAGAGAAAATTGTAGATCAACTTTCAGAATTAACCGTAATGGAAGCTGCTGAGCTTTCTAAACTACTTGAAGAAAAATGGGGCGTAAGCGCTGCTGCTCCTGTCGCAGTTGCGGCAGCTGGCGGTGCGGCTGCTGATGCTGGGGCTCCAGCCGAAGAAAAGACAGAGTTTGAAATTGTCTTAGCGGCAGCTGGCGACAAGAAAATTGACGTCATTAAAGAAGTTCGCGCCATCACAGGTCTCGGTTTGATCGAAGCAAAAGCTTTGGTTGAAGGAGCACCTAAGACGGTTAAAGAATCTGCACCAAAAGATGAAGCTGAAGAGATTAAGAAAAAGCTCGAAGCTGCTGGTGCGAAAGTGGAACTTAAATAAATCATCCTGCGGCTCTCGGAGTTCGCAAGACCAAACAAATATGCCGACGTGGAGCTTAATTTTCCTCGTCGGCGAACCTGTATCATGAAGATATAGTGACGAGCAACTTATGATCATTCTTATGTGAAAGAGGCATTAATGGCAAGAACATATACGGAACGCAAAAAAATTCGGAAAAGTTTTGCAAAAATCCCTGAAATAGCTCCATTGCCAAATTTAATTGAGCTTCAAAAAACATCCTATGATAATTTCCTGCAGATGCATGTGCCAGCTGAAAAAAGAGAAGCTATGGGCCTGCAAGAGGTGTTTCAGTCCGTTTTTCCGATTACTGATTTTTCTGGAAAATCTCAAATCGAATTTTTCCGATATGACTTTGATCCGCCAAAGTATGATGTGGATGAATGTAAACAAAGGGGTATGTCATACTCGGCTCCTCTTCGCGTAACGTTCCGTCTGGTTGTTTGGGACATTGATGAAGAAACTGGTGCAAAATCAGTTCGTGACATCAAAGAGCAAGAAGTCTACATGGGTGATATCCCTCTTATGACAGTCAATGGTACCTTTATCGTGAATGGTATTGAGAGGGTTGTTGTCTCTCAGATGCACAGGTCACCAGGTGTATTTTTTGATCACGACAGTGGTAAATCCCACTCATCCGGAAAATACCTCTTTTCAGCGCGCGTGATTCCTTACAGAGGATCTTGGCTTGATTTTGAGTTTGACGCTAAGGATATTTTGTTCGCACGTATTGATCGAAAACGAAAAATACCTGTGACGACCTTTTTGCTCGCTCTTGATAATGCTGAAACAGAAAAGAATAGATTAGAGAGTAAAAATAAAGGGCAGGCTCTTGAGCCAGGCGAAGCGCAAGGAATGTCCCGCGAGGAAATTCTTAATACATTTTACAATACGGTTGAGTTCCAGCAAACGAAAAAAGGATGGAAAACCGAATTCCGACCTGATGCCGTAAAAGTTGGAAAATTGGCCCATGATTTGGTTGATGCAAAGACTGGAAAGGTCGTAGCTGCAGAAGGCGCAAAAATGAATTTGCGGTTTGCACGAAAATTGCAAACGGAAGGTTTAAACGAAGTCTTGGTATCATCCGAAGACCTTATTGGCCATTATGCTGCCAATGACATCATCAATGAAAAAACAGGTGAAATCTTTATTGAAGCCGGTGATGAAATCACACCGGAACTCATAGAGATATTTGATCAAGCAGGAATTACGTCAATCATCACACTTGATATCGATCACGTTAATGTGGGGCCCTACCTGCGGAATACGCTCATGGCGGATAAAAACATGACCCGGGAAGAGGCGTTGCTCGAAATCTATCGTATTTTGCGCCCTGGTGAACCTCCAACAATTGAAGGTGCAGAAGCTTTATTCCAAGGTTTCTTCTTTGACCCTGAACGTTACGATCTCTCTTCGGTTGGGCGTGTAAAAATGAATTCTCGCTTAAGTCTGGACTTGCCTGATACGCTACGTGTTCTCTGCCGCGAAGACATTATTTCAATCGTCAAAGTCCTCTTGGAACTTAAAGATGGTCAAGGTGTTGTAGATGATATCGACAACCTCGGTAACCGTCGTGTACGATCCGTTGGTGAGCTTTTGGAAAACCAATATCGTGTGGGTTTAACCCGTATGGAACGTGCCATTCGTGAACGCATGAGCTCCGTTGAAATTGACTCGGTGATGCCCCATGACATTGTCAATGCAAAGCCTGCAGCAGCGGTTGTTCGTGAGTTTTTTGGAACATCACAATTATCCCAGTTTATGGATCAAACAAACCCACTCTCTGAAATTAACCACAAGAGGCGCTTGTCAGCATTAGGCCCGGGTGGTTTGACGCGTGATCGTGCGACTTTTGAAGTCCGCGATGTGCACCCAACCCACTATGGTCGTATTTGTCCAATTGAAACGCCAGAAGGGCCAAACATCGGTTTGATCAACTCTTTGGCTACATATGCGCGCGTAAACAAGTATGGTTTTATCGAAACCCCATACCGTAAGGTTGTTGATGGGAAAGTCACAGATGAAATCATCTATTTGACAGCCATGGATGAAAGCCGTCATACCATTGCGCAGGCGAATGCAGAGCTTGATAAATCAAACAAGTTTGTAACTGATTTCGTCAGCTGTCGTCGAAATGGTGAATTTATCGTTTCCCCAACGTCTGAAATTGACCTCATGGATATCTCGCCGAAACAGATTGTTTCCGTGGCGGCTTCCCTCATTCCTTTCATTGAAAACGATGACGCGAACCGTGCTTTGATGGGATCAAACATGCAGCGCCAAGCTGTTCCCTTGCTCCGTTCAGAAGCGCCGTTTGTGGGAACGGGTATGGAAAGCCCTGTTGCCCGTGATTCAGGTGTGGCCATTGTTGCCAAAAGGGCAGGGATCATTGACCAAGTGGATGCTTCCCGCATCGTGATTCGTGTAACCGATGAAAGTGCCATGACAGCGAGCAACGTTGATATTTATAACCTGCTAAAGTTTCAACGGTCCAATGACAAGACCTGCGTCAACCAAAAGCCACTTGTTAATGTGGGGGACAAAGTTGAACAAGGCGACATCATTGCTGACGGTCCTTGTATGGATATGGGTGAGCTTGCCTTAGGTTCAAATGCTCTTGTCGCGTTTGTATCCTGGAAAGGGTATAACTTTGAAGACTCCATCATCATATCTGAACGTATCGTTAAGGACGACGTCTTTACATCTGTGCATATTGAAGAATTTGAAATTGATGCGCGTGATACAAAGCTCGGAAATGAAGATATCACCCGTGATATTCCAAACGTAGGTGATGAAGCACTCCGTCAACTTGACGAGGCAGGAATCGTGTACATTGGTGCGGATGTTAAGCCAGGAGATATCCTCGTTGGAAAGGTTACGCCAAAAGGTGAAACACCTTCAACATCTGAAGAAAAGCTATTGAGAGCAATCTTTGGTGAGAAATCTTCAGACGTTCGCGATACATCTCTTCGCCTTCCTCCAGGGGTTCAAGGTACAATCGTTGAAGTTCGTGTCTTCTCACGACGTGGTGTCGAGAAAGATGAGCGTGCGTTGGCGATTGAAAGAGCTGAAATTGAGCGTCTTGCTAAAGACAGAGATACGGAGAGGTCCATTTTAGATCGTAACTTCTTCGCCTCTCTTGAAGAACTTCTTACCGGACAAAAAGCCGTATCTGGCCCAACGGGTGTTAAGAAGGGGGCAACGATTACCAAAGAAGCTCTTGATAGCTTATCAAAAGGGCAATGGCGCCAAATTGTCGTGGAAGATGATTCCGTTGTTTCTGCTGTTGAAGCGACCAAAAAGAACCACGATGAGCGAATTTCCAAGCTTCAAGCCCGCTTCGAAGACAAAGTTTCAAAACTGCGTCGTGGAGATGAACTACCAACCGGTGTCTTGAAAAAAGTCCAGGTATTCGTTGCTGTGAAGCGTAAGCTGCAACCAGGCGACAAAATGGCGGGCCGTCACGGAAACAAAGGTGTTGTTTCACGGATCGTGCCTGTTGAAGATATGCCTCACCTCGAGGATGGAACGCCCGTTGATGTGGTTTTAAACCCACTTGGTCTTCCATCACGTATGAACGTGGGGCAAATCCTTGAAACCCACTTGGGATGGGCAGCCGCTGGTTTGGGACGTCAAGTTAATGAGACTCTCGCAAAGATGGCGATTGAGGAACATAAGGATACCAAAGCCCTACGTGCAACTCTTGACCGCGTCTACGAAGATGACGGAATCGTCAAAGACATCCAGAAAATGTCTGACGAGGAAGTGGTTGAACTTGCAACCAACTTGACCAAAGCTGTTCCTATGGCGACGCCTGTATTTGATGGTGCCCACGAAGTTGACATTGATCATCAGCTGAAAAAAGCCAACTTAGATACAAGTGGCCAAGTTACGCTCATTGACGGACGGACGGGAGAACCGTTTGATCGTAAAGCAACCGTTGGTTACATGTACATGTTGAAACTTCACCACTTAGTTGATGACAAGATCCATGCCCGTTCTGTAGGTCCATACAGTCTTGTGACCCAGCAGCCACTGGGAGGTAAGGCTCAGTTTGGTGGTCAAAGATTTGGTGAAATGGAGGTCTGGGCACTAGAGGCCTATGGTGCTTCATACTCCTTACAAGAGATGTTAACTGTGAAATCCGACGACGTATCGGGTCGTACAAAAGTGTATGAATCAATCGTTCGTGGAGATGATAATTTCGAATCAGGAATTCCTGAGTCCTTCAACGTTTTGGTGAAGGAATTACGCTCCTTAGGATTGAATGTTGAACTAGGAACAGAAGCATAAGTAAAAGAATGCATTTAGGAGAAAAACATGCGTGATGTAATGAATCTCTTTGGACAAAACGTAGGTCCACAAAATTTTGATTCAATTAAAATTGATATTGCGAGTCCCGAGCAAATCAGAGCTTGGTCTTTTGGTGAAATTAAAAAGCCAGAAACCATAAACTACAGAACATTCAAGCCTGAAAGAGATGGTCTCTTCTGTGCACGCATCTTTGGTCCGATCAAAGACTACGAGTGCTTGTGCGGTAAATACAAGCGGATGAAATATCGCGGCATCATCTGTGAAAAGTGCGGTGTTGAAGTAACACTGACAAAGGTCCGTCGTGAGCGTATGGGACATATTGAGCTTGCATCACCTGTGGCTCATATCTGGTTCACAAAATCACTCCCCAGTCGGATTGGTTTGCTCCTCGACTTGATGCTGAAGGATCTTGAAAAGGTCCTCTACTTTGAAAGCTTCATCGTTATTGAACCAGGCTTAACCCCTCTTAAAAAAGGTCAGCTCTTAACGGAGGAAGAATACTACAAGGCTGAAGACGAGTACGGCATTGACGCATTTGAAGTTGGCATCGGTGCGGAAGCCTTGAAACTTATGCTCCAAGCGCTTGATCTTGAAAAGGAAAGAGATGAGCTTCGCGAAGCCCTCTACGAAACAAAGTCAGAGCTTAAGCGGAAGAAATATGTCAAACGTTTAAAACTCATTGAGTCTTTCATTGAATCGGGCAGCCGTCCGGAATGGATGATTCTGGACGTTATTCCAGTGATCCCACCCGAAATTCGTCCTTTGGTTCCTTTGGATGGTGGGCGTTTTGCGACATCCGATTTGAACGATTTATACCGTCGTGTGATCAACCGTAACAATCGTTTGAAGCGACTTATGGAGCTTCGTGCGCCTGACATTATCGTTCGAAATGAAAGGCGTATGCTTCAAGAAGCGGTAGACGCGTTGTTTGATAACGGTCGTCGTGGACGTGTCATCACAGGGACCAACCGCAGGCCTTTGAAATCCCTTTCCGACATGTTGAAAGGTAAGCAAGGTCGTTTCCGTCAGAACTTGCTCGGTAAACGTGTGGACTATTCTGGTCGTTCCGTGATTGTTGTTGGGCCTGAACTCAAGCTTCATCAATGCGGGTTGCCGAAAAAAATGGCTTTAGAACTTTTCAAACCCTTCATCTATTCAAGGCTAGAACGCTATGGTCTCGCAAATACCATAAAGGCCGCGAAAAGAATGGTTGAAAAGGAAAGGCCCGAAGTATGGGATATTCTCGAAGAAGTGATCCGCGAACACCCTGTTCTATTGAACCGTGCGCCAACACTTCACCGTCTTGGTATCCAAGCCTTTGAGCCTGTCTTGGTAGAAGGAAAAGCGATCCAGCTTCATCCCCTCGTTTGTACAGCTTATAACGCTGACTTTGATGGTGACCAAATGGCTGTTCACGTGCCATTGTCACTGGAAGCGCAGTTGGAAGCCCGTGTTTTGATGATGTCGACCAACAACATTTTGCACCCTGCAAACGGTAAACCAATCATCACGCCATCTAAGGATATCGTTCTTGGCCTCTACTATTTAACTATGGAAAGAGATGGAGAACTTGGTGAAGGCATGATGTTCTCTTCCGTTGCGGAAATTGAGCATGCTCTCCATGAAAAAGTTGTTTCTTTGCACGCGAGCATCAAGGCGCGTTATGAAACCGTTAATGAAAAAGGCGAGAAACAGTTTAAGACAACTCAAACGACCCCAGGGCGTATGCTTTTATGGGAAATTATGCCAAAGCATCCAGGTGTTGATTTTGAAGCCGTGAACCAGCTCTTAACAGCTACAGAAATTTCTATGCTTGTGGACATGGTTTACAGAAACTGCGGTCAAAAGGATACGGTAATATTCTCTGACCACTTGATGGGCTTAGGCTTTAAGTATGCAACAATTTCAGGCATTTCATTTGGTAAAGATGACCTGCTTGTTCCAAAAGAAAAGAAAACACTTGTTGCCGATACCCGCGAGAAAATTGGTGAATTCCAACAACAGTATATGGATGGATTAATTACCAATGGTGAGCGCTACAACAAGGTGACTGATGCTTGGACAAAGTGTACGGAACAAGTGGCTGAAGCGATGATGGCTAATATCTCCGAAGCGAAGCCGGGTGAGCCTGTGAACTCTGTCTATATGATGGCCCACTCACGTGCGAGAGGTTCTGCTGCGCAAATGCGTCAGCTTGCTGCGATGCGTGGTTTGATTGCGAAAACGTCGGGTGAAATTGTTGAAACGCCAATTATTTCAAACTTCAAAGAGGGTTTGAATGTGCTTGAGTACTTCAACTCTGCCCACGGTGCACGTAAAGGTCTAACAGACACCGCGTTGAAAACGGCGAACTCTGGTTACCTGACCCGTCGTTTGGTGGACGTTGCCCAAGATTGCATCATTACAGAGCATGATTGTGGTACCGAGAAAGGTCTCAGCCTTCGTGCTGTAGTTGAAGGTGGTGAAGTTATTACACCACTTGGTGACCGTATCTTAGGTCGTACCGCAGCTGTTAGTATCGTTGATCCCATTGCGAATGAAGTCATCGTGCCGGCAGGTGAACTGATTAGTGAAGCTCATGTGGAAGCAATCGAAAGAACAAGTATTGACGAAGTTTTGATTCGTTCCGTTCTTACATGTGAAACAAAAGAAGGTATCTGCGGTAAGTGCTATGGTCGCGACCTTGCACGCGGAACGCCAGTGAATATGGGTGAAGCGATCGGTGTCATCGCGGCTCAATCGATTGGTGAGCCAGGAACCCAGTTAACCATGCGGACATTCCACATTGGTGGTGCGGCTCAGTTGGCTGTTGAACAGTCCAGTATTGAAGCGTCTGTTGAAGGGACAATAACCATTAAAAACCGCAGTGTGGTGACGAATAGCAAGGGCGAAAAAGTTGTCATGAGCCGTTATTCCGAAATGTGCATTATGGATACGGCCCACCACCAGGAGCGTGCTCGATATAAGCTGCCCTATGGTGCGCGACTACTCGTTGATGATGGAGATAAAGTAAAGCCAGGCGACAAACTGGCCGATTGGGATCCATACACTTTACCTGTTCTTTCAGAAGTAAGCGGTGTGGTCCATTATGTTGATCTTGTTGAAGGCCTTTCATTGCGTGAAAGTGTTGATGAGGCAACCGGTCTCACTAACAGTGTTGTTGCGGATTGGAAGCAATACTCGAGAGCATCTGACCTGAAGCCACGTATTGTTTTACGTGATGATAAGGGCGAGCCCCTCCTGTTTGCCAATGGTGCTGAAGCCCGTTACTTCCTCTCTGTGGATGCGGTTTTGGATGTTGAAAACAACGCCAAGATCAATGCGGGTGACGTTCTTGCCCGTATCCCTCGTGAGTCAACCAAGACCCGCGACATTACAGGTGGTTTGCCGCGTGTGGCCGAGCTTTTCGAAGCGCGTCGCCCTAAAGATGCGGCGATTGTCAGTGAATTTGATGGCCATGTCGAATTTGGAAAAGATCACAAAACAAAGCGTCGTGTGATTATTGTTCCTGATGATGAGACGCTGGAGCCTATTGAATACCTCATTCCGAAGGGTAAGCACATTGCCGTTCACGAAGGTGAGCAAGTTAAGAGAGGTGATATCATCATGGATGGTAACATCGTTCCTCATGATATTTTGCGTATCCTCGGTATTGAAGCTTTGGCCAGCTATTTGATCAATGAGATTCAAGAAGTATACCGTCTACAAGGTGTTCCGATTAACGATAAGCACATTGAGGTCATTGTTCGTCAAATGATGCAAAAAGTTGAAATTACGGATCCAGGCGAGACAACATTCTTGTTGGGTGAACAAGTTGATAAGCAAGAATTTGAAGAAGAAAATGCGAAAACCATTGCGGATGGACATAAACCAGCAAAAGCCTACTCTGTCCTTCAAGGTATCACAAAAGCTTCTCTTCAAACGAAGTCCTTCTTCTCTGCAGCATCCTTCCAAGAAACAACCCGTGTCCTTACAGAGGCCGCTGTTTCTGGTAAGGTGGATCACCTCAAAGGACTCAAGGAGAATATCATCGTCGGTCGCTTGATTCCTGTTGGTACAGGAAGCGTTGTCAACCGCCTCAAGAAAGTCGCCCATGATCGCGATCATGAAGCCCTTGAAGAACGTTCAAAGGCCGCTGAAGCGATAGAGCATAAAGAGCAAGACGAACACCTTTGGGGAAGAATCCTCAGAAGATGGTGAAGTAAAAAAGTTTGTGCTCACGACAGGCCTTGAGAATACTCTTGGGACGGGTCAAATGACACCTCATGAAGTCGATCTTTTAACTCTGAGCTTGATAAGCTGGAGTGATGGTGAAAGCTACGCCGAAG
The DNA here is from genome assembly GCA_964474215.1 of uncultured Alphaproteobacteria bacterium. GTDB lineage: Bacteria > Pseudomonadota > Alphaproteobacteria > UBA9655 > UBA9655 > UBA9655. The sequence continues at coordinate 11,987 of CAYYRQ010000022.1, forward strand.
CACTTCATACCCTTGCTATAAAGCGCACCGAAGAGGGGCATTATAAGGAAGCTATTCAGAGTTTAAATCATATTCGTTTGATGTGTTGGCAAGGTGTATGTGATCTTCATCCCAAAGATCATGGCCATATTCTAGGTGAACTCGCTCTCAACTATTTTGAACTAGGGCAATTTTCAGAAGCTGCACAACATTTATGTGCGGCCCTTCATTTACGAAATGAGGATGAGTATGCCTTGGATGACAATGATAGGCGAATGCTATCAAATGCATTAGGTCGGGCAAGGGGACTCCTAGAGGCATCGGTTAGAACGAAACAAAAGGTTGAAGAACTCATTCGTTCCGTTAGTCACAAGATGAATCAGGGAAATAGCCGGGAAGCCATCTCAGCCCTACAGCCTTTGCTTGGGCTAAAACTTGAAGATAAATTCGATGCCTTAACGCCCTATCATTACGCTCACATATATCATTTGCTGGGGCGTGCCTATGGCTGTTGTGGTGAATATGAGGCGAGTGCTCAACATTTTTTAATGGCTATTGAGCAACGTGATGCCGAGAACACACGTGTATGGCGTGGTAATGATCGAACGATGACTTTGCTCGAAATGGGAGCGATGTTTATCCAAGCTGAACAACCGCGATTAGCTGTTAAAGCCTATCAAAAGGCCCTTGGCCAAGAGTATGAGGACAAAAGCCTCGTCTTACGGGGAAGAAATAAAGTAAGAGTATTATCTCAACTGGGAGGGCTATTTTTTAAAGGACGCAATTATGGTGAGGCCCTAACAGTTTTTGAACAGGCCTTTGTTTTATGTGATCCAGAAACAAGAGAGTCTGCTCATCGGTTAGACCGAGCCAGGCTTGCAAAGGTCATTGGTTTTTGTAATGCAAACTTGGGTAATGTCCCTAAAGCCATCTCCTTTCTTCAGCTCGCCCTGCAGATTACAGATGGTTCAGAGAAAGCTTGCCTTCAGGGTCAGGAGCGGCTCAATGTAGAAAGTCGTTTGCGACATTTAAATGCCTTGCGATTAATGCCTTAAGTTGATCTTATAGGTTCAGGAATATTTTGCCTTTAGGAGACCGTCTGTGTATAAAAATATCGTGATATTTTCCCTGTTCTTTTTACTCTTGTACTCTATATCTGCTCAATCAATGAACGAGGAAGATTATTCGCAAGCCGGAGCATCACTGTCTCGTGTGCCGCAAGAAGTTCTCCAAGAAAACGTTATGGTTAAAGTCCCTGCGCCCTCACTTTTATCCCTTCGCGTATCTGAAACCATGATGGCTCATTATCTTAACGACGAATCCTTTCTTAGAGTGCGTGGAAGCAGTTTATTTGACATTTGCTTTGATGATGTCCCTTCCGGGTATGCTAAAGCATATTCGGTCAATCCAAATGCCCTTGATGTGTTTGGCATTGATTCTTCTGCCTCTTCTTATCCAGCGATACTATGCAGCGTGGCGTACCTATCAGTTGCTTGTGATCTTTCAATATGCCTGGGATTGTCTGTCGAGCGCGGTGAGTACGAGCCGTGCAGGGTATCTGGACCTTCCGGAAGAAATCCTTTCAAATGCAGAAAAATTGGATTATGAGAAGCAAGTAATTGAAATTAATCACGGCGTAAATGTTTTACCCAATGGCACTTTGCAAATTGCTAGCCTAGGAAATGCATCCAGTTCTTACCAACGGGCATTTGCAGCGTCTAAAATGCGAACACCTGGAAGTTTCATTCATCATCTTGTAAACGGGCACATGCAAATCATTCCAATGACTATTAATCCCTTGCGGGGATAAGTCTTTTTTCCCGCCAAAAGTAGTAGGTCGACCCGAAGGGGCGGGTGAGGGGACTAGTGATTAGAGGTTAGTCGTTAGAATTTAGATTGCTTCGTCTCTCTTCGAATACCTAAACTAAGGATGTCACTGCGAAGAGCAAAGCGACGCGGCAGTCCATAATAACAGTGATCCAGGATTCCCTCTACTCTATGGGAATCACAGGAAACGGCTTGATTAAATACAGACAAACCCAACTATTTCTTTTGGCTATTTTCCCATCCTTTTCTATACGAGGAGAGGGGATGAATAGATGTTACTCCCCCTATCAAAGTCGTTCGAACTTTTTTTCCACATTTAAGAGGGACTTCATAGCCAAAATGCTCAAATTTAAATGTATCGTTTGTATTGCCTCGATATCCGGTGATGGGATCCTTCCTTCCTTCCTCATCCTCTGCCACAAATCGTATTAGGTTTTCGCGTCCTAACAGGCCTTCAAAATTTGTTTTTGAACCTTGTCCGCAAACACGTGGTTGGCCAAAATTGATAACTACATTTTCATTATGGTCATTGTTGGAAAATGGAGCTTTTTTAAGTATAGCCATGAATGCTGAAATAAGTGAAACTGCAGCCCCCATGCTATGTCCAGTATATAGAATTTGAATGCCTTTATTCCCTTTTCCTAGTTTTTGGCAAATTTCTGCTAGTTTTTGAGATTGGACAACTGCCCCTGAATCAGCTATATCGAAAAATCCTGCATGCACAAATCCATGCTGCTTTAGAGCTTTATGGCGAAACTTAATATCTGAAATTTGATCAGCGTGACTTGAAAAATTTGTTCCTTTGAATGCAACAAGAATAATCCCTGGGTGATTTGGGGGACGCCCCCATGCGACTACGGCAGGCTGTTTTTTCCAACTCATTCCAAGAAATGCACGTGAAGGTTTTCCAGCTTGAAAACGGCCATAATTGCCTGTCACAACATCAAAGCATTCAACACCTAGCCATGGTGTTCCAATTAATTCTTTATTCATATGGTTAAGAAGCACTGCAGAATTGGCCCGGAGTGTTGGGTTGTCTTCGAGCTCATAGGCGAGTTCAGATCCATTAAATGCACTTGCCACAAAAAAATCTCTTAATGGCCCTTGATAGAGCTGCATAGCTGTTGGGCGTGTTGTTCCGAATTTAATCTGCCTTGGTAGTTCCAAATCATGCCTTTGAAGGGATTGCCCTCGTTCAGCTGTTTCAAGAAGGTCTGTTAACTCAGGTTTCTTTGCATAAATATACGTTTTTAAAAGAGCTTCACGATCATCCTCCGTTAGAAGCTTGTATGAAGGGATATGATTCTTTTCGATCCGAAAAGAGGCAGTAAGAGAATTAATCACGCCAACAAAAATACCTCCAACGAAATTATTCCCACGCGTTGGTGAATTAGGGGGCAATAAATAGAAGGCCCCATTCAGAAGGAATGTTGGTAATAAACTGGAGGCAAATTTAAGAGGAGCACTGGCCCAAGGATAATCTTGCAAAAACGATGTTCTCCGAAACACATTATGAACAATAGCCGTGCCGGCGCCGTTAAGAAATCCATGCGAGCCTAAATAGATTGAGGAATAAAAAACAAATCCTAAGGTTCTTGTTTGTCTTGGCTCTAGTATAAGACATAGCCCCCATAAGGGAAGGCTAGAAAATATCCCTCCCACGAGCCCATTTTCCCAATCTTGCTCAAAAAGAGCATCTGAAGATTCCTTAGAAAGACTGGCCCTAATTTGAGTTGAAACTTTTCGATCACTCAAGAATTCGGGAAGCTCTTTCCAAATATCCGTATGGGGAAGTTTATCAACTTTTTTCGCAGTACTTATTTTACCTTGGAGGTCCTGAGGTGTCATTCCATAGGTGTGTGGGATTGATAAGAAAATAAATAGAATAAAGAGTAAAAAGATCTTTTGAGGTATCACAGATTTCATAAAGGGCCATTTTTTTTGTTTATTGGAAAATGTATAATTGTTTCATTTGTTTTGTCAAAGGGATTGGCTGTTTTTCGTTCAGATACAAATTCCTTTATAAAAAGAGTGGGCCATTTGAAACAAATCTCGTTTTGTTTTTCTTGATTCATCTATTTATGTTTCCAGCCTTTGCTATGGAAAAGGTTGTTGACCCGATCTTTTGTAAATGGAAGAATCCGCTGTGGAAGGTGGCGAAAAGAACTGGAGAGTACAGCATCTCCACTCGTCACCGTTTTAGAGCGACTTGCAGAAACAAAACCAGGATTCCTTATTACTGCCATTGAACCATCCGACGAATTAAGGAACGGTATAAAAAAGCAAAGCCGCCCGGCGTACTTCTCTCTCACAAATTTTGAGGGAAGCGAGTTTGTGACCATTGGTGAAGAAAACTGCAGTTTACTGGGACAATTTATGGATCTTGTTCGTACCCTTGCAGGAAAACCAGAAAAACATCCGGCCGAAGAAGCCTTAAAGAATTTCTTTCAGCCTTGTGTTCTTGGGCAACGAAAGCGTGAATTTTTGGATTAGGATGATATTAGGTAGGTATATAAGATTTAAATGTCTTTACAGGGGAAAAAAATAAGCATATTTTATATCATTAAAAAAAGAAAGAAGAAATATGTTTTACATACAACGTGTCATAAAGCCTCTCGTGCTGTCTCTTATTTTTATCTCATACTCATGTCCTTGCAGTTGTCTAAACACAGATTCAACTGAATTGCTTGAAGATCAGCTTCGAGGTCTACCACCTGCTAATAGTAGAAATATAAGAGAACGCTTAGAAACAGCTCCTGAAGATAGGCGCCAATTGGTTTTTGACATTGTCTTTAGAAGTATTCTTGGACACGCTGGCAATGCTACCGATATTTTAGAAAATCAAATGCTGGAAACCTTAGGATCAATATCAGGCTCTCTCGAGGCTATTTCTGGTGGTCAATTTTCTCATGTTTCTACTGTAGCCAATACCATATTTGGCTCCGATTATTTTGATACTGACGCTGATTATTTTGAGCTTGAAGATCGATTAAGTCTCTTCCGAAGTTTCGTTACTTCCAAGGACAGACATCTCATTGATAGTGATAATAGAAGCAATCTTCTTTTCGCGTATCACATAATTTACAATTGTCTTCGATCAATGGGAATTGATCCGGAAGAGATATGTTCTCCTGTTTATTTATCAAGTTTTGCAAATTCTTTTAGAGATACCGAGGATGAAGAATTAAAAAAAATATGTCGTACAATCACAGGTATCTATAGTAGCGATACATACACTGAATTAAAAGGTGTTCATGGCTGTGAGGACTGGGAGTTGCTAGCAAACCAGCTTCGTGTGTTAAACGCAACACAAAGAGAGACAATGTCAGACTTCTTAAGCTGGTTTCCTGCCACATTTAACTTTGGGCCTGCAGATGCTGTGGAGGTTTTTAAGGCGCCAGCTTGGTTTGAAAAAATTGATCAGCTCGAGAGCTTCGAAGATGTCGGAACACTATTTCAACAAGTGTTTAAAACTCATGAGGAACAAGATAGGCAACTTGAGGTTCTTGATATCATAATCACAGGCCTTCTGGATAAAAAACCTCATAACAAAATTTTGAAAAGCATCGAATAAAGCTAATTGATTCTTATGAGCGGGTATGAGTCTCTGCATGCGGGGATTCCTGATGTCATGCTTGGGAAGCGCATGGTTTGTTTTTTTGAGAAATACATTACCAATGCTTGTCCGAGAATCCATTTCAAACCTTTACCTCTCCCCTTGTGGGAGAGGTCGTCCCAAAGGAGCGGGTGAGGGGAGGCAAAAAACAAGCCCCGGGAAACCCCAGGGCTTATTTCTTAGATATGAAGATTGTTGTTTTTATTCTTCGCCACCAAAGCTGCAGGTACCCCCACAATCCTCAAACTCCCCACTCACAGTATATGGAAAATCATCATCTTCCGTAGCGCCTTTTTTGCTTTCAACCTTTAGTTTCAAATATTGATTGACAACAGGGGTTAGCGGGTAGCCATATTTTAAGTCAGTTGCAATATTTGCACCTTCAGGCGCTTGCTTTAAATCTTTCCACTCAAAGGTTTTCGTCTTAGCCGTTCCACTCAGTTTGGTATTATCATAGACCGATAAAGTCGTGGTAATTGAGTAGGAAATTTCATCCGAATCTTCTGACCGTCTTCCTTCTTCAGAACCTGATTTAGCTGTAATCGTAAATGTATAGCTTAAACCTTTACCTGCACTGAAGTTATCTTTGTTAGCTGCTGCACAAGATTTGCCTTTGGATGCGCAGATCTGAGGGTTGGTTGTGCCAATTTCTCCGTAGGCAGAAGATTCTCCTTCCTCCGCCCTCACTTGTGAGACTGTCCCCGCAAGCACAAGAGCGCAAGCTGTTAAAACAATATTTTTCATGTGTATCTCCCTTAGTATGTATACTCTCTTTATAGCTCTCTATCCCTTAAAAAAAGGTTAATAAGGGAGCCTTTGTTCAGTCTGATCTAGGAAAATGAACAGCTCGTTTTGTTTTTTTCAGTATCACCACAGTTTTCGAATCCACCAGTTACTGAAAATGGGAATGCAGCTCCGACTGAATGCGAGTCTTCTTTGTCTGTGCTGCTTTCGATTTTCATCTTGAGTCTCAAGTTCACGATATTATCTAGGCAATGATGAAGGTGATCTTGCCTTTGCTTAAAACATCCTCGAACGTTATAGAGGCCAGATTCGCCATAACTTTGTTCAACATCTTTCCATGTCCAAGAGGGCCCTGTATCAGTATGCATTCCTTTAAGCGAGACACGAATGTCATATTTGCAGCTGTTATCGCTGGGTTGACAATCTTCATGCTCCGTAAATAAAACGTCCATTTTCCATCTGGTTGTACGATCTGTCAGGACTTGAATGTTTCTTGGGTTGATTTTAGCCACTCCAATATGACCAGTGGTGTTCTCTCCTGTTTTTCCTTCAAAATGCCCCTTTGAGGTTTCAGATGTTTTATCTTCAGCCATCACTTGACAAATGGATCCTGCAAGCACAAGAGCGCAAGCTGTTAAAACAATATTTTTCATGTGTATCTCCCAGAAAATGTATTATTTATTATACCCTCCCATCCTTTAAAAAAAGGTTAATGAAACAAAAGCCCATATGCCCATTATAGGCAATTCAAAAAATGGCTTTCTTTGCTCAATTGAGTCATAATAAATGTAAGCTGTTTGTGATGTGTCATTAAGACTTTGTCATTCTCGCGCTCCTTTTATTGTCATCCCCGCTTCCCTCTAATGTCATCCCCGCGTATGCGCACTAGTGTCCGGGAAGGTTTGAGAACTAGATAGAAAGCAAGGGAAGGTAATGTGTTGAGGTTGTACATGGTGATAAAAGACTTACATTTATCCTCATGACACTTCTTTTGAAAAACCCTGTAAAACCTTAACCTCTCCCCTTGTGGGAGAGGTCGTCCCGAAGGGGCGGGTGAGGGGTATTTAAGATTGACTCTAAAACGCTATCTAAATTCTTTAACACATCAGTGTTCCAAAAGCGGATAACCTTAAACCCATCTTTCTTAAGAGCTTGTGTTCTTTTCGTATCATAGGCCTCTTGCTCCAGATGTTGGCCCCCATCAAGTTCAATTACGTGCTTTCTTTCAAGACAAACGAAGTCAACAATATATCCTTAGAGAACATGCTGGCGGCGAAATTTACAACCCTGGAAACTTCGACTTCTCAAGTGAAACCAAAGTCGGCGCTCTGCATCCGTTTGAGAGGCCCACAATTGTTTTTTAAACCTTTTCAACATTGCAGAATATCCTTATATCCCCCTCACCCGCAGCGTTGCTGCGACCTCTCCCACAAAGGAGAGAGGTATAATTGTGACAGCTTCGCCTCTGCTATTACCTGGAAATATTTTTTACCGGACACTAGTGCGCGGGTGAGGGGATCCATAAATTCGGTGCCCTTTGAGTGCGTGTTTGCTGAGAATTAAAATAAACGAAAAGCCCCTTAAAAAACGACTATAAAAATGGCCAGTTTTTCCCGGTGGAAAAGTCATCTTTATAATTTTTTTCCACGCTTCAATATAAAAAATGATCTTACCAATTGTTCAATAAATACAAATAGATAGGGTTTATTATGCCTGGATAAACAGCACTTTTTTGCCCAAAAAACCTGTGGATAACTCTGTTATTTATTTTCATCCCAGATTATCCCATTGATTCCCAAAATGTCCCATGCTATACCATTCTTATATTGGTAATTCCCATGGGGGGTGGGAAATTTAAACGTGTAATAAAAAGAGCAGGAAAATGGCGCTATTTCTGTCCACATTTGTGAATAAGCTTGATAAAAAGGGACGTGTTTCCGTTCCTGCGCCGTTTCGCCTTGTTCTCGCAGGGCAAAAATTCCAAGGTATCGTTGCGTTTCGTTCCTATAAATGGCCGACCATTGAAGGCATGAGTATCGATCGCATGCAGAAAATCAGTGACAGCGTGGATCAGCTCGATTTGTTTTCTGAGGATCAAGAAGATTTAACCGCCACCATTTTTGCCGATGCCCATATGTTGGCGTTGGATGGTGATGGCCGTGTCATTTTGCCACAGGTTCTCCTGGATCACGCCCACATCAAAGATAGTATCGCTTTTGTGGGTCGTGGTGCCACGTTCCAAATTTGGGATCCAGGGTCGTTTGAAAAGCACCAACAAGATGCGCGCCGACGCGTCCAAGAAAAACAAGCCACACTCAAGCTGAGGGATGACAATGCATAAGCCCGTCATGATAGCTGAGGTTCTGGAGGCTCTTGATCCAAAGGGGCAGGAAACCTACATCGATGCGACATTTGGAGCGGGGGGGTATTCTCGCGCTATTTTGAGCAAGGCAGATAATTGTGTTGTAGCTCTCGATCGGGATCCAGAGGCTGAAAAGCGCGCAGGCGCATTATCAAAAAAGTTTGCAGGGCGGTTTGCATTCGTTAAGGGACGTTTTGGGGAGATGAAACGGCTTGTTCCGCCCAAAAAATACGATGGTATCGTCTTTGATCTCGGCGTGTCATCGCCACAAATTGATGAGGCTAAGAGGGGATTCTCATTCAAAGCAGACGGGCCGCTTGATATGCGTATGGAAAAAACAGGATTAAGCGCCGCCGATGTTGTGAACACATTTGATGAAAAAGAAATTGCGGACATATTGTGGAAATATGGGGAGGAGAGAAAATCCAGGGCTATCGCACGGGTTATTCTAAAGCATCGTCCATTCCAAACGACTCATGTACTTGCTGAGGTGGTGCGCTCCGTTGTCGGTTTTGAGCGCCCTGGATTTGATCCCGCAACACGAACGTTTCAAGCATTACGCCTTTATGTGAACGATGAGCTCGGGGAGCTTGAAAGGGGATTGCAAGCCTCAGAAGATCTCTTAAAGAATGGGGGAAGACTAGTTGTTGTAAGCTTCCATTCACTCGAGGATCGCATTGTTAAGACATTTCTGAAAGCGAGATGTAAGAGTGGGGCAAAGGTCTCGCGTTACGTACCGGAAAGAGAAACGGAAAAGCCATCATTCTTCATGAAAAACCGAAAAGTTGTTCTACCAAGTGAGGCTGAAATTAAGTCCAATCCACGAGCACGCTCTGCAAAGCTCCGTTGGGCTATACGTGAAGGGGGAGTGTAACCATGCAACGATCAACTTCAGTATTTCTGTTATTGTCTTTGGTTACGGGGTTTCTATTATATCATGTGAAATACATCGTGGTTGAGATTGAACAAAAGCTTTCACGGGCAACAGCACAGATCCAAAAAGAGCGCGAGACAATTCACGTATTAAAAGCAGAGTGGACGCTTTTGAATGATCCACAGCGGCTTGAGAAACTTGCTGAAAAGTTTCTTGACGTGAAGGCAACGAAAGTTGAACAATACGCATCATTAGATACCTGGACAGGACAGGAAAATATGTGTAATCCTTTGAATCCAACGACGCATCTTGCATCCTACACAGGTGATCGATGAGCAAATCAAAGCTTTATGTTCCTCAAGAGTTTTACAGTGTAACCAAAGTTGATACTGTAAAAATCTTGCATAAAGCCATTGATGTAGCCAAAACGCGCTTATTTATCATGAGTTGCGCATTTTTTCTTTTGTTTGTGGTCATAGCGGGACGTCTATTGGAAGTCTGCCTTTTCAGAGGGGGTGGTCAAGAAAACTATTCATATATCCATACAGGCCCTCGGTTTAGAGCTGATATTGTGGATCGGAATGGTGAGCTTTTAGCAACGAGCCTGGCGACATCCTCACTATATGCGAACGCGCGTGTTATTCTTGATCCCGCAGAAGCCGCTCAAAAGCTACTCACTGTTTTGCCCGAACTCAAATATGACGAAGTGCTCAAGAGGTTGCAGTCAGACAAAGTGTTTGTATGGCTAGCACGCCATCTTCCGCCGCAAAAGCAAGCGGAAGTTTTACGGTTAGGTATCCCTGGTATTTATCTCCAAAAAGATCAACGCCGCGTATATCCACATGGGGAGCTTTTTGCCCATGTTCTCGGGTATACAGACATTGATAACCAAGGGCTTGCAGGGCTTGAGAGAAAATTTGATGGGCAGCTTACATCTAAAATGGAGCCCCTTCAGCTTAGCATGGATATGCGTGTTCAGCATGTCCTTAAGGAAGAGCTTCTCGCGGGCATTGAAAAGTACAAGGCGCAGGGGGGTGCTGGGCTAGTGATGAATGTCCAAACGGGAGAGATCGTTGCCCTTGTTTCACTTCCCGATTTTGACCCAAACCATGCAGGAAAAGTTGCATCCGAAGATGCCATGTTCAATAAAATTACGCTCGGATCCTATGAGATGGGATCAAGCTACAAAGTCTTCACCACGGCCCTGTACTTGGAGAGCGGCATTTCAGGCATTATGAAAAGATTTGATGTGTCTGAGCCCATTCGCATGGGAAGGTTCAAAATTACAGATTATCATAGGCACCCTGATCCTTTAACCGTTGCCGAAATATTTATGGAGTCTTCAAATATCGGAGCTGCCAAAATGGCGATGCAAATGGGACCAGAGGCCCAAAGAGCTTTTTATGAAAAGCTAGGATTTCTGAATTCGGTTGCTCTTGAAGTGCCAGAAGTTGGAAGCCCTCTTTATCCTCGTAATTGGTCAGAAGCCACAATGATTTCAGCCTCTTATGGGTATGGTGTGTCAATTAGTCCTTTGCAGCTTGCCACAGGCTTTGGAGGTGTTATAAATAAAGGTATTATGCAAAAGCCAACGCTGATGAAAGTGCAATCCCATGATGAGCTTTCAGGCCAGCGGGTTGTTTCGGAAAAAACCTCTGAAATGATGCGAAGGCTGTTGTATATGATAGTAGGTCATGGTCGAGGGCGCAAAGCGCAGGTAGTGGGTTATATGTTAGGTGGAAAGTCGGGTACAGCAAATACGCTTGTTAATGGTAGGTATGTAAAAGGTTCTAACTTAACTTCATTTATGAGTGCATTTCCTATGACGAACCCTAAGTATAGCGTTTTGATTATGGTGGATCGACCTCAAGGTATAAAAGAAACATTTGGTTTTAATGCAGGAGGTTGGAATGCTGGGCCGATAGCCGGTAAAGTGATCCGCAGAATTGCGCCTCTCTTAAATGTCATGCCCGTCGATGAAAGGGTCAAAGAGCCTGAAGCAAATTCTCTCATTATTCCTGCATGTATGAATACAAAGAAGGGACATTAGATTGTTGGATTTTGCGCCACTTGTGAATAGTAAAGTCCTCAGCCCAATGGTCGTTGGGTCAAAAAAACCTTCCAAGCTCACACTGAACTCAAAAGAAGTGACAAGTGATGCTTTATTTTTGGCGGTTCCAGGCTTGAAACAAGATGGATCCATCTTTATTAAAGAGGCCCTTGAAAAGGGGGCAAATACAATTATCGCGCCGGAAACAGCTGAAAAAGAAAGCTTGTCTCAGTATATCCGCCAGTATCCAGAGGTTTCATTTTATTTATCCCCAAATGTAAGAAAAGCAGCGAGTTATCTCGCGTCATGCTTTTATCCCAAGCAGCCTGATCGCATTGTGGCCGTAACAGGAACAAATGGGAAAACGTCAATATCCTCATTTATACGCCAGATCTGGCATCACCAAGGAAAGGTATCCGCAAGCCTTGGGAACTTGGGATTGATTGTTGAGGGAGCAACCTTATCGGGCATCGAAAGAGACGATACCCTGAATACGCCAGATCCGATAAAACTGCACCAAATGCTCCATCAGCTCAAGGAAAAACACATTGATTATCTTGCCTTTGAGGCTTCAAGTCACGGTTTGGATCAGTATCGTCTCGACGGCGTTAAGCTTAAAGCGGCTGTATTTTCAAACCTCACAAATGACCACCTCGATTATCATCATACGATGGAAGCTTACTTTGAGGCAAAGTGTCGGTTGTTTAAAAATCTGCTTCCTTCCGGATGCCCCGCGATCCTGAATAAGGACATTCCCCAGTATCAGGCGCTTGAGGGCATTTGCAAAGAGCATAACGTTCCCATTATTAGCTATGGCAAGGAAATAGGCACTGTTCAACTAGTCTCAAGGACGCCTTTGGATAGTTGCCAGGTTTTGTCTATATTAATCGAAGGAAAGCATTATGAGCTTAGCTTACCCCTGGTGGGTGAATTTCAAGCTTATAATGTCATGGCGGCCTTAGGTGCTCATTTAGGGTTGGGTGAAGATATTGACCAAGCCGTTGAGTACTGCCAGGATTTGAAAGAAGTGCCAGGTCGTCTGCAACAGGCTGTTCCCAGCGTTTATGTCGACTTCGCTCATACGCCTGATGCTTTATCTATGGCCTTGCAAGCCCTTCGACCCCATACAAAAGGGGACTTGTGGGTCGTTTTTGGGTGTGGCGGAGATCGAGATGCAACGAAAAGGCCGATCATGGGAGCAGTTGCTGCACGTTATGCCGATAAAGTGATTGTAACAGATGATAATCCTCGCTATGAAAACCCAGAGGCGATTCGCAAAGAGATTATTTCTAAATGTCCCCATGCAATCGAAGCTTGTTCGCGAAGAGAAGCGATCGAAAAAGCTGTGACTCAGAGAAAAACTGGTGATGTGGTATTAATTGCGGGCAAAGGACATGAGGCCTTTCAAATTGTGAAAGACCAAATGCTGCCGTTTAATGATGTTGATGTTGTAAAGGAATATGTTTAAATGACTGCTTTGTGGAGCTCCCAGGAAATTGATAAAATTGTGCAGGGTCAGTCCACTTCACCTTGGAAATGCAAAGGGATTTCAATTGATACCCGCACATTGAACAAAGGGGATTTATTTGTCGCCCTTAAAAGTGAAGCGGGTGATGGTCATGCGTACCTTGAGGAAGCTGCCAAAAAAGGAGCTGCAGCAGCGCTCGTGTCAGAAGAATGTAAAGCTCTTCTGCCGATCATACTAGTTAAGGATACACTTGTCGCGCTTCAGCAAATTGGGGTTGCCGCGCAGCAAAGAAGTCCTGCTCTTCGCATTGCAGTTACAGGCAGTGTTGGAAAGACCAGTACAAAAGATATGTTGCTTTGTGCTCTCAAAGACCAAACACAGGTTCATGGCAGTGTTTCAAGTTATAACAACCATTGGGGTGTACCTCTAACTTTGGCTCGGATGCCAAAAGAAACAGGCTGCGGTATCTTTGAAGTCGGAATGAATCACTCTGGAGAAATTACGCCACTCACCAAAATGATCCAGCCTGACATTGCGATCATTACATCAGTCGTCGAATCACATATTGAATTCTTTAATTCGCTTGAAGACATCGCGTTCGCAAAAGCTGAAATTTTTGAGGGATTGAAAGAGGGGGGAGCCGTCATTTTGAACAAAGATAACTCTTTCTTTGATTTGCTCAAAAAGTTGGCCCAAGAGCGAAAATTAACCGTATATTCCTTTGGTAAGCATGAAGATGCTGATTTTCGATTGCAAACTTTAGAAATCATAAATGGAAAAAATGTTATAGCAGCGAATTTTGCGGGGAAAGTTACAAAGTATGAAATCCCCATTCCGGGTGAACATTGGGTGATGAACAGCTTAGCGGTCTTGGGTGCTGCTTACTTGGCAAAGATGGATGTGAAAAAAGCATCTGAAAGTCTTGCTTCCATAACACCTCCATCGGGGAGAGGGCAGCATTTTAAAGGAATCTTTACGGTTATTGATGAAAGCTATAATGCAAACCCCACATCTATGGAGGCTGCAATTCGTGTGCTCGGTGACTTTAAGAAAAATCGTAAAGTTGCTGTGATTGGTGACATGCGCGAGCTTGGAAGATTCTCCCGCATTCGTCATGAGGGGTTGCTCGATGCGCTAATGGAAAACGAAATCGATTTGGTTTTTTGTTGTGGTCCTTACATGGCCTATTTATTTGAAAGTCTTCCCGATAAAATGCAGGGTGGATATGCGCTTTCATCCAAGGACTTGATTTCTCAAGTCTGTGCTGAGATCGAAGATGGAGACGTTGTAACCGTTAAAGCGTCTTTAGGGACGCGGGTAAAGCCCATTGTTGAGGCGTTGCTGGAACTTCAAAAAGAACGAACGAAAAAGGTGAGCTAAACTATGTTTTATTATTTGTACTCTCTTTTTGGTAGTGAGCACGTATTTTTTAACTTATTCAGGTATATCTCCTTTCGAACAGCAGCAGCATTTTTGACTGCATTGTTCGTTAGCTTTTTATGTGGGCCAGCGTTTATTCGCTGGTTGAAACAAAAGCAAAAAGAAGGACAACCGATTCGTAAGGATGGGCCGGAAAGCCACCTTGTTACAAAGCAAGGAACGCCGACTATGGGAGGGGGGTTGATTCTCTTTGCTCTATCGATCAGCACGTTGCTTTGGACAAATCTGCAGAATGCTTACATTTGGGTTATCTTATTTGTAACGCTTGGGTTTGGCGTATTAGGGGCAATTGATGACTATGTAAAGTTGGCCAAGAAGAGTTCCGATGGTCTTTCAGGCAAAAGCAAGCTTCTTATTCAATTTGCCATTAGTGCGGTTGCAGCTTATAGCGTAATGAGTCTCGGCGAGCCAGATCTTGCTACGAGTACTTCGTTGCCATTCTTTAAGTCAATTTTTATAAACCTCGGGTGGTTTTATATTCCTTTTGTCGTGTTTGTTTTGATTGGCTCTTCAAACGCGGTAAACTTAACGGATGGGTTAGACGGGCTCGCGATCGGACCAGTTATGATTGCATCAGGTTGTTTCGTGCTTATTTCCTATTTAGTCGGAAACCAAATCTTTGCAAATTACTTGCAAATTCCTTTTGTCCAAGGGTCAGGAGAATTAGCAATCTTTTGTAGTGCCTTCATTGGAGCGGGGCTTGGTTTCCTTTGGTACAATGCGCCGCCTGCAAAGGTTTGGATGGGAGATACAGGCTCCCTATCGGCAGGAGGGGCATTAGGAACAGTAGCTGTTATTACTAAGCAAGAACTCGTATTAGCTGTTATTGGAGGGTTGTTTGTCCTCGAGGCTGTTTCCGTAATTCTCCAAGTGGGCTACTTTAAAATTTCGGGAGGAAAGCGAATCTTCCTTATGGCACCGATCCACCACCATTTCGAAAAAAAGGGATGGTCGGAGCCAACCGTTGTTTTTAGATTTTGGATCATTTCCATCGTTTTGGCTTTGATTGGACTGTCAACATTGAAACTGCGTTAGAGTTATGATTTTACCTTCGACATATAAAGACCAAAAAATAGCTGTGTTAGGGCTCGGGAAGTCAGGGAGGTCTGCAGCCAAAAGATTGAGCGAGGCAGGGGCAAACGTACTGGCCTGGGATGATCAGATGAGTGCGCGCAAAGCTGCAGAAGCTGAAGGGATTTCGTTAACGGACCTGAATGGGGTTGATTGGGAGGTGGTTGATCATCTTGTTTTGAGTCCTGGAATTCCGCATAATTATCCTGCGCCTAACCCCATTGTTGCGCGAGCACAAATTGCGGGCATTCAACCTACGAGTGACTTCGAAGTTCTTTGTAAAAACCACCCGCAGGCCTTTTATATTGGTGTAACGGGAACAAATGGAAAATCAACGACCACGTCTTTGATTGGTCACATTCTTTCTGAAAATCAAGCCCGCTGTGAGGTTGGGGGAAACTTAGGGATCCCAGTATTGGAACTCAATCCATTAGGGGAGGGTGAGTACTATGTTTTGGAAGCATCGTCCTATCAGCTTGAAATTTCACCAAGTCTGCATTGTAATGTCAGTGTGTTATTAAACATCACCCCCGATCATCTCGAACGCCATGGTGGTATGGAGGGGTATGTTGCTGCAAAAAAACTCATATATCGGAATACAACCCCAGAGGATACGCTCGTTATCAGTGTTGATGATGAATATTGTTTAAGTTTATATGAATCTCTAAAGAAGCGTGGAAAGCTAAAGCTCATTCCCATTTCAGTCTGCAAGGTATTGGCTGACGGTGTTTCAGTTAAAGATGGCTTTTTGTATGAAAATGCTGCCCAAGTTTACGATCTACGGAACCTGAAAAATCTGAAGGGACAACATAATTGGCAAAACATTGCCGCTGCCTTTGCGGCTCTTCGCTCCATTGGGTATGAAGCAAGTACCATCATCAAAGCCATCGAATCTTTCCCCGGCCTCGCCCATAGGCAACAAGTTGTTGCTGAATGTAAAGGGGTGACCTTCATTAACGATAGCAAGGCCACAAATGCAGAAGCTGTGTCAAAGGCTCTTGATTGCTTTAAGAATGCACCCCTATATTGCTTATTGGGAGGAAGAGGAAAAGAAGGCGGCATTGCAAACCTGGAGCCTTATTTCCCCTACATGAATACCGCATTTTTATATGGTGAAGCTGCGCCATCCTTTGCAATGACCTTAGAAGGTAAGGTTCCTTATACCATTTGCAAAACCCTTCAAGAGGCAACGCAAGTTGCGGCGGATGCCGCTTTTAAAAATTCAGAATCAGATAAAGTAGTTCTTCTTTCTCCAGCCTGTGCAAGCTTTGATCAATTCAAAGATTTTGAAGAGAGAGGAAACGTATTCATTGAAACCGTGAAAAAAATCATCGAGGGTAAATGTTAACGTTAGATCGCACAAATACGAGCGTTATTGGCCAATGGTGGTGGACCATTGATCGTTGGACATTAGCTGCCATCATGACTTTAGTCTTTTTCGGAATGCTTCTCATTTTAGCTGCAAGCCCAGCTGTCGCAGAACAGCATCATTGGAGTTCATTCATTTTTGTAAAAAAGCATATTATGTTTCTCGTGCCGACACTTGCCATTTTAATTGGCGTTTCCTTTCTTTCAATTAGAGACATCAAAAGTCTATCGATTGTCATTTTAGGATGTAGTTTTGTGGGTTTGCTTATGACCCTCATGATGGGAACGGAAATTAAAGGAGCAACCCGTTGGCTTGAGGTTGGAGGTATTTCCTTGCAACCATCTGAATTTGCAAAACCATGTTTTGCTGTTCTCTGTGCGTGGTTTTTTTCAAAGCAGCAGGACGAGCCTGGGTTTCCAGGCAACCTATGTGCCATAGGTTTATATGTTTTCTTCATCTCGCTGCTCCTTCTTCAGCCAGACTTAGGGATGACCGTCCTCGTAACGGCAATGTGGTTTTCACAGTTTTTCCTGGCTGGTCTTCCGTTGTTTTGGATATTGCTTGCTGGTGGCTGTGGGATTCTATCCCTTTTTGGGGCTTATTTATTTTTTCCCCATGTTACAAGGCGCGTTGATCACTTTTTGAATCCAACGCCTGGCGATAAATTTGGTGATCGTTATCAAATTAACCAGTCCTTAGAGGCGTTTATGAATGGGGGAATTTTTGGCCAAGGGCCAGGTGAGGGTACGGTTAAAAAGTATCTCCCCGATGCACACGCAGACTTTATTTTTGCAGTTGCAGGAGAGGAATTTGGCATTCTTTTATGTATTCTTTTGGTCGGCTTGTTTGCCTTTGTCCTTTTAAGGTCTTTCGGACGCATGCTCGACGAAACAAATTTATTTATCGTTCTTGCTGTCACGGGGTTGATTGTTCAATTTGGGCTTCAAGCCATCATCAATATGGCCTCGACATTAAGCTTAATGCCGACCAAAGGAATGACGTTACCTTTTATAAGTTATGGCGGTTCTTCATTGCTCGCTCAAGCACTTGGGATGGGCTTTGTACTAGCCCTAACCCGAAAAAGGATTATGGAACATGTCTGAGGCACCAAAAAGAATTGTTTTAGCGGCAGGTGGAACGGGAGGCCATGTTTTCCCTGCACAAGCTCTTGCGCATGAGCTAGTAGCCCAAAACTATGACGTCATTGTTTTTACGGATGATAGAGGGGAGTCATTTTCAGGGGCAGGGATAACCATTGTTCGGGTTCCCGCTTCTTCATTATCGGGCACTACAATGGATAAATTAAAAGGATGTATTTCTATCCTGGCAGGATATGGTGTGGCTCTCCGTCATTTAATCAAAATTAAA
The DNA here is from genome assembly GCA_964474215.1 of uncultured Alphaproteobacteria bacterium. Taxonomy (GTDB): domain Bacteria; phylum Pseudomonadota; class Alphaproteobacteria; order UBA9655; family UBA9655; genus UBA9655. The sequence goes on from CAYYRQ010000022.1 coordinate 30,155, forward strand.
CCAAAGGCCGTTGTAGGGTTTGGCGGCTACGCCTCTTTCCCAACCATGCTGGCTGCAGCAACACTGCGCTGCCCGACAATTGTTCATCAGGCGGATGCCTTTTTTGGAAGAACGAATCGATTCCTTTCACGGTGGATTACAAAAATTGCAACCTCGTTCCCTCACGTGGAAAATGTACCACGATCCTTACAAAAGAAAGTCGTCTTTACAGGTTTGCCAATTCGTTCTGGTATTAAACCGAAGGTCTATAAGGTCTCGAAAAAGAATGACCCATTTAACCTTCTTGTAACGGGTGGGAGCCAGGGTGCGCGCGTATTTAGTGAAATTATTCCTCAGGCTGTTCAATCCCTTCCACCTGAATTGCAAGAGCGACTAACTATTATCCAGCAATGCCGTCCTGAATTTTTAGAAAAAACGAAACAGAAGTTTGCAAGAACAAAAGCGCATGTTCAACTGACGCCATTTATTAAAAACATGGGGGAGGCATATAAAAATGCAAACTTCATCATATCACGCTCTGGGGCGTCCAGTGTCACAGAAGCATCAGTTGTAGGAAGGCCTGCGCTATTTATCCCATATCCATTTGCAATGGATGATCATCAGTTTTATAACGCTAAGCAAGCCGCTGATGTCAAAGGTGGCTGGGTTATGCGTGAGAGGGACTTTACCTCTTCAAAATTGGCAAAATTATTGGAAGAATTGATGACAGAACCAGAAAGATTAAACGAAGCAGCGGAGAATATTCAATCAATTGCAATTCATGATGCTGCGCTTAGGCTCGCACATGTCGTAAAGTTAATTGCAGCATAGGATAAGGCATGAAAGAAAAAGATATAACTGGTAAAAAAATTCACTTTATTGGGGTTGGCGGTATTGGAATGAGCGGCATCGCTTGTCTTTTGGCTGAAAAAGGTTATCAAGTCAGCGGTACGGATATTGCGGAGAATGACAATATTAAAAGGCTGAGAGATTGTGGCATTTGTGTTCACGTGGGGCATGACGCTGAGTATGTAAAGGATAAGGATATCATCGTCGTTTCGACAGGGATTAAAAAAGATAACGCTGAATACGTTGAAGCGGAGAGGCGCAATCTTCCCATTCTCCATCGCTCGGAAATGCTAGCGATTATGATGGAGTCGAGCACAAACATTGCCATATCGGGGACGCATGGAAAAACGACGACAACGGCCTTGATGGGTTGGGTTATCGATCAGGCAGGTTTTGAACCTACGGTTGTTAATGGCGGCATCATGAATGCTTGGGGGTCAAATTTAAAGTTGGGAAAAGACGACCGCTATGTTGTTGAAGCGGATGAGTCAGATGGCAGTTTTGTGAACATTCCTCGAAAGTTTGCGGTTGTTACAAATATGGATCCTGAGCATATGGATTTCTACAAAACATTTGATACTCTCTTTGATTGCTTTAAAACGTTTAGTACGACCTTAGCTGACGGGGGAGTGGCTGTACTGGGGATAGACCATCCACATGTCTACGCGCTTTGGAAAAAAATTCAAAACCGTCAGCCTTGTGTCACTTTTGGAATTCATTCTGAGGCCGACGTGCAGGCGCGGAATATAAATTTCTTCGGTCATGGGACAGAATTCGATTTGTGTTTCAAAGGACAACAAATCCCCATTCAATTGCCTTTATATGGGCATTACAATGTCATTAATGCTCTTGCTGTTGCGGCAACGGCTCTTGAGTGTGGTGTTCAGCCGGAAATTATGCAAAAAGCCTTTCAGTCATTTCAGGGCGTTCAAAGAAGATTTACAAAAGTTGGAATGTGGAATGGCGCGACGATTATTGATGATTATGCGCACCACCCTGTCGAGATACGAGCCACTTTAAAAGCCGCGAAAAGAGCAGCTCAGGGAAATATTATCGCTGTTTTACAACCCCATCGTTATTCCCGTCTTACAAATCACTTCCAGGATTATACAACCTGCTGTGAAGATGCGGATGTAACGATTGTGTTGCCTGTCTATGCGGCAGGAGAAAACGTCGGGGAAAATAAAACGCATCAGGACTTGGTATCAACAATGAAAGGGGAAATATATAACTGTGAAAATGCTGAGGATTTGCCTTTAATGCTGCAAGACCATATGAACAAGGGAGATATGGTCGTTTGCTTGGGGGCGGGTTCGATTTCAAAAATGGCGTATTCACTTGAAACGCAACTTAAACAAATAAATTCATTACAGTGTGCTTGAGGAGAAAATAAAGATGGCAAAAGATATAAAAACAATTCTTCCGCAAGTCAGGGGGCGCTACTTATTTGATGTACCTCTGGCTCCAACAACTTGGTTTCGTGTAGGAGGTCCAGCCCAAGTAACGTTTAAGCCGGCTGATGTTCAAGATTTATGCTTCTTTTTACAAAACCGACCAAAAGAATTGCCGGTTCATGTGATCGGCGTGGGGTCAAATCTTCTTGTGAGGGACGGGGGCGTCCCAGGTGTTGTGATACGTTTAGGTCAAGCTTTCACAAACATGATGGTAAATGAAACAACGCTTGATGTTGGCGCAGCTATGTTGGATCGTAATGTTGCATCACTTGCTTGCGAGAATGGTATTACAGGATTTGAATTTTTGTGTGGGATTCCTGGTACAATTGGGGGAGCGCTACGGATGAATGCGGGAGCCTATGGTTCCGACATATCTAAGATTCTTGTGCATGCGCTTGCGGTTGATTCGAAAGGCTGTATCCATCGTCTTATGCCCGATGAGCTGGGGCTATCCTATCGCCATTGTAACTTGCCCAAGGATTGGATATTCATAGGCGCAAGGTTTAAAGGTGAAGTGGGTGATTCAAAAACGATCAATGCAAAGATGGAAGAAATGTTAGCAGAGAGAGAAAAAACTCAGCCTGTTAAATCTCGGACTGGTGGCAGTACCTTTGCGAACCCAGAAGGAACGCGGGCTTGGGAGCTTATTGAAAAAGCAGGTTGTCGCGGCTTGAGAAAAGGGGATGCGATGATCTCAGAAAAGCATGCCAACTTTATGGTGAACCTCGGAGATGCCAAAGCGGCCGATTTAGAAGCGCTAGGCGAAGAGGTTAGGAAACGTGTGTCGGACACATGTGGAGTTGATTTGCGTTGGGAGATTGAAAAAATTGGTTATGATCAAGCTGTTTATATTGGAGAAGAAGCTGCATGAAAAAAAAGGTAGCTGTGTTAATGGGTGGTTTTTCAGGAGAAAGAGAAGTCTCTCTCTCCAGTGGCAAGGGTGTTTTAAATGCAGTGCAGGAGCTCGGGCATGATGCAATTCCCATTGACGTGACCCGTGATATTAAAAAGTTTATTCATGAAGTGGAAGAAAGCAAGCCCGACGTTGTCTTAAATATCCTCCATGGCAAATGGGGCGAGGACGGTGGGGTTCAAAGCGTTCTAGAGGCTTTAGATGTACCATACTCCAACTCCGGCGTGCTCGGATCTGTTTTATCTATGAATAAAGTTATTGCGCGCGACATTTGCCAGGGCAGGGGGATTCGGGTGCCAAAAGGAAAAGTTGCCTTGCTCAAAGACGTCTGTGCGGGAACCGTTATGGAACCTCCTTATGTGATCAAGCCCATCGGTGAAGGCTCCAGCTTAGGTGTCTTTATTATTAAAGATAAAGACTCAAAGCTTCCTAAACCTGAAGAATGGTCGTTTGAAGAGACCGTACTTGTTGAAGAATATATTCCTGGGCGCGAAATCCATGTGGCCGTATTAGGGGGCAAAGGAGTTGGCGCGATTGAGATCTGCCCGACCGTTGAATTTTATAACTACGAAGCCAAATATACAGATGGAAAAGCCAAGCATATTATGCCAGCTCCTGTTCATCCTGATATTTATAAGCAAGCGCTTGACTGGGCCGCTGAGGCGCATAATGCTCTATATTGTGAAGGCGTTTCTCGATCAGACTTCCGCTATGATGACACGCAAGGTGAGCCAGGCCTCTTGTATTATCTAGAAACAAATCCGCAGCCAGGCCTCACGCCTTTGTCTCTCGTGCCTGAAATCCTTGCCCATGAAGGAATGAATTTCAATCAGCTTGTGCAGTGGATGATTGAGGATGCGCTATGCCGGTAATCAAGCCTTCTCAACAGCACAACCGAAGAAGACAAAAAGTTCAGCGCCCATCATCCAAGGCACAGGGGATCAAGCGTCTTGGTCTCGTTGCGAGTCTGGTTGTGTGCTTCACGGTGGGACTTTGGGCTTATCTGAATGCTCCCTACCTTTCAGAGGCTGCCAATAAATATTTTGAGGACGTTACAATTGCTATGGGATTTCAGCTCGAAGATGTAGTTGTCCAAGGTCGTCTTCGTACGAGTAAAAATCATATTCTGACTGTGGCTGACTTGCAAAAGGGGAAGCCTTTATTTTCTATTAATTTAAATGAAGTCAAAACAAAACTTGAGGATATACATTGGATTAAGTTGGCCACGATAGAGCGGAAACTTCCAGATACCCTTTATATAAAAATTTCAGAAAAGCAGCCTATTGCCTTATGGATGAATGACTCCAAAACGTACCTTTTGGATAAAGATGGGGACATTATAGAAACAGAAGAGCCTTTTAAATATCCAGAGCTCATTGTCATGACTGGACAAGATGTACCTGAAAGTGTAGGAAAATTTGTTGATCTCCTCGATCAATATCCCGAAATAAAAACAAGGGTAACAGGAGCAACGTATTTACGTGCCCATCGTTGGGATATTCAACTTGATGACAAAATTGAAGTCAAACTTCCTGAAAATGATGCTGAACAAGCATTAGATCATTTGGTTAAACTTGAAAATGAGCATCAAGTAACGGCAAAAGATATATCCGCAATTGATTTACGGCTTCCAAATCAGTTGATTTTAAGGTTAACTCCTGAAGCTGTTAAGCAAAAAAATACAAAAGGTCATGAGGCTTAGAGTGTGTGAGTACATAATATGCTGAAGAAAATGAGAGGGAAAAGCCTCAAAAAAAGTGGATTGATTGCGGCCCTTGATATTGGGTCTTCAAAAGTTAGCTGCGCCATCGCTGAAATTCAAGGAAACGGTGATTTTGAAATTATTGGATTTAGTAGCCAGCTTTCCGGAGGGATTAAGGCCGGAGTTGTCATTGATATGGAAGAAGCCATCACAGCCATTGTGAACGCCGTGCATGCTGCTGAAAAGATGGCTGGTATAACGGTTAAAGATATTATTGTCAGCATCAATGGAACCCACTTAAAGTCTGCAAAGTTTACTGTTGAAATGGATGTCTCTGGACATCCCATTGACGAAGCAGATACGCGCCGTGTTTTAACGCAAGCAAAGGCGTATCAAACAAATTCTGACCTGCAGCTTCTTCATATGGTACCAACAGGATACATCCTCGATGGTGTCAAAGGAATTAAGGATCCGAGGGGAATGCATGGTGAACAACTTCGGGTGTCAATCTATGGGCTTTTCAGTAAAGCCGGCTCCCTTCAAAATTTATCAAGCTGTGTCGTCCGCAGCCATCTTCAGGTATCCAGCCTTGTGGCAGCCCCCTATGCATCAGGTCTTTCATGTTTAGTTGAGGACGAGATGGACTTAGGTTCTCTCGTAATTGATATGGGAGGGAGCACAACATCCTTTTCTATATTCTATGATGGGCAGCTGCGCTACGCTGATTGCATCCCTATCGGAGGCAACGCTATAACAATGGATATTGCCAGCGGTTTTTCGACAACATTAAGCAATGCTGAACGGCTTAAAAACTTGTTTGGGAGTGCAATGTCTTCCGTATCCGATGATCGCGAAATGATCACCGTTCCATTAGTGGGTGAAAACAGGGGTGAAAGCATCAATCAAATGCCGCGTTCATCCCTTGTGGCCATTATAAAGCCAAGGGTCGAAGAAATCTTTGAGCTCGTGCACAAGCGCTTAACAAAGCTCGAATTAAACTACTATACGGGGGGGCGCGTTATCCTTACGGGTGGGGCAAGCCAACTCACAGGTGTGAAGGAGGCAGCATCCTTAGTTCTCGGAAAGAATGTTCGCCTTGGAAAGCCATTGAATCTCAAAGCCTCTGAGGTTTCTCAGGATCCTTCTTTTGCGTGCTGTGCTGGACTTTTGTCTTATGGGCAGGCACAACATCATGCGTATCTTCACACGATTCCTCAAGTTAATCCCCTCAAGGCAATAGATAAAATTAGTTCACTATTTAGGCAAATTTGGTGATGGTTTTTTTTGAATAATTATGTGAATATGTCTGCATCAAATTTAAATGGAGAGTAGAAATGACAATTGGCCCAAGAACAGATGATAAGAAAGAGCTTAAACCACGCATATCCGTTATTGGAGTCGGCGGTGCTGGGGGTAATGCTGTTAACAATATGATTCGGGGCGAATTGCAAGGTGTTAAATTTATTACATCAAATACGGATGCCCAAGCACTCTCTCTGTCGCTTGCAGAAACAAAAATACAACTAGGTTTCGAGGCAACTCAAGGGCTTGGGGCTGGGTCTCACCCTGAGGTTGGAAAAGCGTCGGCAGAAGAAAGCATTGATGAAGTTCACAAGAGTATTGAAGGTAGCAATATGTTGTTTGTGACAGCAGGTATGGGCGGAGGAACCGGAACCGGTGCTGCTCCTGTCATTGCACAAGCTGCACGGGAAAAAGGAATCCTTACAATTGGTGTTGTGACAAAGCCATTCCATTTTGAAGGCTCCAATCGTATGCGGACAGCAGATAAAGGAATTGAAGAACTTCAACAATACGTTGACACACTTATCGTTATCCCCAACCAAAATCTTTTCCGTGTTGCCAACGAGAAAACGACCTTCGCTGATGCCTTTAAAATGGCTGATGATGTTTTGTATTCAGGTGTGCGAAGCGTCACCGATTTGATGATGAAGCCCGGCTTGATTAACCTTGACTTTGCGGATGTCCGCGCTGTTATGGGCGGCATGATGGGCAAAGCTATGATGGGTACGGGTGAAGCCCAAGGTGAAGGCCGCGCGATCGAATCTGCCGAAGCTGCAATTTCTAGTCCGCTCTTAGATGATGTTTCCATGAGAGGTGCAAAGGCCGTTCTTATTAACATCACGGGTGGTCTTGATATGACATTGTATGAAGTTGATGAGGCTGCTAACCGCATTCGCGAAGAAGTTGATCCTGAAGCACATATTATCTTTGGTTCAACTTTTGACGAGACACTGGATGGTCGTATTCGTGTGTCCTGTGTGGCGACAGGCATTGATGCACAAGCGGCGAGTCTAATCAGTAAATCCCGTATTGCGGAGCTTGAAAAAGAAGTAGAAACTGTGAAAAACACGGAAGAATTTCCTTTAGAAGAATCTCTTGAAGAAACGGCAGTAGAAAAAGACGCGACCTCATTTACGGAGGACTACTCCATGCAAGAAGACAAGATTTCTTATACGGGTATTGAAAGCGCCAATCTTTCTCAAGATAAATTTGAGCCTGCTGCGGAAAACCCATTTCACTATGATCCAATGCCAGTTCGCGAGCCAAAAGAGGATCATTCGAATAGCTTGTTTGGTAGGCTTATCGGTAGGAAAAATAAACCCTCTCGCCCAGCTCCTGCAAAACCGACTGCATCTCAACCGTCCGTAACAGTTAAACAAGATACGGATATGGGGGAGGAAGAGGATGCGTCTATCGAGATCCCCGCATTTTTGAGGCGACAAAATAATCAGTAAGAGTTGATTGTCCCCCGTTGTCATCCTCGCGCATGCAGGAATGCACTTGTGCGGTTGTTCCTGGATTACCACGTCGCCTTGCTCCTCGTATTGACGTATGTCTATGTGGTTTCGTCTTTGCGCGGAGGGACACCGTCCCGACAAAGCAATCCAGAAAAGCGGCTGACCTAGACTCCTGCCTTCGCAGGAATGACAAAAAAGGGGGCCCTAAAACAATGCTGTCATTCTTGGAAACCTAGGATGACGCGGGAGAGGCGCGTAAAACTCAGTCGATATCCTTACGAATACGGGGGTTTCAGTGAAAAAGTGTAACATTCCGTCATAATCGTTGATTTGTTTAAGTAATTTAGTGCGATTATAGTTAAGATAAGATCTTATATAAAAAAAGGACATTAATGTGACCGCTTTAAATTCTCTCGCTCTTGAAAATACCAATCACCAACTTCGTCCAGTTGTGCCTGATTTCGTGCCTCAAGTCGCACATTACCAAAAGACAATAGCGAACTCAATATCTTGCGAAGGCATTGGTGTCCATTCAGCAGATTCTGTTTCAATTACACTGCACCCTGCTGTCTCTGGAAGTGGGATCACATTTGTTCGCACCGACCTTAATGATGCTGAAGTGAAAGCCAATTGGAAAACGGTTGTGGATACGAAGTTTTGTACGACAATTGGAAATGGCCTTGGCGTTACGGTATCAACCGTAGAGCATCTGTTGGCGGCTCTTGCTGCACGTGGAATCGACAATGTGCGCGTTGAAATCAATGGCCCTGAGCTTCCCATCATGGATGGAAGTGCCCAACCTTTTGTCAGGATGATTGAAAAGGCAGGGGTGAAAGAACAAAAAACACCGCGTAAAGTTATCCGCGTTTTAAAGCCCATCACTGTTACAGACGGCGATCGAGAGGTTTCTCTGTCCCCAGCATCAGATTACGAGATAGAAGTTGCCTTTGACTTTGGGGGGCGAACAGCTCTATCAACACAGCATCGCATCTTTAAGCCTCTGGAAGATGACTTTTCCGAAGATATCTCCACGGCCCGTACGTTCGGCCTTTTAGAGGATGCCGAGAAGCTTTGGTCCATGGGCCTTTCAAAGGGAGCTTCTCTTGACAATACCCTTGTTTATGACAAGGAAGAAGTGGTCAATGAAGAAGGGGCTCGTTTTGATGATGAATGTGCGCGTCATAAAATCCTTGATGTGCTCGGTGATCTCCATCTTGCTGGCGGGTTGATTCTTGGTAAGTTCAAAGGACATCGTCCTGGACATGGCTTGCACCATCAGCTCTTGCTTGCACTGTTTGCTGATCCTTCAGCTTACGCAATAGAAGTTATCTAAATACATTTTCTGAAAAAGTTGCATCTAAGTGAACATGTCATCCCCGTGAAAACGGGGATCCATATAATCGTTTGCTCGAGAATCCCGCCTACGCGGGAATGACAAGAAATGAGAAGAAAATGACAAGGACTGGATTGCTTCTCCGCCTTCACGAAAGTTCAGGCGTATCGCAATGACGAAAACTCAGCAAAAGTGCGTCATTGCTGTAAAGGTTAGGTAATTCGCTGACAAAACGGTAAAAAAATGAAAACGTTTTGG
>CAYYRQ010000023.1:0-39032 GCA_964474215.1 uncultured Alphaproteobacteria bacterium
ATTAAAAAGGGAGGTTTATTATGGAGAAGCCAAAGTATTTATCAGTATTACTTTTGAGTGCAACACTATTGAGTTCTGCACCATCCTATAGCATGTCAGGTGATGATTTTGATAGAGGGCATTCGCAATCAAGGAGGGCTCCTGCCTCGTCTTCTCTCCTCTGGGATGCCGTTCATGCTGCAGATAGAACCCTTTTCACAACTGTAAAATGGGTAGGCCGTGCTTTTCAAACGGCAGCAAATGTGTGCAACTTTTTGACAAGCCCACCAAGGCTGATAAATTTCTAAGATGACAAAGATTTATATATATCTAAAGCCCGATCGCGCGCCATTTGATGGTCAACAATTGGGCGTGGATAATCACTATCTAACTTAATACGAGCTTGATCAAGTACAGCTTGGGAAGCTTTCCACGGGGCGTGGATGTGGGGTGCCGGAAGGTCTTTTAATTCAGGAACCCAGGTGCGAATATAATCTCCTTTGGGGTCGAACTTTTCACTCTGAAGGACGGGATTAAAAACGCGGAAATAGGGGGCCGCATCGGCACCGCATCCCGCCACCCATTGCCAACTCGCTGCATTATTCGCGAGATCCGCATCGACTAATGTATCCCAAAACCAAGCCTCACCCTCTTGCCAAGGAACAAGCAGATCCTTAATTAAAAAAGATGCTACCACCATGCGTACGCGGTTATGCATCCATCCCGTTTGCCAAAGTTGGCGCATACCTGCATCAATAAGGGGGTAGCCTGTGAGTCCCTTTTGCCAGGCCTGTAGTCCTTGCGGATCTTCAAGCCAAGGAAAATCCTTAAACTTTTTGTTCAGAGGGTTGGAAGGTAGTTCAGAAAAGTGATAGAGAAGATACGTTGAAAATTCACGCCAAGCAATCTCTCTTAAAAAAGGCATGGCGTCAGGTCCTGCAAGCTTTAGGGAGGTATGCCAAATTTGCTGAGGACTGATTTCACCCCAATGGAGATGGGGCGACAAATGAGACGTTGTATCTTCAGCCGGAAAATCTCTGGCTTTTTCATAAGTATTTACATCATCTTTTAAAAAAGACTCGAGCCTATCCCAGGCCCCCTTCTCGCCTGGCGTCCAAAGCTTTGGAAAGTCTTGCCCCCATATTTGGGGCACCAATTCCCAGTCATCTAACAAATCACTTTGAACATCACCCTTCCTGCCCTCCAGATCTAGGGGTTCAATCGGATGAGCAATAACTTCTTTCTGCAGCGCCTTCCAGTAAGGCGTGAAGACCTGATAGGGTTTTCCCGACTGGTTCATCAATCCCCAGGGTTCCAATAAAACAGAGCCTTTGAAACTTTCACAAGATACCTCTTGGCCCTTGAAAAAAGCTTTAATTTTTTTGTCTCGCGCAATGACATAGGGTTCATAGCAGCGATTCCAGTAAAGGCCACTTGCGTTTGTTTCCCTAACGAGTTCTTGAAGAATCTGGAGAGGCTTTCCTCGCCTAAGTATAAGCTGAATACCCTGAGTTTGAAGAGAACCTCTGAGTGATTTCAGACTGTGATACAACCACCATTTTGCCGCCCCACCTGGCAACCAAGGATCTTCTTTATCCCAAATATAAACGGCAATGATGGGACCTTCGGCAGCTTTATTCAAAGCTGGGTTGTCTTTAAGCCGTAAGTCCTGTCGGAACCAGATAATATTAGTCAAATTTTGTTGCATAAGGCTAATTTATTTTCTCTTGAGGTTTTCTACTTTGTTTGGTTTTTTAATTATAACATATATAATTATTATGGGTTACAGTTTGCACAATTGGAAGAAACTTCACAGTTTTTTCCATGTTTTGGGGCTAAAGACTCTTTGTATGGACACTTTGCACATCCGTAAATTTCTGCTTTTATTTCTTTCGTTGGCAACCCACATCCAAAGCATAGGAGGCCCCTTACAACATCAACTTGTCCCCATCCAGGCGTTGAACATTTTGGGCAAAAGCTATTTAACCGATTGGCCAATTCTTCCCCAAGCAAGCGAATCATTTCCATTCGAGTAGGATTCATATGAGCTCGCATATCTGTCTCGACCAAAACTTTTTTGTCAGGTAATAATTTCCCCACTTCTAAAAAGGCATATTCCAAATCTTCCCTACTCTTAATACCTTTAAAGAGTGAGGGGTTATCTTGCTCTGGACAGGAGCGTATTATTAATGCATGGGAAGGGAAGTGAACCTTGCAAGCAAAATTATATAGCTCATCAAGAGAAGAAACTTCACACCTTTGATAATTCGTGTTTAAATAATTTTTTACTAAGAACAGGCTAAAATCACGTTTTTTATCAATAAAGTATAAAATCTCTTGGTTCAAAGGTATGATCGGAAATTGTGGGTGTACTGAAAAACTTCCCTCACTTGCCAAAGCGTATTCAGCTTTTGCTTTTAAAACACCCAACTCACATTTTTTTCTTGCGGTTTCGAGTGGCGAGTCTTTTCGTTCAATATCTCCTGTAAAAGTACCGAGTTGATCTGTATCCCAGATATGCTCAAGAATCCCCGCCCCTAGAATCAAATCAAAGCTGGGCGCAAACGCCAAAGATTTTTGATGTTTTGTTGTTAGCACAACACAACAACCACTATAAGGGCTATCACTGACTACTTCTAATGCACTTTGGACCACGTCAAATCTTTCTGTAATTTGAATATTTTATTTTCTAGAGGATCATGACAAAAGAGATGAACCCACTCATTGGAAAAGAGTTTTTGCAAGCTTGCTTGCTCATCAATAATCTTTTGAACAAATCCCACGGGAGCATAAACGAAAGTTGATAAGCGCATCGGGTCATGATAGGGAGTTTGATCGGATCTATTGACCGACTGCAGCGGAAGCCCATGCATTAAGTCACTTGCATTCCCCTGCATAATGCCTATTTTCCCGACGATATTTTTTGTAACCTTACTTCCCGCACCAAAAGCTACATTATCCAGGGTTGAAAAAAGATACTGGGCATTGATCCACTGTGCCACAATCATAGGTGCTGTAAGGATTGTTGTGAGCGAACTGACATCACCATCATTTTCCCAATCATAAGAATGTAGAAAGGTTCGCCCATCAAAATTAACGTTTTTTGTAAGCCACCGAGGGCCAGCAATAAATGCAGCATTACGAGCTAATCCCCATTCAGGCCTAATTTGCGCCCAATCTTGAGCCCGCCGTATGGCATGCTGTTCGGATTTATAGGGTGATTTTTTTACACCCAATTTTTCGATACGCCACAAACTATTCTCTCTTTTTGCTTTCTCCAAATCCATTTTTAAATATTGAATGTCTCGCTGAGCCTTTGCTTGACTCTTGTCATCAAAGATTTCAACCTGATCAGTTGTGGTATTGTGCATTGCAGCTAAGAAGAGTGTATCATCAGGAATCCTTATGTCTTGCCTTTTTAAAGCTGTTCGAACTTTGTCTGAGTTAAGAATGGCAGCTATAATTCTCGCGTTCGAAGAACCATGATTACCTCCACAGGCACCACAATCGAGAGACGAAGCAAAAGCGTTGTTTTGGGTCGAGCTTCCGTGACCACAGAAAACAACGAGAGGAGAGAAATTTTCTGTAAGCCCTATCATTTTGAGAGCTCCCAAACCATAGGAAATCTGCTCCTCAAATGGAATCCTATCGATCTCTGGAAAAATGGAATATTGAGGTGCTATTAAAGATTGGAGTCCTGATTTAAGACGTGAAGCTCCTCCTGGCATGAAACATTTCAGAGCCATCCACAAACCCGCACCAATCCCGAGTCCTTCAGCAAGTGTAAATGGAGTGGAAAATGTATATTTCAGTGATTGGTATACTTTAATGAATCCAGTTAACCTTTTGTAACCTCTCTTGCATAAATCTATGGGGACACGAGGCACCTCGATTATACGATGTTTAGGGCTTAGGAGAACTGGGCATGAAGAATGAGCCTTTTTAGTAACAGAGTCTTCAACCGATACAGGAACACCAAAAAAACCGGCATAACCAAAAGTTTCATATTCACCTTGAGCTTCGATGGCGCGGCGAAACGGTTCGGAGCGAACATCAATACAAAAAACAAGCTGTGCATTTGGTGTCACTTTTTTAATTGGCATACTCATCGATGCGATTTTTTTATTTACTTCTCTTTGATATGATGATTCGCTTTCTGTGATCTTTTGGTATAGGGTTTTTGTGTTAATTTTTTTTCGATAATTTTTGTGAATCAAAATGAGCTTCTTAGCCTCAGGCCAGATAAGGCAAACTAAAACCATTCGAAAAGCCAAATACTCAACTCGATAATCAAAAGCCGAGTTTTCGTATTCTTGACTATTGGTCCAGTTTGAACGGTATTGAACATAAGATGCCCAACCCGGCAAGGAAGTTAGCATCAATGTTATAAAAAGTTCTTGATCAATTGGAGAAATGCCTAAGTACCAGAGAGCTCTTTCGACGACTTCTTCAGGATCTTTAGGTAAATTGTCTAACCATTGTTTTTTTTGTAAATCCTTGAGTCCAAGGCAGTTATCAAATCGTATAAGTGAGCGTATGCTATTCAATAATCCTAAGTTGCGGCAAGGCATCTGAATTGTAGCCTGCCCCTGATCAAAAAAAGCCTGCAACCACTTTATACTTTCTCGATTGACTTGCTCCATTTGTTTTGGTATTTCCTTCTGCTGAAAGTATGCATTCGCTTCACTCAAAGCATCTTCAAATAACAAGTTTTCAAATCCCCCTATCGGGTTCACAGCAATTATATTTTTCAAAGGCCAAAAGGGCACTATTTTTGACCAGCTCTTTTCAATAGATTCTTTGAGTGAAGCTCTGCCACTCTTGGATTTCTTACTGGTATTGTTTTGTAATTGTTCAATCCTATGTAAAGCTTTCATGTCATTACCCCTAAAACTGATATTGATTGCGATTAGCTGTTATTGTGCTTAAGTGTGGTTGACTCGCATTCAGCATGCGCACGTAAATTTTTAATGCCCAATCTGGAAAAGAAATTTGATTACTGCTTTTGATAAAGATAATTCCAAACCATCCAACCACGAGTGCTAACAGGGCAAATACATGGAATACGTTTAGAGATTGAGGAGATAAGATATTTAGGGGCTCAAGCATACTTTCAACACAAAATACACTTATACCATAAAAGCCTCCCATAATTGCTGAAGCAATTAAGGCGAATGGAATCTTAAATTTAGAGTGGCTACGAATGATAGGCAATGAAAACTGAATCCCAGCAATCATTGAAATTAGGATCAAAAATAAAGTTGTATCTCCTGCAAGAAAGTTTTTATCACTTGCCCATGCAAATGAGGTAGCGCCAATAGCCCCACAGACGGAACTAAACGCAAGTTGTTTTAAAGTTATGACTGAATCAAAATCATATCTCTTTTCTTGGGCAGCAGAGCCAGAAGCCAGGAATAAGTACGCCTTAAATAGTCCATGCCAGCACAAATGGGCTATAGCAGCAGGAGCAAGGCCCAATCCAAATTGAGCCATCATAAAACCCATTTGCCCCATTGTGGAACATGCAAGCATACGTTTAACATCACTTTGCATCAATTTCCAAAATGTGCCCAAGAAGGCGCTTAACATACTAACCATAAAAATAATATTCAGCAGCATAGGCTGTTCGAAAAATAGAGGCGCGAAGCGCACAAGCAGAAAGCCCCCTCCATTAATCAATCCTGCGTGCATGACAGCAGACGCCGGAGTGGGAGAGTTTAAAGAACTCGTTAACCACTTATGAAAGGGCCATTGGGCTGATTGAGTCATCGCAGCTAAAAACAAGGAAACTGAAGCAACTGTTGCTACCTCTGGACGAAGGGATGAGTTTAGGATTAGCCGTATGGATGTTTCTCCTGTTTCCAGATATAAAAGACCAAAGGCTCCACCAAGAAATAGTAAACCAAGGCTAAAATTTTTAAGAGCTAAATGTGACGAGTTTCGTGCGGCAGGCCATTCGCATTTATGTAAGATCAGTTTTGATAAGAAAAAGTTAGATAGCCCCCAGGAAATTAATAAAATCAAAAGATGATCAGAAACGAATATAGAAAGACACATTATGAAAAGAACTGTGAGATAAAGAAAAAAAGTTCTTTTTTTCCGATCTCCCTGAAGATAACGATAGGAAAATGAAGCAACAGAGGTCACCACAAATCCGGCTAATAAAATCATTATGATACTTATTCTATCAATATTAAAAAGCTGATCCCAAGCAGACATTTGCATCCTTATTAGTAATTTGGTGTTTACGTTGACTGATTGTACATTCTTGTCTATCATAAGAAAAACGAATTTTTCTTATCTAAACCATAAAGATTTCTAATAATGTCATTTGACCATCTTACGATCGATTGCTTCTTAGCAGTCACAGAAACAGGTAGCTTTACAAATGCAGCCAAAAAAGTAAGCCGCACCCAATCTGCCGTCAGCCAACAAATTAGCAAACTAGAAAAGCATATTGGAAAGCAACTTTTTATCCGAGGAAAAGTTCTGATGCTAACTTCCGAAGGAGAGATTCTGCTTACCTATGCAAAAAAAATAGCTCAGCTAAACAGAGAAGCTATGGATAGGTTAAAACAACCGGAACTTCATGGAGAAGTCCGATTTGGCCTTCCCGAAGATTTTGCAAGCGTATTTTTGTCAGACATTCTTAAAGACTATGCTTCTTTACACCCCCGAATTTTACTTAACGTTGAGTGCGACTTAACACTTAACCTTTTTGAGAGGTTTAAAAAAAAGGAATTCGATCTTGTCCTTATAAAAATGAATAAACCCAATGATTTTCCAAATGGTATTGATGTTTGGTCTGAACCACTTGTATGGGTAGGAAACAAAAAAATTTTTGAATTAGATTACAACAGTCCTATTCCTCTCATTCTCTCACCCCATCCATGTGTATATCGGTCCCGAGCAATTTCATCACTAGAAAAAATTAAAAGAAGATGGCGAATTGTATTTTCAAGTGAGAGCTATGCGGGAAAAATTGCTGCCGTTAGGGCCGACATGGGCATTACAGTCCTTCCAAGAAATATGGTCCCCAGTAACTTGGCTATTCTCAAGGAAGGGCCTACTCTTCCCAAGCTTGATGATACACATATTTCTCTCATAAAACACCAAGATCAAAATTCGGTATTGAATTCATTTGAAGACTTTGTAATTGAGAGACTAAAGTAACAGGAATTTTCAGAATAAGTTAGAAGCTTCTTATGTCTCGACATTACCCTTTATTGTCCTGATCAGATCTTAACCATAATTTCACCTTCAGGGGTTGCCCTTAAGGCCCAATATACCCTATTTTGGTTCTACATTTATACCCATTTTAATTGAGGAAACCATGGCAGGACATTCGCAGTTTAAAAACATCATGCACCGTAAGGGCGCTCAGGACAAAAAAAGAGCGAAGGTATTCACAAAAATTATTCGCGAGCTCACAACAGCAGCCCGGTCGGGACCGGATCCGGATGCCAACCCTCGACTACGCCAAGCAATCATCGCCGCAAAAAGCGCCAACATGCCACGTGACACCATGGAACGTGCCATCAAGAGGGGTGCTGGTGGGGAAGACCAAACAGACTACGTCGAAGTGCGTTATGAAGGCTATGGCCCAGCCGGGGTCGCCGTAATTGTTGAAGCTTTGACAGACAACCGCAACAGAACCGCCTCTGAAGTCAGAGCTGCCTTTACAAAATATGGTGGTAACTTAGGCGAAACCAACAGTGTCAGTTTTATGTTCGATCGCATCGGCCTCATTCGATATACAAAAGAGCAAGCTGAGCACGACCCACTCTTTGAAGCCGCTCTTGAGGCGGGCGCCCAGAATTTGGAGGAAACGGACAAAGGATATGAAGTTGAAAGCTCCATGGAAGGATTTGCCTCCGTTCGCGATTCCCTTGTTGAAAAATTTGGTGACCCAGAAAGTGCGGAGCTATTTTGGAAACCCCAAACCACAACCGCTGTAGACGAAGAAAAGGGGGCATCCCTTATGAAGCTTATTGATGTTCTAGAGGATAATGACGATGTTCAAGCTGTGTTTGCCAATTTTGAAATGAGCGATGATGTGCTTGAAAAGCTTGCGAGCGGCAAGTAATGTCAGCATCCCTTCGTATCTTGGGGCTTGACCCAGGCCTGAGGATCACTGGATGGGGTGTTATTGATGTGAATGGATCAGCCCTTTCTTACATTGCTCATGGTATTGTGACATCAAAAAATGATGAACCTCTTCCCTCTCGGCTCTCAAGTCTATACACTCAGCTCATTGATGTTATACAAACCTACCAACCCGATGAAGCCGCTGTTGAGGAGACCTTTGTGAATAAAAACCCCCTATCCGCCTTAAAGCTTGGTATGGCACGCGGCACCATCCTCCTTGCACCAGCCCAGTCCGGTTTGATCGTAGGCGAATATGCGGCTAATAAAGTCAAAAAAAGCATCGTTGGCGTTGGCCATGCAGATAAAACGCAAGTCGCTATGATGGTAAACCGCTTGCTTCCCAAGTATGGTAATGCAACAAAGGATGCCGCAGATGCCCTTGCGGTCGCGATCTGCCATGCTCACTATCGAACTTTTGATCAAAAGCTGGGAGTCAACCTATGATTGCCAAGCTAACAGGTAATGTCGATTCATTTGGGGAAAGCTCACTTATTATAGACGTAAATGGCGTTGGCTATCTCGTTTCTTGCTCAAGCCAAACGTTAGGAAATGTTGGATCCAGAGGCGACAAAGTCACCCTCCTTATCGAAACAGTGATGCGGGCTGAAAGCCTTCAGCTTTTCGGTTTTGCTACAAACGAGGAGCAAGATTGTTTCCGTCTACTAACAACTGTTCAAGGTGTTGGTATGCGCATGGGGCTTTCCATTTTGTCAGCCATGCCAACCGTTGAAATATATCGTGCTATTGCTGCCCAGGATAAAGCAAGCCTTACACGCGCTGACGGTGTTGGCCCCAAGCTCGCCAGCCGCATCTTGACGGAATTAAAAGATAAAGTTCCTGCCGAATTAGGGTTTGTCTCTAACTCAAATTCTACCCCCTCTTCCTTATCATCTGCGGCACAAGAAGCCGTTTCAGCGCTTGTCAATTTGGGGTATCGTCGTCTTGATGCAGTGACTGCCGTTACGAAGGCTCAGCAGCAAATGGGTGAGGACACAAGTCTGAATGAGCTTATACGTGTTGGTTTAAGCGCACTTTCAAGGACAGGAACATGACTTTACCGGACCGACTCATCGATTCTGAAGAACGTCCAGAAACCGGCGAAGCAAGCCTGCGCCCACAATTTCTGGATGACTTTGTGGGGCAATCCCAGGTGCGAAAAAACTTAAAGGTTTTCATAGAGGCGGCAAAATCACGAAGAGAGGCCATGGACCATGTCTTGTTTTTTGGCCCTCCCGGACTTGGCAAAACAACACTCTCTCAAATTATGGCCCGTGAGCTGGGCGTTGGATTCAGGGCTACGTCTGGTCCTGTCATTGCTCGTGCTGGCGACTTGGCAGCCGTTCTCACAAACCTTCAACCTCATGATGTTTTGTTTATTGATGAAATTCACCGTCTCAACCCAGCTGTTGAAGAAATCCTTTATCCTGCTATGGAAGACTACAAGCTTGATCTCATGATTGGCGAAGGGCCTGCAGCACGTTCTGTCCAAATCGATCTACCACCCTTTACATTGGTGGGTGCGACGACACGTTCGGGCCTTATTTCTTCACCTCTCAGAGATCGTTTTGGCATACCCGTCCGCCTTTCTTTTTATTCCCCAGAAGAGCTACAGTCCGTTCTTCTTCGGGGAGCAATATCCCTTCAAGTTCCTTTAACCGAAGACGGCGCTTTTGAAATTGCCCGCCGCTCTCGCGGAACCCCGCGTATCGCACTTCGATTGCTCCGTCGCATTCGCGATTTTGTTAATGTATCGGGAGCGTCTGAAATCACAGCACCTGGCGCAGATAGTGCCCTCACCCATCTCGAAGTCGACAAATATGGCTTAGATGCCATGGATCATCGCTACCTCCGCTATGTGATCGAACACTTTGATGGAGGCCCCGTCGGATTAGAAACCCTGGCAGCTGCCCTTGCTGAACAAAAGGATACCCTTGAAGATGTTATCGAACCCTATCTTCTACAACAGGGTTATATCCAACGCACACCAAGAGGACGCATGCTCAACGCACGCGCCTACGAAGCATTAGGAATAAATGCTCCTACACACCTGCAAGCTGATTTATTTGGTGATAAGAATGACTAATTATCATTCTTTTCCAATTCGCGTATATATTGAAGATACGGATGCAGGTGGCATTGTCTATCATTCAAACTATCTCAAATTTGCCGAAAGAGGGCGAACTGAGGCTTATCGAACACTAGGTGGAAGCCTCGCAGAGCTTCAAAAAAAAGGCATATTTACAGTTGTGAGATCTTGTGATGTAAACTTTCTTGCGCCCGCCCGGTTAAATGATGTATTAGAAGTGAGAACTCACTTTAAAAAGCCTGGAAGAGTTAAATTTCAAGCATCACAGGTTATTCTTCGTGAGGGTAAGATTTTAACAACTTTTGAAGTTGTTTTAGCTTGCATTAATTCTGAGGGTAAACCCCTTCGACTCGATGCAGGATTTGCAGATAAACTATGGACCCAATTTGGAGGGAATTAAGATGGATACTTCAACACCTTTACCTGATCTAAACGCTGCAAGTTCTGCAGCCCAAGTTATGGCGCATGACCTTTCACTTTGGGGATTATTCATGTCCGCTGATTTAGTCGTGAAGCTGGTTATAATCGGTTTGCTTGCCGCATCATTCTGGTCATGGACCATTATCTTCAACAAATTCATTCGCCTTAAAAACCTCTTTATAGTTGCTAAGAAGTTTGAAGATTCTTTTTGGTCTGGCGGTTCATTGGAAAAATTATATGAACGCGTAAGCACGCGCTCAAGTGACCCCATGAGCGCTATTTTTGCAGCTGCAATGCGGGAATGGCAAAAAGTTTCTGATAGTCCTAAATCAACTGTATCCGGACCAGAGCGTATTGAGAGAGCGATGCAAGTAACGCTCACACGTGAGATGGACAAGCTTGAAAATAACATGGGCTTTTTGGCATCTGTCAGCTCTACAGCACCCTTTATCGGACTTTTCGGAACAGTTTGGGGAATTATGAATAGCTTCCAGTCGATTGCAGCCTCCCAAAACACAAGCCTTGCCGTTGTTGCTCCTGGAATTGCTGAAGCCTTATTCGCCACAGCCCTCGGCCTTGTCGCCGCCATTCCTGCAGCTATTGCCTACAATAAATTCTCTATGCAACTTAACAGTTATGCAAATCGCCTTGATTCTTTTGTTAGCGAATTTGGAGCTGTTGTACATCGCCAAATTGAGGAAGGACGTTAACAATGGCTATTTCTGCCTCCTCAAAACATACAAAAAGTTCACGTAGGAAACCCCATCTCGCCGCAGAAATAAATGTGACGCCCATGGTGGACGTCATGCTGGTTCTCCTTGTGATCTTTATGATTACAGCTCCTCTTCTAACGGTGGGTGTTCCTGTCGATTTGCCGAAAACTAATGCATCTGCAATGAACGATAAGGATGACCCTTTAACCGTAACTGTTGACGATAAAGGAACGCTATATCTTCAGGAATCAGCTATAGAGCTTACTAATTTGGTTCCGCGTTTGGTTGCAATTACAGGCGAAAATCCAGAAGCGCGTATTTATGTTCGAGGCGACAAAAATATTTCCTATGGTCAAGTTATGGAAGTGATGGGTGCGATCAGCTCGGCTGGATTTAAAAAAGTTGCATTGATTTCAGAGATGCCAACTGCAACTCCTGCAACTGAAACCAAAGACAAGAAACGAAAGTAAGTTCATGCGCGAAGGTGCGATTCTCTCAGCTCTGCTTCATGGCTTTGTAATCCTTCTATTATTAGTTGGCTTACCAAGCTTTTTGCAGCGCGAACTCGAACCACCTCCTATTATTCCTATTGAAATTATGAACATCGCTGATTTGACCCAGGCTCCTTCTGAAACCGTCAAGCCAAAGAATGATAGCCCGAAGGTTGAACAAAAGGAAGAAAAGAAAACAAAAACAGTTCCCGTATCTGAGCGAATTCCTGATTTAGAAATCAAAGATATGATTGCTGATGATATGACCATGGATGACCTATTGGCTGATGTTGTGGAAGACAAACCAAAAGAGGAAAAAAAGGAAAAGAAAAAGGAAGAAAAAAAGAAGCCCGAAAAGAAGAAAGAAGAAAAGAAAAAACCTAAGCCCAAAAAGAAAAATGATTTTATGAAGCTCTTAAATAATATTGAAAAGAGCAGTTCATCTTCAGAAGGTCCCGCCCAACCAGAACAAGATGAAAACTCAACATCTGATCATGCGGCTCGTAATATTAATGATGTATTATCAGTCACAGAGCTGGACTTAATCCGACGCCAGTTACAAGCGTGCTGGAACGTTCCGGCGGCAGCTAAAGATGCGAAGAATATGTATGTTGATATCAGGGTTGAAATGAATCCAGATGCAACGGTCCGTGATGCAAAAGTGGTCGGATCTAACGGCAACCTTCAAGTCGCCAAGGATAGCGCATTGCGGGCGGTCAAAAACCCGAAATGTAATCCACTTAAGCTTCCTATGGATCGGTATAGTGAATGGAAAGTTATTAAGATCCGCTTCGATCCACAGCATATATTGTAGAGCCTATGACAAAGGTAATACGTTTCTAGATTGCCGCGCCCATCCAAGCCAAGGATTTGGGGGGGCACGCAATGACTTGGATTTATTAGAATTTCTTCATAGCGCGGAAGACAACATCCCAAAAAAGTCCTCCTTTTTTAAATGTCTTCTAAATGTAAATCAAAATCATTGTTCGCACATCATAGACAAGTCCTCCCTTTCATCATTTTCCATTTTCGGTTAGAGTAAATTTCAACATGAAAAAGTCGTAATGACATGAAGGGAGAAACCATTTTTTGCTATGGGACAAAAGGCTGCAAAACAACACTTTCAAGGAAAAAGGCAACAGCTAAAGACGAAAGCACAGTGTAAGACGAACTTTTGGGGAAATTTTTCCCTTTTCCTGAACTCCCTCTGGATTCTCATATTTAGCTATAGCAAAACCTTGGCCCTTGAGCTGCCCTCTGTTGCGAAGCCTGACAGCACACATTATCCGAAAATCCGCAAAGTCAGTGAAATCAACGCAAATCTTTTTTCAAATATCTATGATTACATCAAAGAAGCAGGGGAGGTCTTACTCGAAGGATTTGTATCTCTCGCGGATTTCGTAGAACTTGCTGACTATCTAGTAGAAAGTTGGCATGATCCTGAACGGTATAAAATCCTCAGTTCTTTCGGCTTTCATTTTGCCCTGGCTTTTATGACGGCTTTTGCCGGCGCGCTCCTTATTTCTTATTGGCTGAAACCCAAAATTCGTGAACTTCTGAATTGTAAGAATGTTAAAGCCTCCAAAAAGCATTTAAAAATTACGCTTGCTATTGTCCTTTCAACTTTGCCTCCTCTGTTTTTTGGATTTGTATTTTATTCTTTGTTCCGATTCATCAACCCGTTAGGCGAGTTTCACCTTGAACTTGTACGTATTGTTAGCTCGGGCGTTGTAACCATTTGGCTTCTCACAAATATTGCCCATCTCTTTTTAAAGCCTCTCACCCCCAATCATAAACATATTCCCCTTTCACAAGAGGTATTAACCGTCACGTATACGTGGCTTCGTCGTATGGGTATTGTTGCACTGATCGGATTTTTTTCCCTTGAAACAGCATATATCATTCATTTGCCAAAAGCTGGAGAACGCCTTCTTCTACAGGGTTCAGGGTTTGTTATCGCCTTATTTGCAATATTCATGATGCTCAACCTTCATTCTGAAGTTCGGGATTGGATCAGAGCACAGAGGCAACTTCCTGAGCTTACAAGCTTGCGTCGAGCCCTTTTATCCTATCTAGAGATGAGCTACCTTCCAGCGATCGTTCTGATCATTATCAGCTACGTCACATGGGTCACACGGGAGTATGACCAATTTCAAGTTGTCATTTGGAAGTCACTTATTACACTCTTCCTTTTCCCGATTTTAAGGATTGGTGCCTATTGGCTAAGAAAGATACGGGTTACCTGTGTCCAGCGAAAAGTTCAAAAAGCCTCGCCTGCAATTGCGAAACGCATGGTATTCTATGGAGCACAAATTGACGTTATCACCATTTCCCTACTGTATTTACTTGGCCTTATTTTTGTCCTTGATATATGGGGCTTTGGTCCTACCTATTTCATTTTCTCAGCATGGGGACGATTTATTGCGGAAAAAGTCCTAAGCATTTTACTGATTATCATTGCTGCTATCATAATCGTTCGCCTTGGAAACCAACTCATTACGAAGTATCTTAACAAGGAAAAAACCACCTTTAGTGAAAAAGAACAACAACTCCAAGCACGCATTAAAACCTTATCAAGTGTCAGTCAAAATGCTTTACTCGTTCTTGTCTGGTCACCAGCCATACTTCTTATTCTGCTTGAATTGGACATCGATATCGTCCCTATCTTAGCAACTGTTGGTGTTCTATCGGTAGGGCTCTCTTTTGGTGTACAATCTCTTGTGAAGGATTTCGTAACGGGCTTTTTCCTCCTCCTTGAAGACGCCTTTGCCGTAGGTGACCTTGTAAACATTAATGGACAAACAGGAACCGTAGAATCCTTAACCATTCGTATCGTTCGGCTTAGAGGAGAAGACGGTTCTATCTATTCTTTCCCTTACGGAGAAATCAATTCTCTTAGTAATCAAAGCCGTGACTATTCAGCGGCTATACTTCTGTTTTCCGTTGGGATCGAGGCTGACCTTAACAAGGTTTATACCATATTAGAGCAAGTCACTTCTGATCTTAAAAAGAACAAAGAAACCAAAAAGTTTATCAAAGGATCTATTGCAATTAGCGGGATCAATCAGGTCACAGACTATTCAGTCGAAGTTCGTGCCGTTTTGAAAACCAGCCCTTCCCGTCACTTCAAAATTAGGCGCACATTTTATCAACTCTTGAAACAATATCTTTTGGATGAAAATATTCCTGCTGCCGTTCCAAAAACGGTAAATATTAACTATGATGTTGAAAAATAAACAATCTTTTTTAACACTTTTTTAACCTTTTTATCCCTTTGTTTTTTATGCAAAGTTTTTTCTTGATTTTAAAAAACTACAGCTAATTCAGTTTCTTCTGTTGGGGTAGTATTGTTATTCAAAAAATGATACTTATATATAAGTTGATATCAAAGCAAAGTGTGGAGCGCTCCCCAGTAATAGCGCAACTAAATACTTATCAAGTTTTTATAATGGAAGGAAAAAATTATGGCTAAAGCATCGTCCCCTTTTACATCTGGAAAGCATGTTGTCTATCCAGCGCATGGCGTTGGAAAAATTAAAGCTGTCGAAACCCATGAAGTGGCTGGACATAATCTTGAAATGTTTGTGATCTCTTTTGAAAAGGATCGTATGACCCTTCGCCTCCCAACTGCAAAAGCGAAAGATGCTGGCCTGCGCCCCATTTGTACAAACAAAGAAATGGCTAACGCTGTTAATGCCCTAAAGACACGTGGTCGTGTTCGCCGTGCGATGTGGAGCCGCCGCGCCCAAGAATATGAAGCAAAAATCAATTCCGGAAATCCTGTGTTCCTCGCCGAAGTTGTTCGTGAGCTTTATCGAAATGAAGATCAGCCAGAGCAATCTTATAGTGAACGCCAAGTCTATCAAAGTGCTCTTCAACGCCTTGCAGGTGAAATTGCCGCCGTTGAGAATGTAGATACGGAAAAGGCCGTTGAAAAAGTCGAGAAAATTCTCGAAGCTGCATAAGTTTTTTCTCCGAAGACCCAAAAGCCCTGGCTGTAATTAAGCCGGGGCTTTTTTTATAAACATTATCTAAAAAGTTCATCTTCTCTAGATTTTCAACGCCCTCTTTCGGAACTCAATCTGAGCAAAATGTTTACATCAAGGCAGCCGTTAAATCATATGGCCTAGGACTTGCATTAAGCTTATACATAAAATATATTTAAAAAAACTTGCTTTATAAAAACTACTACTTATATTTTCATCAGGCACAGTATTTTTAAAAAGGTATTTTTTATGACACATAGCATTCAAACAATATCCCGAACAACAGCAGCGCTCAGCTTAACTCTCATGGCTCTGGTCGCTTTTAATCCCTTGGCTTCTACAATGCCTTCTGATGATGAAACTGGCAAACTAAATTCATATTCTCCAGTTATTCATTTGCAAAACCATCAGGGTCTGGAGCAATCTGAGCTACAGCAATTAACTATGTTTTTAACTAATTTGTCCCAATCTGCTGCGAACTTAAAATTGTTCACATCTGACAATCAACTTACCACTAATTCATTGCGCAAACTATTGCCCACACTTCCTGACTCTGATCTTTTTAAACATTCCATTAAGTTGATACAGTTATGCTATTCAGCATCGGGGCAGGAGAGTGATCCAAAAATGGAGGATGCGCAAGTTAATATAGCCAGTCTAAACAAGCTTCTCTCAAACCTGATGGTTAAAAATAAATTATTTAATCCCAACACCTTTTCTGAAGAAGAACATCTACTGCTCATCATGGCTCTTGAAAGCGCTTTATCAAACCGCAGGAATCTTCCGATAAGCGTTGATGTAGGAAAACTTGGTGATCTCATCCGCACACCGAATCAAAAGATGTCAGATATTATAGAAAAATTTCTTAATCCAGAGTCATAATTATTAACTCATAAGGCTATTTTTTTATATCAGGATAAATTCAAATTCTTACTGAAGAAGATCGTTTGCTCATTTTAAATAATATTGAAAATATGTTCCGAATTTACCCTGCGTATCATTTAGTTGATAAGGTAAGTTCACTCGAATCCAAAATGAGAGAGCCCAATATATCGCTCGAAGATATTTTAGAAGCTATGCTTGTAAAAGGCAGCCTGAGGATCCTTCCTTCGTTAAGGCTTTTTATTAAGCCACCTGTTAGGCAATAGCTGAAAGTTTATATAAAATCATATTTAAAAAAATCGCACATTCTTTCTTTAAAGCTCATCAGCGCCAAATGCAGCAAGAGGGCATTATCTATTTCTCTTAAAAAAAAGAAACCCTCAATTTATAATATTTACCTTCCTCATAGGATGACAAATCGAAAAAAATACCATACATTGCAAAGCGAGAAAATGAGAGGGAATGAGACATGACCATTCATCAAACAGACGTTGCCATTATTGGGGCTGGCCCTGTTGGGCTTTTTGCCATCTTTGAATGCGGCATGATGCGTCTGAAATGTCATGTTATTGACACCCTTGAAATGGTGGGCGGTCAGTGCACAGCCCTTTATCCTGAAAAGCCTATTTATGACATTCCCGCCTTCCCTAAAGTTATGGCGGGCGATCTCATCGCTAACCTCGAAGCCCAAGCAAAACCTTTTGAGCCTGTTTATCATCTCGGCCAACAAGTTACCGAAATTGAAAAGTGCGGCGATCATTGGCACCTACGCACCTCAACAGGGACGGAAATCCAAGCCAAAGCTATTTTGATTGCTGCAGGTGTCGGCGCCTTTGGCCCCAACCGTCCGCCCTTAGAAGGGCTCGAACAATATGAAGATAAGAGCGTTTTCTATTACGTCAAAAATCGTGAACACTTCCGAGACAAAGAACTAGTGATTGCCGGCGGCGGCGATTCAGCCGTCGATTGGGCCCTCTCCCTTTCCGAAATCGCAAAGAGGGTCACCGTTGTTCACAGGCGCCCTAAATTCCGCGCGGCTCCTGAAAGCGAAGCACTTCTCAAAAAGCTTGCTGATGAGGGCGTGATTGATCTTGCCATTCCTTATCAACTTCACGGCCTGAAGGGAGAAGAAGGGAATCTCTCAGCTGTTCGCGTAAAATCTATGGAAGGCGAAGAAAAAGATATTCCAGCCGATATGCTGCTCCCCTTTTATGGACTCGCAATGGAGTTAGGTCCTATTGCCAGCTGGGGGCTCCAACTTGAAACAAACCATATCTCCATTGATCCTAAAGACTGCTCAACGAATATCCCTGGCATCTACGCCATTGGCGATATTGCAACCTACGGACATAAACTAAAACTCATCCTAACTGGTTTCGCAGAAGCGGCCCAAGCGGCCCATGCCATGCGTGCGTATATTCACCCAGATCAAGTTTATCACTTTGAATATTCGACGACATCAGGAGTACCTAAATAGACAAATTTTCTATTTAAAAAATTGAGCTACAAATTCTTTTTCTTCTTTTAACTTTTCAAAAACTTCCATCACAAAGTTTTCATCCTGAAAGTGAATCGCTGCATCCTCTTTAGGCTCAATCCTTGAAAGAGCCGACGATACCATTTCTTTGTCTATTTCCATCACTGTAAATGTTGAAAACGCATAATTTACAATCAAACTTTGGTTAGATTCTGAGAGAGCTTTGAAATTCGGATACATAGTTATAAAATGCACCAACAACCCCATTCTCTCAGGATATTTCTTACCAAGCTTTACAACAAGGCGCATGATTTCTCTAACAGGCATCCGAGTAATCCCGAAGAGGGGCAACGCTGCCTTTAAAGCTAGCAGAGATGACTTCAACATATGATTAGAAAATTCTATATTTTCCGTACTAAAGCAATATGCCCAACAGGACATAAATTTTTTTACAGTTTCATCCTTATCACGACGAACTCCGACAATGGCATGAGCCTCTTCCATTTTACATATAATAGGTAGGAGGAGTTGAAGCGCTGAATATCCTGTATCTTCATTCGATGGCTCAAAGTTTTCAGATAAGGGGAAGGAAGGAAGATCTACAGTGTCTTGGCTTCCTATATCAAATTCACCAAATTCCAATTGAAAAAAGTAAGCGTTACGTGCAGACAGAAGGGGTTCCGAATGGAGCAAGGGGTAACTTAGAACAAAGGGAAATCTCCCTGATTGAGAAAACATGACAAGTGATTCAAAATCCATAAAGTTACACATGACCCGAATGCAATCCCGCGGAAGCTGGAGCAGTCCCGAAGCAGTTTGGGACTGCTCATTAATCATTTTGTAGGTTTCATAAAGAACAGAATTTCTCCTTAGGGCTCCAACAGGAATTATCTGTTCTTCCACTTTTACCTTTTTTGTATGGCCTATGGGCTCATTTTCAAACTCAACAGCAAGCACTCCTCCACTGACTGCCAAAAGGAGAGAGGCGCTATAAAAAGTTGCAGCTATTTTAAACATAACTCAGAGCCATCACTTAAACTTTGAAAAATAATAAAAATTACTCCCTTCAAAAGAGAGAAACACAAATACACTTGCATATTTTCATAGACCAAGCCAATTAAAATTATAATTTTCAATTTCTAAGCACAAATCAAGTCAGTGATTCTCTTTTTCAAGTTAATCAATTTTTAAGTTTCTTAATTTATTATACAATTCGGACACAATCATAAGGGAAGCCCCAATGCAAAAATCGTCAAAAAATATGAGATACATATTATCCTGTTGGGTCATTGCAACCTTAGTATCGCCTAGTTTTGCAAAAGAAAACCATAAGGAAGAGAAGCCAAATGTGAGCGAAGAGAGCGCAATTCAATTGATTGATTGTACAATAAAGTACTTCCAAACACATGGACAAGATGAAGCCTTAAAAGCATTCAATGATCTTAATGGCCCCTATTGCCATAAATATAAATTTGGTCATGAAGGCATTAACGTTGCGACAACAGGTGGGGTTTTGCTAGCTTCATGTAAATATCCAGGACTCGTGGGCACAAATGTATTAGGCTGGCAGTCTCCTGATGGAAAATTCATCAATCAAATCATTATTAAAGCAGCTCAAGAGAATCCCTATGGCGTTGTAATTGTTGGAAGCATTACAAATCTGAATCCTATGACAGGAAAACAAAGTGGATTTAAACATTTTGCCCGAAAAGATGCTGATCTCATTTTTTTCACTCACATTTACAATCCAACCCCTCTTCATAAAGAATTGCCCTCTCATGAAAATATCGAGGCCGCACAAAATCCATAAAACTAAATATTTTTAAAATTTATGATGCTGATGTTAGTCCTTCTGAATCATTTTCAACCTGATCCGAAAGATCAGGAATCAGACAGATAACCTTTGTTCCATGGGAAGGATCGGACTCTATCGTTAGATGGCCTTGATGAAGTTCCACAAGCTTTTTGACAAGAGATAGCCCCAAACCTGAGCTATCTTTTCTTCCTGTTGGAGTCTTTTCTAGTTTTTCCTTAAGGTTGTCCTCTTCTTCAGATGCCATTCCTACGCCTGTATCCACCACTGAAATTTCGAGATTCCCTTCCTGAATCCGAGCCCCAAGCGTAATCATCCCCCCTGCCGGTGTATATTTCATTGAATTGCTTAAAACATTGTGCAGGGCTTGCTTGATCCGCTTTGCATCCAAAGTCCACACTGGTAAATCATGGGGACAGTTGAGAGTTATAAATTGTTTATTATGTTCAGCCTGTTTTGAGATGACATCAACAACATCCTTAAGAAGATCAGAAATATTTTCACGATCTAGTTCTATGGTTAAATAACCGGCTTCAACGGATGCAAGGTCCAGAATATCATCAACAAGATGCAGGAGACTATTTGATGAATCGAGCACACCTTTCACGTAATCAATCTGCCGCTCATTTAATTTGCCGCAATATTGATCAGCCAAGATCTCACTAAAGCCAATAATCGTATTCAGAGGTGCCCTGAGGTCATAAGAGACATTGGCTATAAACTCGGACTTCAACTTATCAGCTGTCTTGAGCGCCTCATTCTTTTCTTCCACAGCATGTTCTGCCCTGAATTTATCAGTCGCGTCAGTATAACTTAAGAGATGGTCACCATTCGGCAAAGGAACATATCTATAGTTTACAACTGTTCCATCCTTGCGGTTAATCTCGCCTGTTTTTGGAACGCGGTCAGTAAAGTTCTCAATAAGTTGCGCTTTATAGGTTTCCCAATCACCGTCATAATCAATGTCAGTTTTTAAATTTTCCATGACAATCGTAAGGTGTTGGTCTTGTTTGATTTCATCTTCTTTAAAGTTCCATAAGCGCACAAAGCTCGGGTTAAGAATTTTAAGACGGTTATCACTCCCGATCACAACAACACCTTCAAAAAGGTTATCAAGTGTTGCCTGGTGAGCATCCAAGAGAGTTTTGTTTCTTCTCTCCAAATCCAAATAGTTTGTTATATCTTCAAACATGAAGAGAAGCCCACCCATTGGATGAGGTGCACTAAATATCCGGATGGTTCTCTCGTCGGGCAAGTGCATGATTTGCTCTTCTGGCTCGACTTGTTCTTTCAGCTGCTGCATACGACGTTTCTTATATGCAGGGAAATCAGCAAACTCGGGAAGCTGGCGGCGATGCCTTAAATCTTCAAGAATTTCATCAAATCGTGGATATGACTTGAGGAAGGATTCACTAAAATTATAAAGCTCAATGTAAGCCTGGTTATAGTATTGTAAATTTCCTTCCGAATCAAAAACAGCAACCGCCGTTGAAAGGTGGGCCAAAACTTCATCATGGGCATGTATTAAACGCTTAATTTCGGAACGAATCTCTTTTAGCTCTGTGATATCATAAGCAATGCCAAAGGTTGCCCCTGGCTCTTCAGGGTTAGGAACTTCCCAAATCCGAAAATGCCTGCGATCACCATCAGCAATTGCTGGGCTCTCAAAGGTCTGAGGTTCTCCAGTATGATGTGCTTTTTTAGCGAGCAGTTTTGCAAATCGGGGTTGAATAAACTCAATATTGGTTTCGTATATTTTTTCAGGCGTTGATTGAACGGCCTTTGCAAATGTTGAGTTGCAGTAATGGATTTTGAGGTTTTTATCCCTTTGCCACACCAAAATTGGCAATGTATCAAGAGTGACCTGCAGTTGCTTCAATAGGCTTTCTGTTTTTTGCATAGCTTCAAGCTGGAGGCGTTTTTTGTGTTCTATATCTGTTATATTTTTTAGCCAAAATACAAACCGGTCTTCTAGAATATCCCCTTCCAATGAATAGATGGCCTCATTCAAAGCCGCATTCACTTTGATCTGAAAAGGCTTTTGTTCATGGATTAGTAAAGTAATGGCTTTATACACAAACTCTCTATCATCCTCATGAAAAAAGGCTCCGAGAGCCTTTAATGACTTTGCGGGAAATGAAGGAGAATAATCAGTAATATGTGTTCCATCGCAAATACCCCATGCATCGCCACGCGTTAAAAGAAGCTTTCGGAAAGTCTGAGATGTATTTCGTGATATTACCCATAGCACACAAAAAAGGACAGCAAGAACCATAAATAAAGATGGCCAAGAAATAGCAGGAAAAATCCCGCTTGCCCAGCAAAGCGAGGGAATTGCCCCAACAAATAATAAGAGGGCAATATTTTTTATTAGTGTTTTGTATGCCTCCATAACTTTTATTTAGTCACAAAAATTAACTTTTTACAAGCGAAGTGTTGAAAATAAGGGGGTTATTTTAAGATGAAACATTACTGCATTAATATAATTTAGCTCCAAAGCTCTTCAAACACACGTCTATACAATTCACGCTTAAAAGGAACCGCAGCTCGAATCACTTCATCCTTATCCATCCACTTCCATTCACGAAACTCTGGGTGTTCGGTATGAATATTAATTTCTGAATCATTCCCAAGAAAGCGGAGCAGATACCACATTTGCTTTTGGCCTTTGTAGTTTCCGCCCCAAAGGATTCGCGCAAGTTCACGAGGAATATCATACTTTAACCAACGCTTAGTTTGCCCGAGAATTTTAACGTTTCGGGTTCCAATTTCTTCTTCGAGTTCGCGCAGCATAGCCTTTTCGATGTTTTCCCCTACATCAATTCCACCCTGGGGCATTTGCCAGGCTGGTTCAGGATTATCAAGACGCTGTCCTGCAAATATTTTGTTTTCATGATTCAGGACAATCATCCCGACACCGGAACGGTACAAGCCTTCTTCATCTGATTCAGGTTTCATCGGCATAATGGGATATATTTATTTTTTACAGGCTTGCTTCTCTTGCCTCTTAGAAGCCAGTGCCATTGTGCGCACAATATCAATCGCACGCATCAACTGGTAATCTTCGACTTCCTTTTTCTTAATATCATTCGTAAGGCCTAAAGCTTTAAGATCGATTTCATCATCTTTCGCTTTATCATCACCTGGCTTCTCTTCATTATCGTTTGATGCAGGTTCTTTTTTCTTTTCAGGTACATCAAGCGCACCCTCAAAATCTTTTTCTGAGAACATCTTAGCTTCATCAACTTTCTCAAGCTTTTCCTCAACTTGCTCAATTACAATATCGGGCTCAATTCCTTTGGCTTGAATGGAGCGCCCTGAAGGTGTGTAGTAACGTGCAATGGTCAAGATAATAGCTCCCCCATTTGTAAGAGGCATGACGACTTGGACGGAACCTTTTCCAAATGATTTTGTTCCCACTACAATGCCGCGATTATTATCCTGGATAGCCCCAGCCAAAATTTCTGAAGCAGAAGCTGATCCACCATTGATCAAAACTACAATAGGCGCACCGTTCGTATAATCCTTGGCTTTTGCTTTAAGTGACATCTCCATTTCAGCCTTTCGGCCTTTTGTTGAGACAATTTCAGATCCTTTTGGAAGGAATAGCTCGCTCACTTCCACGGCTGCATCGAGAAGCCCTCCAGGATCATTTCTCACATCCAATACAAAGCCTTCCAATTTATCTCCAAGTTTCTTTTGAATCTCTGAAATGGCCTCTTTCAAAAGAGCCACTGTGCTTTCATTAAAGGTCGAAATACGAATGTAGCCTACATCCTTTTCTGTGCGCCATTTAACACTCTTTACTTTGATATTTTCACGTGCGACATCAACTTCGAAAACATCCTTACCCTCGCGTTTCACATGAAGGTGAACAGAAGTGCCTGGTTTGCCTCTCAATAAATCAACTGCTTCATTAAGGGTCATCCCTGTTACAGGCTTTTTATCAATGGCGATGATCAGATCTCCGGATTTCAATCCGGCCTTAAAAGCTGGCGTATCATCAATGGGAGAAACAACTTTCACAAAGCCATTTTCCTGGGTGACTTCCATGCCTAATCCACCATATTCTGCTTTGGTTTTGATTTGCAACTCGTGATGGCTTTTTGGATCAAGATAAGCTGAGTGAGGATCCAAAGCACTGAGCATACCATTCAGGGCGCCTGATAATAACTTATCATCTTCAACTGGCTCGACATACTCTTGCTTGATGCGATCAATGATATGATTCAGTGTTTCTGCGTTAACTTTTTCTTGAAACTTAGAGGATTCTTTCGAAGGCGCTTTATTTTCTGCAACCGTATATAGCCCAGCAATGGCTACAGTCGAAAACAATAGTAATCCAACAGTACCTAACGCTTTCACGATCATCCCCTTCTCCATTTAGTCAATTAAAAAAGGCTCAGGGTCAATGGGTTTGCCCTTTTGCCTTAGTTCCAAATATAAAATTGGCAGATGTTTTCCATACCCCGCCATCATCCCAACTTTCTGTCCAGCATACACGCTTTGGCCCACTTCTGCACTAATTTTATGCATTCCCATAAGAACTGTATAAACTTGTTCGCCATGATCAATGATGAGAATATCTCCTTGGGATTGGAAAGGACCATTAAAAACAACAATACCACTTGCAGGCGCAAGCACGACGGCATCTTTTTTTGTCTCAAATATTAATCCTTTTCCATTAGGATTATACTTTTGCTGGAGCGATGCATCGGCCAAACGTTTACCCACTACTGGTCGCTCAAACCACCGGAATGGAATGCCTTGAACAGCTGGCA
Organism: uncultured Alphaproteobacteria bacterium; assembly: GCA_964474215.1. Classification (GTDB taxonomy): domain Bacteria; phylum Pseudomonadota; class Alphaproteobacteria; order UBA9655; family UBA9655; genus UBA9655. The sequence continues at coordinate 24,777 of CAYYRQ010000023.1, forward strand.
TTGCCTTTTTCGTTTTATCCCCGTATGGCATTACAACTTCAGCCTCATCCAACAAGTTATTAATATCTTCTTCTTGATCGAGTCTTTCTTTTTCTCTCGAAAAAAACTCCATAGCGAGTTGCTCTTCGTCAATGAGCTGAACTTTTTCTTTCTCTAATTCTTTGATAATATCTCTCAAGGCTTTTTCTTTTCCCTCAACCTCCTGGGTCAGATTTTCAATATCCTGTAGTTCAATATGAGCTTGAGCTACTTGTTGCTTAAGTGACGCCATCATTGAACGGAGAATAACTAAACTTCTGATTGTGGTTTGGCTGATAGATGGATCGGTAAGGATTTGCATAGGATCAACCCGCCCAATTCGAGCGATTAAAGGAAACTTTAATGATAAATCTCGATGATTCTTTTCAAAATTAACTTTCTTTTCCCTCTTTTCCCTGTGCAAATTCAAGAGTGTCTTTTTAAGTTCTCGCGCCTCCCCAAGAATCTGTAGCTGCTGCGCAGTCAAAGCTTCTTTTTGCTGCTTCAACCCTTGCAAATCAGGCGCACCTTCTTCTGCCTTTACTGAAAAGCCTGCAATGAGAATAACACTACATAAAAACCTAACCATTTTTATTCTCCCAAAGTGATCGTCCCGTCATTGTTGAAGGTTTTTCCACGCCTAAAACCTCTAAAACAGTCGGAGCGATATCACTCAATTTTCCTGTTCGAAGAACGCCATGTGGTCCATTATAAGCAACAAATGGTACTGGGCTCAATGTATGAGCTGTATGAGGAGACTTACGGGCAACATCTTCCATCACTTCCGCATTTCCATGATCAGCCGTAAGAATAAGGCAAGCCCCTGTTTCCTCAACTGCCTCTTTAACGCGACCCAAACATAAGTCCACAGCTTCTACAGCTTGGCGTGCTGCTTCAAAATTACCTGTGTGTCCTACCATGTCCGTATTTGCATAGTTTACAACGATAAGCGCATACTGCTCGCTGCGAATGGCATTCACCAATTGGTCCGTCACTTCATAGGCTGACATTTCAGGTTGAAGGTCATAGGTTGCAACTTTCGGGGAAGGAATTAAGATTCGATCTTCCCCTTCAAAGCATTCTTCGTGCCCCCCATTAAAAAAGAAAGTCACATGCGCATACTTTTCTGTTTCCGCAATTCGAAGCTGCTTCCAACCTTGCTTTGATACAATTTCCCCTAAGCTATTTTTGATTTCTTGGGAGGGGTATATAGTCTCCATCCATTGGTTCAAAGACTGGGAATACTCTCTTAAACCCAAAGTTGAAGCAAAATGAATTTGTGTTGCTCTCTTGAAATCATCAAAATTGGGATCAAGAAGAGCTGTCAAAATCTGTCGTGCCCGATCAGCTCGAAAATTAGCCATAAGAAGTCCGTCTCCATCTGCCATCCCTTCATAAGCACCAAGAGCTGTGGGTACGATAAACTCATCTGTAACACCCTCATCATAGCTTTGCTTCAGGTAGGCAATGGGATCATCTGTTTTTGGGTTTCCCTTTACAATTGCATCATAGGCTTTTTCAACACGCTCCCATCGTTGATCCCGATCCATTCCGTAAAAGCGTCCCCCCATTGAAGACAATTTTACAAGACGATGAGCCTTGGTGAATTCAAGGACAGCAGACAAATCGCTTTCGGCACTTTTCGGCGGCATATCACGCCCATCCAAAAACGCATGAAGCGCAACCGTTATGCCCTGTCTCGAAATAATTTTAGCCAACGCCAAGATATGATGGATATGAGAGTGAATTCCACCAGGTGACAGCAGCCCTAAAAGATTGCAGGTTCCCTTCGACTCTTTTAACTTTTGAATAAACCCTTTGAGAGCAGTCTCATTCTGCAATGTGTTCTGTTCAACAGCTTGATCTATACGGGGAAGATCTTGAAGGATCAGCTGCCCCGAACCAATATTCATATGGCCAACTTCTGAGTTTCCCATTTGACCTTGCGGCAAACCCACATCAAGTTCTGATGCCTCAAGTAATGTGTGAGGTGCTGTCGCAACCATGGCATCCCAATGAGGTGTATTGGCACAAGAGATAGCATTATCCGCACCATTTTCACGATGCCCCCACCCATCTAAAATACATAATACGACCGACTTTGCCATAAGCGCCTTCATATAATTGAAGGGAGATTGTAGAAAAATCCATCATTAAAAGCTAGAGGGAGCGGAATATATTTTTATTTTAATCCTTTATGACAAACTGCCCGATAGATTTTAGTTAAGCCTAATTAATTTTTTTAAAATAAAAACAAATAAAGCTAGCTATTTTGAAATTTTTACTTTACATAAAGGTTAACTTATTGAATCTCTCTAACATATTGGTTAACTCATGACAAACTTTGACTCCTATAAAACACCTGCCTTTTTGTGCGCGTCTCTAAAAAAAATGCACATATCTGTTCCTACACCCATACAGGCAAAAGCTATCCCTGCAGGACTCGAGAGACAAGATATCCTTGCTTCTGCACAAACAGGAACGGGGAAAACTATTGCCTATCTAATCCCATTGATTACAAACTTAGTTGCAGACAAATCATCTTCTGCACTTATTCTTGCGCCAACCCGTGATCTTGCCCTGCAAATTCAGGATACCTCCCGCAGACTCTTGGGGAAAGAGCTTGATATTGTTCTTATTATCGGTGGCACACCTATGAACAAGCAACTAATCGCTCTCAAACGACGGCCACGTCTCATTATTGGTACACCAGGGCGGGTCAATGATCACCTTGTTCGTAAATCCTTACGCTTAGAAAACACAAAGTTTTTGGTGCTTGATGAAGCTGATCGCATGCTGGACATGGGCTTCAGCAAAGCTCTTGATAAGATTATTCCTCACATGCCAAAAGAACGGCAAACTTTTATGTTTTCAGCAACCCTTCCTCCCAGCATCCAAAAGATGTCAGCGCTTTATCTGACCAACCCTATCCGGATTACGGTTGGATCAACCACAGAGCCAACTCAAAAAATTAAGCAAGAAACACTGGAAATGGCAACATCTGAAAAGCTGACCAACCTTGTGACAGAGCTTAATAAACGTGACGGATCCATCCTCGTCTTTGTGAAAACAAAGCGTGGTGCAGACCGCCTTGCGAAAAAGCTAGCCGATGGCAAACATAGTGCCGTCGCTGTTCATGGAGACTTACGGCAAAGTAAGCGAGAAAAAATAATTCGCGATTACCGAAATTTGAAAACACGCATCATGGTTGCGACAGACGTTGCGGCGCGTGGACTTGATATCCCTCATATTCAGCATGTCATTAATTTTGACCTTCCTCAATGCCCAGAAGATTATATTCACCGCATTGGGCGAACAGGCCGCGCTGAAAAGGAAGGCTCAGCAATTTCTTTTATTTCACCTGATGAGAGCCACATCTGGAGGCAAATTCATCGACTGATCCATAAAGGAGAAAGCAGCCCTGAGCCCCATTCTTTTCGTAAAAAGAAGAAAGACGGAGAAGAACGCAAAAAAGGACGTAAGTTTTTTGGCAAAGGCAGCGGAAATGGAAATCAGAAAGGCAAAGGGCCTGCAAAAGGAAATGAGAATGGCAAGCCAAAGGGAAAGGGAAAAGGAAAATCAAATGCGTTTCATTCTGCAAAGCCTCCCCGCCATAAGTCACGAAAGAACCTTAGAAAGCCCGAACATCGAGCTGCAGCCTAGGGCAGAGTTACTCTAAATTTTCTTGAGCTTCGAGATCCTTTTCTTCGAGCCGCTTGAGTTCATCGCGCAGCTGTGCAGCTTCTTCAAACTCAAGGTTTCCTGCAGCAGCAAACATTTTTTTCTCAAGCCCCTCACGATACGATTTACGCTTCTGCGGTGTCATTTTCAGGTAAGGATCCTCTTCCACAGGAATGGTTGTATGGTCTTTTTCATAGACACTCTCAAGAATTTGATGGATTTTCTTCTTAATGGATGCAGGCGTAATGCCGTGCTCTTCATTGTATGCCAACTGTTTCTTACGCCGACGTTCCGTCTCATCGATGGCATATTTTACAGAATCTGTTATACGGTCCGCATATAGTATGGCTTGGCCATCGACGTTTCGGGCTGCTCGCCCGATGGTTTGAACCAGAGATGTGCGTGACCTTAAGAACCCTTCCTTATCAGCATCTAAAATGGCAACCAATCCACACTCAGGAATGTCGAGCCCCTCCCTAAGGAGGTTAATCCCTATCAGAACATCAAATACGCCAAGGCGTAAATCGCGGATAATTTCTATCCGCTCCAGAGTTTCCACATCAGAGTGAACATACCGCACCTTAAGTCCAGCTTCCGTCAGGTACTCAGTTAAAGCTTCTGCCATTTTTTTGGTCAAGGTAGTGACAAGCACACGCTGATCTTTTTTAGCCACTTTCTGGCATTCGGAAATCAAATCTTCGACCTGATTTTCCACCGGGCGGATAATGCATTCAGGATCCATGAGCCCTGTGGGGCGAATCACTTGCTCTGCAAATATGCCTTGGGTTTGGTTCATTTCCCATGGACCTGGCGTTGCAGAAACAAAGAGAGTTGCAGGCCGCATCGCTTCCCATTCCTCAAATTTTAAGGGGCGGTTATCACGGCAGGAAGGAAGGCGAAAGCCATATTCAGACAAAGTTTTCTTGCGGGCGGAGTCCCCTTTATACATGCCCCCGATTTGTGGGACGGTCACGTGGCTCTCATCAACAAATAAAAGAGCATCTTTAGGTAAGTACTCAAAAAGCGTCGGGGGTGGTTCACCCGGTGCACGCCCCGTGAGAAACCGCGAGTAATTTTCAATGCCCGCACACATGCCTGTTGCTGCTAACATCTCAAGATCAAAGCGTGTTCGTTGTTCAAGGCGTTGGGCTTCCAACAACTTTCCTTGCTCATTAAGCTCTTTCAAACGATGCTTAAGCTCTTCTTTAATGCCAATGATGGCTTGCTGCAATGTAGGTCCTGGTGTCACATAGTGAGAATTTGCATAGACCTTAATCTCTTCAAGAACCGATGTTTTTTGTCCCGTTAACGGATCTACTTCCGTAATGGATTCAATTTCATCCCCAAAGAGGGACAACTTCCAGGCGCGATCTTCATAATGGGAAGGAAAGATTTCAACAACATCGCCCTTTGCCCGAAAGGTTCCGCGATAAAAATCGATGTCATTACGTTTATATTGAAGGGACACCAACTGCCGCAGTAATTCCCCTCGCTCAATTCGATCCCCGGTTTTAAGAGGAATCACCATTTGGCTATAGGTTTCAACAGATCCAATACCATAGATACAAGACACACTGGCAACAATGATGACATCTCGCCGCTCAAGGAGGGCCCGTGTTGCTGCGTGGCGCATCCGATCAATTTGCTCATTGATGGTGGCTTCTTTTTCAATGTAGGTATCCGTGCGGGGCACGTAGGCTTCGGGCTGATAATAGTCATAGTAGGAGACAAAATACTCAACCGCATTGTCTGGAAAAAAAGCCCTCATTTCTTCATACAACTGCGCTGCTAAAGTTTTATTCGGTGCCATTACCAATGCAGGCCGCCCCTCGGCAGCAATGATTTGCGCCATGGTGAATGTTTTTCCTGACCCTGTCACACCCAACAGAACTTGATCGCGTTCATTTTCTTTCAACCCCTGCAAAAGTCCTTGAATGGCCTGGGGCTGATCCCCTGCGGGTTTGAAGTCTGAGACAAGATTGAAAAGTGGTGTCGCCATAGGTATAGTATTAGTTCATAAGAGGAACAGAATACAAGGGAAAACAAGATGATAAACAGCAATCTATATAAGGCATTCGCTCTCATTGTTTTCTTGGCTCCCCAAGTGTCCTATGGGAAACCCGCAACGATCCGCCTGGATGCTTTTATAAAATCATATATTAATCAGGCAGCCCCCCAGTCCACATTAACAATCGAGGCCAAACAAAATAATCAAATTATTAAAACGTGGGACCTAAGCATTCCCATCACCTATGATCCCAAAAGAGCAAAGCGAAAGTGCAAACGTTTCAAGTTAAAGGTTGATGATGAGAGCCCCCTCGAACTTATTTATAGCGGTAACCTCACAAGTCTGAAGATAGCTCCCACGCCCTATAAAGACACCCCTCTTCAGAATCTAAAAGATGTCAAGAACATACAACTGACAATTTTTATCCCAAAACCATCCCTAGATTCCATCGTGACTGAAACGTATGTGGAAAAGTAAACAAAGTTTGGTTTTCTGCAATTTATCTTTTATTTAAAAACGTTTAAACTTTTTCCAAGTGACGACTCAACTCTGTTTTGCTTTACACAGAATATTTTTAAATGCATAATATAATTAATGTAAATTCAATAGTTTAGTTTAATGCTATGAACAAACGTGGAAAAATACTTATATCTATTTTATTTCTTTTTACTCTTGCTCATTCAGTCCCCTCTCTCAGCATAGATGGCCCGAGAGAGGAGGAAGTAACTTATCTGCGAAAGCTCATAAACTGCGAACTCTTATAAATGAGTTGCTTAAAAAATCAAATCCAAAAGGACTGGTTATCCCAGAAAGTGAAGATTTGGAAAATATTTTAGCTGCCGCTCGCCTCGAAATCCCTTATATTAGCGAGCCTTTTTATAGCAAAAAAGAAGCAAAATCTGCGTTCAACCAACTTATTGAGCTATTAACCAAAGACCGTGACGCCCTTGCAAAACGGATTAAAGATAGAGTTAATTAGCCATTCTTTATCTGAGAAATTTCACACTTGCCAAATATAGAACTATCGACGATTCTTTCCTTTTTTGTTTTTGCTTTTAATACCTGCTGATGAGGAAGGACCCGCTAAAGATGAACCCCTATACTAGAAAGATCCATACCTTCTAGAAGCTGCATTAGTTGCTCTTCCTCCGCTTCTCCCATCATCGCTTGTTCCATTAATGCGCGCGTACTCTCATGACGACCGCCAGTCAGCTCAGATTTACTTTACCATGTGGAACATCTAGGTCACTCACCATTCCTGCAAGTTTTTAAAGCTCACACCATTTATATAATATAAAAAGAAGATAACTTTAATATTATACTCAATGATTTATCTAAAAGAGGCATCTGAATAAGTCGAGAATGAGAGCATCTTATTCTATCTGAGAGGTATTCAGATGCCTCATAAATAATTTTCCAGCATATAGAAAAATGAAGAAAAGATGACGAATGCTCCAAAAAAGAGTAGAATGGTTGCTACTAATTTTTTGGAGAAAAAATTGAAACGTTGGATACTCTATTTCGTCTTTTCTTTTTTGCTCTGCATGCAGAGCCCCATGGCACATGCGAAAAATGTTGCCATTGTATTGGACGTTGAAGGGTCTATTGGGCCTGCTACACAAGAGTACATTAAAAAAGGCATTGAGCATGCAACTGTAGAAAAAGCTGAACTGATTATACTGAGGCTTAATACGCCAGGTGGCTTTATGACAGCCATGCAAGGGATCGTTAAAGATATCCTTGCTTCACCCCTTCCGTTTGTAACTTATGTCGCACCCGAAGGCTCTCGGGCTTCCAGTGCTGGAACTTATATTCTTTATGCGAGTCATATCGCTGCGATGGCTCCGGCGACTCACCTTGGTGCCGCCACGCCTGTTACAATGGATATAACAGGCACTGATAAAAAAGAGGAAAAAAAGCAAAGTTCAATGGATAAGAAAGTATTGAACGATACGGTTGCTTTCATTCGCGGGCTCGCCAAACTCCGCGGGCGCAATGTGGATTGGGCTGAAAAAGCCGTGAAAGAGGCCTCCAGCATTCAGTCTGATGAGGCCCTTGCCCTAAACGTCATTGATATTCAGGCATCTAATATTCCCGACCTTTTGAAACAGCTAAATGGCCGAACCGTTGCTGTGCAAAATCGGATGGTTGTTTTGGATACGCAAGATATGCAAATCGAAAAATGGGAAGCTAACTGGCGCCTTAAATTCCTCTCCATCATTACTGACCCCAGCATTGCCTATATTCTCTTGATTATTGGCATATGGGGGCTTTTCTTCGAGTTTGCAAATCCAGGCTATATTTTACCCGGTGTGGCGGGTGTGATCTGTCTGTTTGTTTCCCTATATGCTTTTCAGCTACTCCCTATTCACTTTATCGGTTTGGGTCTCGTTATCGCTGGCATCGCGTTTTTGGCTGCCGAAATTTATGTCACAAGCTACGGTGTTTTGGCGGGTGGAGGTGCTATTGCTTTTTTCGTCGGCTCCATATTACTTTTTGATATTGAAGGATACCCAACTCCATGGGGACTTATTTTGAGCATAACAGCGGCTTCACTGCTCTTCTTTTTGATAGTGATCATTATGGCTATCCAGGCCCGACGCCGAAAAGTTGTAAGCGGCCAAGAAGCCTTGATTGGGGCAAAAGCAATCGCTCAAGAAAGCTTTAAAGAAATTGGATGGGTAAGGGTTGATGGTGAACTCTGGAAAGCCAAAAGCCCTGTCCCACTCAAAAAAGGACAACACGTTCTTGTCACAAAACGTGATGGACTCAACTTATATGTAGAACCTAAGAAATAAGGAAGGAAAAAATATGTTGGAAGCTAGTGGAGAATTTTCAAATACGTTTATCTTTTTTGCAACCGTTGCGATTGTCTTCCTCTTTATAATTATTCGAAGCTTTCGGATTTTGTGGGAATTCGAACGGGGTGTTATCTTTATGCTTGGCCGCTTTTGGAAAGTCAAAGGCCCAGGGTTGATCCTTGTCTTTCCCATCATCCAAAAAATGATTCGCGTCGACTTGCGTGTTGTCGTGCTGGATATCCCAACCCAAGAATTAATTACGAAAGATAACGTATCTCTCCAGGTCAACGCTGTTCTCTACTTCCGTGTGATTGATGCCCAAAAAGCAATTGTTAATGTGGAGGACTACTTTGAAGCGACTAACCAGCTTGCACAAACCACGTTGCGATCGGTCCTTGGACAACATGAGCTGGATGCTATCTTAGGCGAGCGAGAAAAACTTAATGATTCCCTCCAAAAAATCCTGGATGAACAAACGGAAATTTGGGGCATCAAAGTCACCAACGTTGAAATCAAACAAGTTGACCTGAATGAAAGTATGATCCGCGCCATCGCAAAGCAAGCAGAAGCAGAACGTGATCGCCGCGCAAAAGTCATTCATGCCGAAGGTGAATTGCAAGCGTCAGAAAAACTATTGAAAGCTGCTCAGGTTTTGGCCAAACAACCTCAGACCATTATCCTTCGTTATCTTCAAACTTTAGCCACTATTGGTGAAGATAATAATACGACGGTTGTCTTTCCCCTTCCTCTTGAGATGATGCCTATGTTGGAAAACCTAACAAAGGGCCCGAGCAAGGACAAGAAGAAGGAATAAGCTATTTCCTTCGTGAATTAACACAATATGAAAAAAATTTTCGTAAATTCCTCAAGTTTAAGCTTTGAATCAGTCACGCCTGAAAGATGATGTGTGCCCCTTCCAAAATCTTAACTTGTATTTGGCTAGCAATCGGACAATTTATCTATTCATTTGAAGTCTGCACTGTTTCAACAGAAAAGTAGCTTAAAATAAATGTAATAAGTATCAAGTTATTCATGTCACACCCTTTTTAAATTATAAAAAAGCTAATCTTTTTTCTTTAAAATATTATAGGGCTAAGGTAAAAAATATTTAATTGCCCTGAATTTTCACATCATAAATACACGCCTTGCATCACATGCTAAAATATGTGAGGTTGAGGAAAGTCTGATTTTTCGAGGTTTCTCATGACGCAGTCTGCACTTCAACACCAAGTTCTTCCAGAACGTTTTGTTTACTTAGAGCTCGTTGACCCTACAATTCTGCAGGAAGTTCGCTATGCCATGCATCATAACTTTGTTGGGCGCCCAATTCCTTCTTATGAGGCCCCGCGTATCATTGTAACTGAACCTGTAGCTCTCAAGCTCAAAGCTGTGCAAGAAGAGCTTAAAGCATTCGACTTAACCCTAAAAGTCTATGATGGCTATCGACCGCAAGATGCGGTGGATGCTTTTGTTAAATGGGGGGACGACCTTGATGATCAAGCCATGAAGGCTGAGTTCTACCCGACCCTTGAAAAAAAAGAAGTCTTCAATGGTTACATTGCAAAAAAATCCTCTCATACACGGGGAGGAGCCGTTGACCTAACTATTGTTCCTTTACCTGTTCCCGACCAACCCACCTGGAAACCCGGTGATCCTGTGCTTGATGGGCGTCTCCCAAAAGATAAGCGCTTTCCCGATAATTCTCTTGATATGGGCACATCATTCGACTGTTTAGATGAACTCTCCCATACAGCCAATCCCAACCTTACTCCTGAAGTGAAACGCAATCGACTGATGCTCAAATGTTTGATGGAAAAACATGGTTTTGAAAATTATTGGCGGGAGTGGTGGCACTTTGGGCTGAGAAACGAACCTTACCCAGATACGTATTTCAACTTTCCAATTGTTTAGAGTAGAGTTTGCTTTATATAATTTTCCCCTCGAGAATATTACTGTGCTGAGCTAAAGGCTTTGTTTTGCCTTGGAACATGTAGGAAAAGATCTGGTTACAAACTGTTTTTGACTTCTAAAGTATTCATTTCTGATTTTTTTATAAAAAAAGTATAATAAAAACCATTGACTCTATGATCTCAATTATATTATTTCTTCTAATCTTAAATAATTTAGCATGGTATTAAAAATGGTTTTTAAAGCACGTTTTCACATTTCATTTTTGTCTATATTCATCCTATTAACTCCATTGAAGGCTACAGAAGAAGAAAATACACACCGCATTATCCTTCGGAAACAATTCGATCCAAGAGCTTTATCTGCTTTCACAAGAGAACCATTGGAAGCCCAACTGGCTAGAAATTTAGGTCGCATATTTCAAAAAGGCTATGATAGAAATTTTAAGGCTTTTATATCTTTTCTTAACTCCCCCGATTTTAGGGATATGCTTTGGTATGATGATGAAGCTCGCAATGCCTATCAACAGCTTGTGCAATTGGTTACCTTAGCATCTGACCATATCCAAACTGATGAGGAATATAGCTTGAACTTCAATGATATTGTTTCTTTTTTTGGGAGAGACGGATACGAACAAAATGAAGTTAGCGTTCAGGTTCAACTTATTCTTTCAGTCCTCGATATTGCAATAAACGATGTAACCTCTAAGAGACAAAAAAGATTCAGTAAGTTACCTGAAATTGAGCAAGATCGAATCCTAACTCAAGCTATTCAGATAGAAGGTACCCCACCTACTCCAGAGGAACTCACTTATAATCTGGGCTTCCTATTCAAATTCGAGTTTAAGAATCGTTTAAGTCGACTTTGTTCGTTCCTGCATTCAATGAAATTCATACAATTTCTTAGAGAACATCCAACCTATCGAGAGGCCTATAACAGAATTGCCATCCAAAGAACGATACAGGAGATGGGGCACACGAACTTGCGCGGTCTCTCAGATAAAGATGAATTCCCTTTATTTAGGCATCTTTCTACAGCATTTGGAAATAAAGTTGATATCCTGCAGCTTGAGCTGAAACAGACGATCTATAAAAGCTTGGCAACAAATTAGCGGCTCCCTGAGTATTTTATCTATAGATTCTTATATGACCTCGTTCACTGTTCACATTGTGTTCACTAGCAAAGGCAACGAGATACCATTGTCAAAGAGTGATGTTGCAAATCGACTAATCACAGCTGATGCTTTTATCAAATGGGCAGCCCAGCAATAAGCTTTTTTTAGGCATGATGAGCTTGGATTGCAAAGGCCTCATAAGTATCGTAATCGGGATTTTGGATAGTAACATATTTCACTGCCATATTGTATTCATCCACTCGAGAGCCGTATCAAATTTTTTCTTAGTGAGTCGTGTGGCAGTATTTTGGACATTTCTTTGTCCAGATGTATGAATCCCCACACAATAATACCCTGGAAAATTAGAATACTCAGTCCAAACGCCGCTTCCACTTTGTCCGCCTGTCGTATCCAAAGTATAAGTAAACTGCTCAGGAAAAACGGATTTTATTTTTCCGCTCATGGTCCACATTTGCGGTGAAGGTTTCTCACCTGGATAACCTGTTACATTCACGGTAAGGCTATGCAGGGTCCGATCTGTGTCTTCACTTAGCCCCAGCCAACCCGTTTCTTCTCCAACATCTCTATTGAGAACAAGCATACCCATGTCAAATTCAGGATCTTCACGATCCTTCCAACCACTCACAGATAAAAGATGAGTCGCATAAGCTGCTTGTACCGGCAAATACGTATCATCCCGAGCAGGGGTAAATTTAACCTTCGTTGCCCAACCGCCAGCATCCCTATCATAAATACAATGACCTGCTGTTAAGACATGCCTATGACGGACTATAGTCCCACTTCCAACAGATGTCATTCCATTTGGAAACGTCATTTTCATGTATCCATGAACGCTATATTGAGGCTGGGTCGTTCTTCGAACTCTTACGCGGTCATCTGGACCAAATAGTGCGCCTGAATGAAGTGGCCTCAAAGGCTTACAATAAGATGTGGTTCGACTTTTATCATCATGTGTCTTAAAACCCATTTTTTTGTATTTGTCTTCGGGAGCATCTGATCTTATTTTCTTTGATTGAGTCTCTAAATTATTTTTAACCTCTACAGGCGCCAACGGATATCGGATCTGCCGTCGAGGTTGACCCTCATAGTCGTCATAAAAATCAACATCACAACCAAAACAGCACGCATAAGCTTGGGTTGAATATATACTCGACACAGCCAATGCAATGAAAGGGGCGCAAGCTCGTGGAAATCGAATCGACATAAATCCTCCTGCCTTTTTGATCATCATGAGCAAAAAATGATGACAACTCGATAGGGAAAATATGACTAGATAAAATTCCCCTAGCTATCTAATTTCTGGATTTCTTTAAAATCTCCGCTACCGCATTGGCGGAACGAATCGCACTATTCATATACCCTCGCTCACCGTAAACCGTACTTTCTCCTGCGAAAAGCAAAGGAATACCTTGCGTGTAGAGTGATGTTGCAAAACGGGAAAGTTCAGGAGACGTTTCACTTTGCGTATCATTCCATGTCCAAGGTGTCTCTGTTGTCATAGTAGAGTAGCTTCCTTTACTGTAGGGTTCCTGAAACCAATTCTTAACAACAGGATCCATACCTGCTCTTTGTTGGGTTCCAAGCCTTTGTATGAAGTGTTGCCCTAGCTTTGAATTTGGTTGAACATCTCGCCCCTTCTCACCCCCCAATATAACGGAAAGAGTATGATCTCCTTTCGCCCATGCGCATACACCATCTTGGCCATCAAGCCCATAGCATAGATTTACAGGTGAGGTTGTCGAATACACAATCTTTGCACTTGTTGCGTAAACTCGAGAGTCAATATAACTCCTAAATTCAGGGCTGATACCTAACGATGCATCATCCAGGATTCCATTGTTTTGTAAAACAGAAAATGGTGTTGTCATTACAACAGAACGTGCTTTCCTTTCTGCACCACTTTCAAAACGTAACGTAAAAAGTTTTTCTCCTGAATCCCAAGAAACCTTTGTTAAAGGCATAGATAAATGAATACGTTCTTTTCCAACTTCTCCTGCCAGTTTATCAACAAGAGACTTCGTTCCTCCAACAATTCGATATTGTTCTGAGTAAAACCACAGAAGTGAGTTTAAAAGCCTATATTGTTTAACAAAAGACACTTTATTGTAGCCATCAATCATTTCCGCCAGTTCTTCCGCATAACTTATGGGCAGGCGATTCCCCTCGATTCCTTCATGATCAAGCACAATCAGATTGAGAACAAATTGCTCATCTTCTGTTAACTTTAACTGATCATATAGGCTCGAGCTGGGATCAACACTGTTAGATGAAGTGTTTTCTTTAGCAACTTCAGATAATTTTGTGTGCAAGGATCCCAAGATCGAATGCATCTGAGACAAACTCAGTTCTTCTCCATCCTTCACGGCCATAACCTTGTGACTTAAATTATGACCTTTTGTTTTCAGACCAAATTCCTTGAGAATATCACACATGGCTTTATGATCGCGATCAACAAACTCTGCCCCCAAGTCAACAGGGACACCATTAATTGTTTGGGTAAAAGTTCTTCCTCCCACACGATCACGTGCTTCATAAACTTGAGCGTTGGGCATTTTTTGAGCCACGCGAAGGCCGGAAAGGCCCGCTCCAACAACAACCAATTCATCAATATCCGACGCCATCGCTGACAATGAAGAAGAAATCAATATTGATGATAAAAAAGAATATCTAAACAAAATAAACCTCCTGAAAAAATATTTAATATA
>CAYYRQ010000024.1:0-38705 GCA_964474215.1 uncultured Alphaproteobacteria bacterium
GTTTTCATTTTTTTACCGTTTTGTCAGCGAATTACCTAACCTTTACAATCGCGAGTCCGCCTTCGCCGAAGGCTATGGCGGAGAAGCAATTGTCATTGCTAATGCTAAACTTAAGGAGTTAGCTGATGGATCCTCCCTTCAACAACAGAGTTGATCCATTTTTTTATATTCCCCAGACTCACTTATGCATACGCAAGATACTAGAAGTTTGAGGTTAGAAGTTAGATAAAGAACTTTTCTAGTTTCTAATAACTAATCCCTAATGACTAAAAAACCCCCTCACCCGCCCTTTCGGGACGGCCTCTCCCACAAAGGGGAGAGGTATAATTGTGACAGCTTCGCCTCTGCTATTACCTGGAAATAATTTTTACCGGACACGAGTGTGCCTTCGCAGGAACGACAAGAGAAGGGTGTTATTCGAAAACAACTTCCAATAAAAGAGAAGCTTACTCTTTATCAGCTTTCTCAGCGGATTCACTCTTTTCTGCTTTAGGCTTTTCGTCCTTTTTCTCAGACTTTTCAGCTTTCTCAGCCTTTTGGTTTGCAGCTTCCTTCTCAGGTGCTTTGGTTTTAGCTTCCTTTGCTTCTGCCTCAACAACCGGCTCAGCTGGCTCAATCGGCTTTTCTTCTTCAACCGTCATCTTCGCGCCGGTTTTGCGAACAATCTTTTCAGCGATTCTGGCTTTCTTACCGGTCAATCCACGCAAGTAATATAGCTTTGCACGACGCATAATACCGCGGTGCATTTACAATAAAATTGTAGATACATTAAACAATTTTTAATATTCAATTGATAAAGTTGATAGTGTAAATCTGTAATTTACAAAAATCTAACGGGAGAAAACATATGAAAATGAAATATTTAGCAATTGTAGCCTGCACTTTTGCATTTTATTCCTTACCGGCTTCAGCTCAGGATGCCCCATCTAAAGAAGACGCAGCGGCTCCAGAGATCAGTAAGAATGATATTAAGAAGGTTCTTGACTATGTTTTAGATACAGCATTGGGACACACTTCTTTCACAAAAGTGCAAGATTATGCTTGTAGACAAGGAAGTTTCTGGAAGAGAATATATAGCTTTCGTTCCTTCAAAGGAGCATTTTGTACTCAATCTGTAGGTTATCAAGAGGAAATCGCTGCAATATGTGCGGGATGGAAGGATTTCGATAAATCTTCGTGTGCATCTAATATGAAAGATATTAAACTCGGCGAAGAAGGACGAAAAGAAGCTCAAGAAAAAATTTGTAAAGCCGACAAAGCTAAATTAAGTAAGATGGGTCAAAAAGTACAAACTCTTTTAAAGGGCAATAAATTGTGTCCTGAGAGCAAGTAGAATAAAGCTCATCTCTAGAATAGTTTGATCGGAGAGAAAAAAACCATATTATCCTAGGATTTAGAAAATCATATGACAAAAAGTTGTGTGATTTTCTGGATTGCTTTGTCGGGACATCGTCCCTCCGCGCAATGACGAAACCATACAGACATACGTCATTGCGATACGCCGAAGCCGCAGGCTTTGGCGGAGAAGCAATTGTCATTGCTAATGCTAAACTTAAGGAGTTAGCTGATGGATCCTCCCTTCAACAACAGAGTTGATCCATTTTTTTATATTCCCCAGACTCACTTATGCATACGCAAGATACTAGAAGTTTGAGGTTAGAAGTTAGATAAAGAACTTTTCTAGTTTCTACTTACGAAAAGCCCCCTCACCCGCCCCTTTGGGACGGCCTCTCCCACAAGGGGAGAGGTGAAAGTTCTTCAGACTTTTCAAAGAAAAGGAGATAAGTATAAAAGAGAAGCTTACTCTTTATCAGCTTTCTCAGCGGATTCACTCTTTTCCGCTTTAGGGTTTTCGTCCTTTTTCTCAGCCTTTGGGTTTGCAGCTTCCTTCTCAGGTGCTTTGGTTTTAGCTTCCTTTGCTTCTGCCTCAACAACCGGCTCAGCTGGCTCAATCGGCTTTTCTTCTTCAACCGTCATCTTCGCGCCGGTTTTGCGAACAATCTTTTCAGCGATTCTGGCTTTCTTACCGGTCAATCCACGCAAGTAGTATAGCTTTGCACGACGCACAATACCGCGGCGCATGACCTTAATTTCAATGTTTGGTGAATAAAGGGGGAATACACGTTCAACCCCTTCACCATAGGAAATTTTTCGAACTGTAAAGGACGAATTGATACCCGCATTTTTACGGGCAATGCAGAGGCCTTCAAAGGCCTGAACACGCTCACGTGTTCCTTCGATCACTTTCACCATGACCCGCACCGTATCACCAGGGCGAAAATCAGGAACGTCCTTGTTCTCTGTTAGTTTTTTGAGCTGCTCTTGCTCAAATTGTTGAAGTATTGTCATCTCTTATCTCCTTACGTTAAATCTTGTTGTTTCAAAAATTGAGTCCATAAATCGGGTCGTCGCTCTTGTGTCAAAATCTCAGACTGTTTCCTTCGCCATGACAGGATATTTTGGTGGTTTCCTGATAATAGCACCTCGGGAACAGGATGTCCGTTCCATTCACGCGGGCGTGTATACTGCGGATATTCCAAAAGACCACCCGAAAAACTTTCATCTTCCAATGAGGCCTGATCACCAATCACGCCGGGCACAAGACGAATCACTGCATCCAAAATAGTCATGGCAGCAAGCTCTCCGCCCGTCAAGATAAAGTCGCCGAGACTGATGTCTTCAGCATCCCATTCATCAAGTACTCTTTGGTCAATCCCTTCATACCGGCCACAAAGGAAAACCAGGGGAACTTTAGAGTTCGCCAGGTCTTGCGCTTGGGGCTGCTGAAAAACTTGTCCACGGGGTGTGAGGTGTATCAAACGCCCCTCACCTTTTTTCATCACTGATGCAATGGCTTTATCAATAATGTCTGGACGCATCACCATACCGGGACCACCACCGAACGCCGTGTCATCTACGGTTTGGTGCTTGTCTTCGGCAAAGTCACGGATATCCACGACATTCAGGTCCCAAACCTTTTTCTCAAGGGCTTTCCCGATGAGGGAGCGCCCCAGAGGACCGGGGAACATTTCCGGAAAAAGGGTCAGCACGGTTACCTTAGGAAGCATAGACATCCCCTTTCAAATAAGCTTCACCTTCTGAAGTGAGGGTCAGCGTTTCTTTGTCTTGAGCAACTCTTGAAACCATTTCTTTCGTGAAAGGAATAAGTTCCAATTTGCCCTGGGCTGTCTTGACTTCCAGCAAGTCACCCGCCCCAAAATTGAAGACGGCTTTGAGAAGACCCAGATCTTCTCCAGTACATGACATTACCTTAAGTCCGACGAGGTCTTTATGATAAAAGACATCCTCTTCAGGCTCCGGCAGTTTATCGTCCGCGACCATCAGCTTTGCGCCTTTGAGACTCTCAGCTTGATTGCGATCTTGAACACCTTCGAGGGAAAGGATCAACAAATCCTTATCTTGAGATATGACCTTATTCACCTTATAGGCCTCTTCACCCCTTTCATTACAAAACGGTGAGTAGGTTTTCAGTTGTTGCGGTTCTTCCAAAAAGCACTTCACTTTCACATGCCCTTTTACACCGTGAGGCGATGTAATCACGGCAGCGCAAAAATGAGATGAATGTTTAAAAGATGCCTGACTCATGGTCATACCTTAACCCTCTTAACCTTCCGCAGGTTTTTCTTCTTCTGCAGGTTTTTCAGCGTCCTCAGCTTTTGGTTCTTCAGCTGCAGGCGCCTCTGCCTCAGGAGCAGCTTCAGCGGGCGCTTCTTCGGCTGGTGCTTCAGCGGCTGGCGCAGCTTCTTCAACTTTGGCTTCTTCAGCTGGTGCAGCTTCAGCTTCCGCGAGTGCGGCTTCTTTTTCTGCTTTCGCTGCCTCAGCCTCTTTTAGCCTTTCTTGAGCTTTTGCTTTTGGCGCTGATTTCTTAGGTGTTTCTCGAATTTCAGGCATTTTTATTAGATCCGCTTTTCCGAGGAATAAAGCCACACGATCGGTGGGTTGTGCTCCTTTGGAAAGCCAATATTTAATGCGATCTTCGACCAACTTCACGCGATCTTGGCTCTCTTTGGGAAGCATCGGATTGTAAGATCCTACTTTCTCCACAAAGCGGCCATCACGCGGTGAACGGGCGTCAGCAACAACGATTTGATAAAATGGGCGTTTTTTAGCACCGCCCCGTGCAAGACGTATTTTTAAAGCCATGTATTTACTTGTCCTCCTTTAAGGTTAGCTTTTGGGCAAAAAGCCCTTTAATCCTTGGCGCAACAATCCTTTTTTGCCAAGCTTTTTCATGCGTTTCATCATGTCGCTCATATCCTTGAATTGCTTCAAAAGCTTGTTCACATCGGGAACCGATGTTCCGCTTCCTTGGGCAATACGCCGTTTCCGAGAGCCATTGATAAGGCGCGCATCTTTCCTTTCTTTTTTCGTCATCGAACGAATAATTGCAAGTTGCTTTTGGATAAAACCATCATCCACACCCGCTTGGGCAATCTTATCCTGGAACTTATTTAACCCGGGCATCATTCCCATTAGACTTGAGATCCCACCCATTTTATTCATTTGCAAAAGCTGGGTTTCCATCGCATTAAAATCAAAGTTTCCCTTTTGCATCTGAAGGGCCATCTTTTCGGCTTCTTCCTGGTCCACCGTATCCATGGCCTTTTCAACCAAAGAAACAACGTCCCCCATGCCGAGGATGCGGGTCGCGATACGGTCCGGATGGAAGAGCTCGAGCTGATCTGGTTTTTCACCTGTCCCCAATAGTTTCAGCGGTTTGCCCGTTACGGCACGCATCGAGAGCGCAGCACCGCCTCGCGCATCACCATCAATCCGGGAGAGGGCAATTGAGGTCACGCCCACCTTTTCATCAAACTCTTTGGCAATGGTGACCGCATCCTGCCCCGTCATGGCATCGGCAACCAGGATCACTTCAGAAGGGTTCGCTTTCTTGCGGACAGCAACGACTTCATCCATCAACTCTTGATCAATATGCAAACGACCAGCCGTGTCCAGGATAAGAACGTCATAGCCTTCGAGCTTTGCTTTCTTTAATGCACGATCGGTTATGGCGAGAGGCTTTTCTTCCTTGATAATATCGAGGGTATCGATCTCACATTGATTACCTAAAGTCTGGAGCTGTTCACGCGCTGCCGGACGGTAGATGTCGAGGGAGGCCATCAAAACTTTACGCTTTTGCTTCTTCTTAAGGTAATTACCCAACTTGGATGTCATTGAGGTTTTACCTGATCCCTGAAGACCGACCATCAAGACAACAACTGGGGGAGCGGCTTGAAGCTCGATATCAACGACTTCTTGGCCCAAAAAATCAACCAAAGCGTCATGTACAATCTTAACAACTAGCTGGCCTGCGCTCAGGCTATGGAGCACTTCTTGCCCTACGGCTTTTTCTTGAACTTGGGCAATAAAATCTTTGACAACAGGCAAAGCCACATCCGCCTCAAGCAAAGCAATACGCACTTCACGCAACGCTGACTTCACATCAGCTTCTGTCAGAGCCCCACGCCCCTTGAGCTTATCGATGATGGAGGTCAACCGACCCGTTAAATTGTCAAACATGACATTCCTAGCAAAAATACGCCAGTGCACGCAACGCGTGGACTGGCGTTATGAATTGTGGAGGCATACTATGTGTTTGCATAGGGTTTGTCAAGCTTAGACACCAAATGCCCTTAACAAAAGCAAGAAGGCCCCTTGATGTGCTCAAGAGGCCTTATTGAAACCCAACACAGCTACAAGTGCAACACATGAAGTAAGCGAACTTAACATTACTCTACTCATTCAATTTTTCTTTTCAAAACTTAAACGAATTGCAATAAATCCCATTGCTTATTCATGATATGGGAACAATCAATTGATTTTTATAAGGAAAAACTAGGTATAAAAGAGCTCTCTGAAATATTCTTTGTTTCATCTATAGCCTAGATTGCTGCGCTCACTGTCGTTCGCTCGCAATGACAGGCTTTTACTGAAGCACCACCATCACGAACTCGCCAAAGCCTGGACGACGGGCGTTGCGATCCAGGAAAATATATTTTCGCAGAGGCTTGTTAATCATGACAAAAATATCCTTTCACAAATTTAACGAATATCAACAAAGTACAATTTAAAATTAATGTAAAACAAATAATTACTATTTTTACAGCGAGGAATTACTTGAGACAGGCGAACGAAAAAAAGAAGGGATTGAGCATGGGGGCTCCAAAAGCTCAATCCCTAACTTCAGTTTTGACATACATTTTTGCCATCATTCAAACCACATCACTTTACTTTGAATTCAGGCGTTAATGTAACTCCCGAAGGAAGCTCTACATAGCCTTGGCTTGAAAAGTCTTTTGGAATGTAGTTTCCAGCAGACCCATTCTCTAAAATGCCAAGTTCCATTAACATTTGAGCCACAAGTTCACTACAAAAAACCGTTTTAAGAACCTCTGATTTTGATTTTTTGTTAAGATCAAACAGAGACTTTACAAGCCTTACAGGATTTTTTGTATATGACTTTCCGTCATATTTTTCCATAAAGGTTGTCACTTCATCAGAGTCAGCTCTATCCCTATCTTGGAAGACAAACAACCGATAGGATACTTTACCTTCATAGTCTTGAACAACCTCTTCCCAAGGTCTGGTTCGCACATGTGGATATTCACCTTTCAGTACTTCATCGCGAGAACCGGTTGATTCAAAACAATACCAGTCATCTTCTTCGTTCGCATTCGATAAAATAACGCCAACATGCGAAAATTTACTGTGAGATGCCTTCTTGATTCCATAGCTAATAGCATCTTTCCCGGAAAATAAAGCCACACCCATGAGGTTATACTTTTGATCTTCCATTTGTCCTTGGGGCTCTTCTTCCCAATCATTTTTGGTTTTTTGATCACCAAAGATTGGATGTGACATGCCTATGAGATTATCTCTTTCTAGGGATTCATCCAAAGCATCACCTTTCAAGGCTCTTATTGATCCGTGGCACCGCTCTTCAGCATAAATATTCTGACGAGCATTTGCCGAAATTGAACAAATTATGCTACTTGTGCAAACTGCTGCATAGATCAAGTTATTATATTTTAGATTCAACATTTTTATTCTCCTTTGTTTTTCGTTAATCTAAAGAGCTCAAGAATTTTGCTCTTGAACTACTTTCTTTTTACCAAACTATATTTGGCAAAACATTCCGTATTAACTATCTAAGTAGAAATAACGGACTGGATAGAATCAACGAATGGATTTTTAAATGTGGAAAACTAAAGAAGATGGCGTATCTTTAGACCGAGATGGTCATTAAAGGTTTTAATCAAAGAAGACTTTGAATGAACAAACATTTTATCTTTTATATTTTTAATATGGGTTTCAACTGTTCTCGGAGAAATATCAAGTTGTGATGCAATTTCTTTAAAGCTACTCCCTCTCGTTAAAAGTAAAGTGCACTCAAGTTCTCTTGCAGATAGTTTAACCTTACCATGGTCAAGCGTTATAGCAGTTCCCTGCAAAGCTTTAACGGCTTTTTCAATTCTCTGTTTTTCCCAGCTGTCAAAATTGGAAGTAGCATTTTCATGAAAAAGACGCTCATTTAAACCTGCCTCTTTCGTTTCATTTTGGAGGTAGTCATTGATATCAAGGTAAATATTTTTTTCAATTGACTCCTGAAGTGTAGCATCAAACTTCTTTATAAACGACTGATGAATATCTCTTAGCAATTCAATGTTATTTATATAAAAATTAATGGCCTCAATATGCGTCTTGTTGCTACCAAAGTGGGCGATATCAATATGATCTTTCTGACGGTCATATAGATCAAGCGAATTCCATCGGCCTGAATTATATAAATGTTCTAACAAATCGTTATTTTTATATGAATCACCCGTAAAAATATTTACTGTTCTATTATTCTCAATTAGCTCTTTTTCGGCAGGGAAAAAGCCTTGATAATCGAAAAGGTTATTTTCGAACTTAACTTTTATCCAGTCGTAATCACTGCAAAGAAACTGTGTTTTCCCATCACGATGGATTCTTGAAAAGCTAAAATATTCAATTTTCTCACTTTTAAGAAAATCGATCATACTTTGAACTTCACCGCATAGATTGCTAGAGAATTCAAAAAAGCTTTGCTTCAACATAAATGACTCATTAAGTTATTTATCTAGCGAACATTCTTTTTCTCAAAAACAACAATAAAAATGACATAAAGTTACTTTGTGGGACAGCGACAACTCTTATAAGAGAACCAAATCTACTGTTAAGGTATAATAAGAATATGCTCATTGCAATGATTGACCCGCCCAAGAAAAACATGAAAAAAGTGTCGCAGTAAATATCAAGACTCTGCTTTGAGCTCATTGTAAGGTCTTCTATAGAAGTCAACTTCGCCAACTGAGCGGCACCCAACTGTCCTGCTGCTATACCAACATTAAAAACCCCCATTGTTATGCCAATGTATTTCTGAGGACTCAACCGACTAATAGCTGACATCGTTATCGGCACAACCAAGAGTTCGCCACATACAAGGAACACATACACAGGAATCATCAGCCAGGGGGGAACAAGAAACTGACCATTCGCGAAATATTGGCTCGCCCAAATGATGAGATAGCATAAGCTTATTGTTGTAAATGCTAGGCTATACTTAATCGTAATTTCTCCAGCGTTTTTGGATTGTTTCCAAAGGTAATATAAGACCAAGCCCAGGCTAACATTTACAAAAGGGTCAATACCTTGAAAAAGGGTTACGGGAATGACCGAAAGAGGAAAGATAAAACTCCAGATCGATGAACCAGCATCAATATAAAGAGCTCGGTCAACGTTTCTATCAATAAACAAGTTAATTGATGTAGATCCCTGTTCATATAATGAAAAAAAGCTAACAAGAACGATCAAGCACAGCAAAAATCTCCCAAGAGAATCTTTTTGGGAGTCATCCTTGAATATATACACGATCAAAGACAATGATGTGACGATTGCCAAAAATAGGATACTCTGAGCAAGAAACTCAAACTGAACTATAAACGCGAATATGATAGACACGAAAAATGAAAAGAAAAGGACTTTTAAATTGATTCCATATTTCGATCCTTTAAATTCATCAGCGCATGCCTTAAAAAGTAAAAATTGACCAAGTATCGCAACACCTGCAGCAATCAAAAATCCATATTTCCAACCAAACATTTCCCCCAGCATGCAGGATGTAAAAGTAGAGCAAAAAGCACCCAAATTTACGAAAACATAGAAAAGAGTATATTTTGCATCACTAGAACTCTTACTCTCATTGGGCCCCTTCAAAATGGATACAAGTCCTGGAAAGGTAGCTCTTAGGTATCCTTCGCCAACTGAAATAAAACTCAGTCCTAAATAGAGTGTTTCAATGGAGGGGAACGCAAGAATCAATAGCCCCAAAAAAAGCATGACAAAACCTGATGAACATACTTGGTAACTATTGGCAAACTTATCAGCAATCCAGCCGCCAATGATAGGACAGAGGAACACAATCACGAGCATGGTTCCATTAATTGTATAGGCTTGGTTATCGCTTAAGAAAATCTGTTTTATCATGTACAAAATCAATGTGTACCGCACGACGTGAAAACTATACTTTTCGCACGCACTGGAAAAGAACAGAAAAATAAGCTTTTTAGAAAGCATAAATTACCCTTTTAAAGTTTTATACATCACCGTTGATGGATACCCATTATAATTTAATACCTTAATCAGTTGAAAACCTAATTCAACATACCAAGTTGGCAATGTAGGATCTATTGTGAAGAGGTAAAGCTTGTCAAATCCCATTTGTTTAACTTTCTCTTCAACTAAACCAATAAACTTTCTTCCGTAACCTAATCTACGATACCCCGGAGCCACATATAAGCTTGCCAACCATGGGGTCATTTTTTTATCTTCGCCCTCTAAATCTTCCTCTCTTATGCAAACCATTCCAATGGGCTGATTATCAACGAGTCCGACATAACACAAAGGGAGCTGTTCGTCATTGAGATGTTTGCGCATAGATTCAACAACTTCCTCATAGGTAAATCCTTTAAAACTCCCCCACTCATTAAATCGATATGTCGAAACCGTATTTAAGTGCTGTGGATAATCTTTTAAATACACAATTTGCATTTTACCTTCCCCAATATTATGAAGTTTAACTTGCATTTAGGCCGTCCTCATATTTGCTTAGTGCCCTGGCACCTCCTTTAGGAATTATGTAACAATATTTCTTCATTGTCCTATTCAAAATTGTTGCGCTCAAGGCTGTAAGTAATTTTTGCATGTCTGCAACAGTATGCCGACTAGACACAGAAATTCTTAATAGTTCATTCCCTCTCTGTACGGATGGGAAATTAACGGGCTGTATGTATATGCCCCATTGATCAAGTAATTCCTTACTTATCTGGCTACACATTTCCGCATCTCCAATATGAATAGGTATAATAAAGCTTTCTGAATTGAGAATGTTGAAGCCAAGCTCTTTTAATTGATTTCTAAGGAATAAAGCATTTTCATGAAGCCTTTCTTTTTCTTGTAGGTTGTTTCTTAAATATTTCAAACTTGCCAATGCACCTGCAGATATAGCAGGAGGAAGTGAAACCGTAAAAATGAAACCTGACGCACAAGATTTTATGGCCTCTAATATATGAGAATCCCCGGCAACATAACCACCGCACAAACCAAAGCTTTTACCAATAGTTCCTTGTATTAATGTTACATCGTTCTGCAACCCTTCAGCTTCGGTTATGCCCCCTCCATTTTTACCATAAGCGCCAACAGCATGAACCTCGTCAACATAGGTGAGTGCGTTATACTTCTTAGAAACTTCAATAATCTTTTTGATGGGGGCAATATCTCCTGCCATTGAATATAAACTTTCAAACACAACAATTTTAGGCAGTGACAATGGTAAGTCCGCTAAATGAGACTCAAGATCACTAACATCATTATGTTTAAAAATTTTAACAGGCCTTTTACTCAGTTTAATCCCTTCAATAATAGAAGCATGGTTCTCTGCATCTGACAAAAAAATACAATCGGGAATTATTTTTCCAAGTGCTGAAAGCGTTGCTTGATTTGCAACATATCCTGAGTTAAATAAAATTGCTTTACTCCGCTCATGAAGTCTAGCAAGTTCCCACTCTAGCTCAACGTGGTAATGGCTATTTCCACCAATATTTCTTGACCCACCAGAACTTGAGCCAACTTTCCGTAAGGCCTTTACCATTGCCTCGATAACAGTTTCATTTTGTCCCATACCAAGGTAATCAACGCCACACCAAAGTGTAATCCTTTGTTTTTTTCCGAGATACCTGCGATAGGCTTTAGGGAAATTTTGAGGATCTCTTTCAATTTCATTAAATTTTCTGAGCCGCTTTTCGCTTTTTATCTGTTTAATATAAGAATTAAAAATATCATTATAATTAATCATGGTTCTTCTCCACATCACTCATACTCAATTATTTATGCCTAATAAATCGAAATATTCATCCGTATTTTTTACGGAGGACAAAAACACAAACTCAAGCTATTATCTTTGAAAAATTCCTAATGGATGGAGATAAGAAACGTATGCAAGATAAAAAAACATACGAATATATAAACTTTCTTATTCCCCAAGTAAAAGAATTTTTTGCGCCCCTAAGAGACAATAACATCTTTTACTTCAGTTTTTCGCGCGTTTACAAAAATGGAAAAGTTGTCTTTTTTTGCACCGATAAGGACTGGGTGAGCATAAAGTTCGACAGTAAACTTTTTGACTATGATGGATTTTTTCCTGACGAAAAAAATATTATAGAACAAAATCATAGCATTTATCTATACACGGGCGAAGCGCTCTCTGGAAATCGGTTGCAAAATTACTTTTTCAATGAAGATAAATGGAACTCTATTGATCTTTATGTCAGAGCAAAAAACTACGTTGATGTAGGGCACTTTGCCAGCACGCGCAACAATACCAAAGCCCTAGATTTTTATATAAACAATCTCCCCTTACTGCATGAGTATTTATTCCAATTTACGCAGCGTTTTCAGGAAGAAATAAATCTCTTTTACAGCAACTATGATTTGTCCCTTCTTACAGAAACGATTTCTGACAACAAAAGTGTTCCGCCTGTTAACCAAGATTTATTCTCTGCAAATACAAATCTCTATACACGAGAGTGTGCTGTCAAAAAAAGTGCAACAAAGGTGCCACTCTATTTCGGATCCACGAAAGTATACTTAAGTTTGCGAGAAACGCAGTGCATGTTTTATCTATCAAGAGGCAAAACAAGCAAAGAGATTGCTAAGAGCTTAGACATTTCACCCAGAACCGTGGAGACATATCTTAATTCGGTTCGGCTTAAGACGGGTATACAATCAAAATCAACTTTATTGGACATTTTTTTTGATAATTCATCACGCATTACGACAATGATGAAAAATTATGGCTAGCCAGTCATTATTCAGGAGTAGAATTAAGTATGTTTAAAGTAAGTTCTAAAAATCATTTTGATCAAACCACGAGTAACGAGATTACACTGAGCCTATGTGAAAACTTTTTAAAGACCTTTGATTTGAATTATTTCGCTTACCTGAGGTTTTTTCCCGATGGCAGTATATTTAGATTTTGTAACCACGACCCGTGGACAAAAACCTTTATTTCCAATTCACTATTTAACGATATACACTTTTATGTAAAGCATTGGGGCAATGTACCGAAGCATAAAGAAAAACAGTTTATTTGGATAGCCCAACCACAGAGTCATATGTACAAGGAATTTTTTTCAGCAAATATCTGGAATGGTCTTTCCTTTTACAGCCGAACAAGTAGTTTTCTCGAAACATGCAGCTTTGGAGCAGACAGAAGCCATACTGAAGTTAACCAGACCTATTTTGAAAACAATACTGAGTTCATTAATTTTTACCATTGGTTTAAAATGATCGCAACGCCACTTATCAATGAAAATTTCGCTAAGAGAATTAATGGTCCAAAAAACCTTTTTGCATCCTTGGAAAAAATATCAAATTTACGTCTCACTAAATAGATAGACTTCAAACTATGAACGATATGATTTATGATCCGCTTTGCAGTCCTCGAACATTTTTATAGTGCCCTTCTGACGTATAGACATTTACAACACTGGTTTCATCATCAATGGTGTAGATAACCCTGAGTCCTTTATCCAACTTACGGCTCATGCATCCTTTGAGGTCTCCCGTGAGCTTCTTGGGCTTACCAATTCCTTTGCGTGGATGATGCCTTAGCTCTTCAAGTATGTCAGAAAGTTTTCCATGGTGTTCATGAGGAATGGCGGCTTGGAGCTTTTCGAGGTCATAGTGAACCCAATAAGTTCTTGTTAAGGAGCTTTGAGATGAACTTGAGTTTCTAGTTGGAGCTCACGAAGCTTCATCACAGCTTCTTCGTTGCCGTGATCGGCTGCCTTTTGGAGCCATTCTTTCGCTTTCTCTTGGTCAGGTGTTATCCCTAATCCTTCACGATAGAGATCACCCACTGTTACTTGAGCTCTCACATAGCCTAATTCAGCAGCCTTATGGAACATCTCAAAGGCTTTGTCATAATCCTGCGGAACATACTCGCCATAAAAATACATACCACCCAGGTTATTAATCGCTTCAGGATAATTTTGCGCGGCTGCTTTTTCATATAATTCAAAGGCTACTTTATAATCCTTGGAAACCCCTTGCCCCAAAGCAAAATGAGCACCCAAATTATTTAAAGCTGTCGGCTCGCCCAGGGTACTTGCTAACGTATAACATTTTACGGCCATTTCATCGTTTTGTTCGCAACCAAATCCATGTTCAAACATATCTCCGAGACTTGCATAGCTTTCTTCAAAGCCCATTTCTACAGCTTGTTTAAAATGGTCAAAAGCTTTGTGATCATCTTTTAAACTGTATTTGCCGTCATGATAAACCTTGCCCAAGCTATGGTGGGCAGCTGAAAGCCCTCTATCTGCGGCATATGTAAATAAAGAAATTGCTGTATCGGGGAAATATGGAAGTAATCTTAAGGCTACTTCATTTGAAAAAACGGACGGGCTCCATTTAAATGTTTTCCCTAAAAGAATAAATATAAAGACACATGCAATCAGTATCAGATATCTAAATGTAAATTTCACGCATATTCCTGTTCAGGCAAAGGAGTTTTTAGTTTTTTCTTGAGCTCATATTGGCATAAGCACAGTGTTGCTGCCACAATCAAAAACAAACCAAACCAAGCCCAACCTTGGGGCCACTCATCAAAGAATAGAGCACCAATAAGGGCTGCTGCGACAAGGCGTGAAAAACTCGCTGGGATTAGGTAAGTGATGTCTGAGGCAAGATAAGCATGGCTTAAGAAAATATATCCTCCTGCAAGCAACCCTCCCATTGTAATGAGCCACGGCCATTGCCAGAGTTGAGGTTGAACCCAAAGCAAGGATGAGGCAACCCCAAAAATCGGAAGGGTGAGGAGTAATAAATACAACGTAATTGTCTGAGGAGAATCCTTTGCGGCTTGCTTTTTGCCAAACAATGCTGATAAAGCGTGGCACGCCGTCGCTCCAAGTGGCAATAGGATGAGGACGCTTAGCTCAAGCCAATCGTTTTCATTTGCGAAGAGCTGATTTCCAGAAACAATTAATGCCCCAAAAAAAGCAACCAAAATGGAGAACCCACGACCTAAGCCACACTTTTCTTTCAGTAAAAACTTTGCTCCTAAAAACGTAAAAACAGGAGCGGTGTATTTAAAAGCGATGACTTGAATAAGAGGCATCTGAGCAAGAGCCATGTACCAAAGGATAACACCGACAGCAACGGCAAAGGCGCGCCCCACATAAAGAGAAGACTTCTGTATTTTTAATGAGGTTTTCTTTTTAAACACAAACCAGGGCAACAAAAGCATTAATGCGAAAGCTGTTTCAATAAAAGCAAGCTCAGGCGCTGGGATAGGTGCAATTTCTAAATCTGCGGACACAAGTGAAAAATAACGTACGCAACCGTAGATGCCTGCAAAGCAAAGGCAGGACATGATTTTATAGAAGGCCCCTCGAAAAGCGCGCTCTTCCCACTTATGCGAAATGATTCGGGGCAAAAATAATAAAACAGCGTTAAACATTGAGCCAATACTCAGTTTATAAATAGAGACTAGGCTATAGCATTTTTTTTAAAAAATGAAAAGAGTATTATACTTTAATCTTCTTCATTCACTTTTGATTTCGTTTCAACCGTTCTCCGCCGGCGTCGATACGTTCTTGTTTCTCGTTCTTCATCTTCATATAGTTTTTTTCCGTCAAGATTACGTGGCCGCACGGGAAGAATTATTTTAAACTTTCTGTAAAATTCGAAGTCAATAATCTCGGCCATCTCATAAATTCCCTTCCCTTGTTTGATACTTTTCATACTATACCAAAAGAGAGTTAACATTCTTCTAGGGAAAGGTTAGAAAAGTATTTACGTCTGGCTTTTTAGATAAATTATGATCAAATGCAAAAACACTTTTTGAGACTTAAAGGAAACTGGAAATTTCAAAGGCAAGTCAATGATTTAGACGCAATGTCGGGTTATGCTTTCTTTGAAATTATACCGAATCAACCCAGCTGTTATTGGTATTATGAGGAAGGAATCTATAAAAATTCAAACCAAAATTTTTTTAGAGAATATATTTACTCCCTTGAAAACCAAGACATTTTAGTTTTTTTAGCCCGAGCGAAAAAAAAGCTTGGTTTGCTCTATAAATTAAAATTCATTTCCAATACACAGGCGACAGGTGAACATATGTGTATTAATGACCATTATCAGGCTTTATACACCTTTCAAAATGAATCACAGTTCACACTAAATATCAAAGTTGATGGTCCGCGGAAAAATGATCTGATTGAAACAAAATTTAACAAATTTATTATCTAAAAAACTCACTGAAACACTTTTCGTTTCATCTATCGTCTAGATTGCCGCGCATCTAAAGCTCCTCTCAATGACGATGGCTTACGAAAGCTGTCGTCGCAAACCCGCCGTCGCTGAAGGCTATGGAGGATGTGGCGATCCAGGAAAGCTACTTTCGCTAAAGGCTTCTATAATTCTTTGTTTAAAGTTTTTCCTTGACATCTAGGCCTCGTTACGTCATAAATACTTCATGTATATATTCCAATTAGGTATTTGGTCTTATGAATATTTATGTAAATTCTTTAATCAGTTTTATCGCCTTTCTTTCAATTTTTTCATCTTCTCACCCCTCCCAAGCTACTCGAAGTTCTCATTCTAACGTTGAAACACAAGAACCAAAAAAAGGACATAAGCGAACCCTTCGAAAAGGAAAAGAAACTTTACAAACAACATCACAAAACAAAGCCAGATTCATTCTTTCTCCCTTCAAGTGGCCTGAAGCCAATCGTTCCGAGTTTCCTCTCTCAAAGC
Source organism: uncultured Alphaproteobacteria bacterium (assembly GCA_964474215.1). Classification (GTDB taxonomy): domain Bacteria; phylum Pseudomonadota; class Alphaproteobacteria; order UBA9655; family UBA9655; genus UBA9655. The sequence goes on from CAYYRQ010000024.1 coordinate 16,363, forward strand.
AAGAAATGTCAGATAGGAATGGTATACTCTCTCCTCTACCGCCTGAATTGCGTGAACAAATCTTTATCCACCTTAATCCTGAGTCAAGTCTTATGGCCCCCCTTGTCTGCAAAAATTGGGATCGACTCGTTCGATCGGGAAAAGACAACTTGTTCAATAAATTGGAATACGCGAGCCCTGAAGAACTCACTCTTCCCAGTTTACTCAGAAATTTTTTGTTCCATCGGGAAACGATAGAACAGCTTCATCGTACTTTAGCTCCGCCATTTTTTGAGGACATCATGAAGAACGAAAAATCAGGTGACGTTATAGTTCTTCCTGAAGGCATGGAGCGATTTATAGAGGCAATCAAAAGCTTCACAGCGTGTCACCTCACATTAGCCCGCATGTATGTCAACTTAGATCCTCTTCATGACTGGCAAACGATTTGGTTGGCATCACATGTTATCCAGGATGTGCCGGGGCTACAAGATCTGCTTCAGAGCGTTATGGAGTCAAATGCTTATGACCTCAAAAAATTTAAACTTATCATCAGAGGGAAACAAAACCATCCCCCTCTTAAAAGATACTTGATGGCATTGAGGCTACTCGCAGATACAGGAAATCGAGAAGCTTATAAACTTCTGCTTCCTTTTGGAAAAAGCTATGCCGATTGGGCGCCTGATGAAGATGCAATTTTCACAACGACAAGGTTTTTAACATATATTTTTGATAATCCAGATTATTATACTTGGTCCCTCTATACAGGAAATGACTCATTAATAGGCATCACACTATCATCTCTTAGAGAAATCATGAGAGGGAATCTGCTTCTCTTTGTAAGTCCCAATTGCACAATAGATATTCGAGATATTGAAAAGTTTGGTAACCTTGCATTTACTTTGTTTCCTTCCCTTGTAAGAGATTATAAAGATGATTTCGAAAAACAAACATCTAAAACCTTTAAAGAAATCCAGCTTAAAACCAATGCACAACAATTCTTGGACGAACAATACACATCGCGAAATCAAGATGATCCGGACGCAATGGTTGAACTTGCTGAAAGTTTTGCAAAAGTTGGAGAATATGAAAGAGCCATTCAAATTCTCGAAGAAGTCATAGGAGAAGATGATCAATCTCCTCTTAAGTTTTTAGCTTCTTTTTATTCAATCCAACATGTTCTTAATGAGAAAAACAAAATTGAATTTGGCAATGCCTATGAAGCGGTGAATCAACTCCTTTCTCTTCCGTTTATTCTAATTTCTGGACCCACTAAAGGAATTAAAGAAATGGATGTCATAGTTCTAAAAATTATATTATGTATTCACTTAGGTCAATTTGAGGAAGCATACACAGTCATAAATTCTAACGCCAAGATGATTTATTGTCCTGATGATAATGATCATTTGCTCTTCAAGGCCCTTCAAGCGCAGCTCCCAAATTTGCCAAATAAACTCGTTAAACTCCTTTTAAAATGTGAACCATTACGTGCTTATTTGAAAGATCCCTCTTACACAATTAATCATACAGACCTCTACGATAAGTACCCAGATGTGTTTGACTTTTTCCTTAATAAAGAATGGTTTAAAAAATTGAGGTATACTTGGTACCAAAGTAAGAAAAACCTGAAACGTGAAAAACCCTTAGGGGAAAAAGAGAAAGGCAAAGAAAAGGTCAAAGACCAGGGTTAGTGGACTTCGATAACCTTTTTCTTGCGGCTGAGATAGGTATACACCACTGGAATAATGAACAGGGTAAAGAGTGTACCGAAGCTCATTCCACCCACAATCACCAAACCAATTTGCTCACGTGTTTCGGCACCCGCTCCCGATGAAAATGCGAGAGGAACAGCACCAAACACCATGGCGAATGTTGTCATTAAAATCGGTCGTAACCTTAAGCGGGAGGCTTCTATCACAGATTCAAACGCCGAGCGGCCTTCTTCCTGCATTTTATTGGCAAAGTCCACAATCAAAATACCGTGTTTGGTAATCAAACCAATCAGCGTTACAAGACCAATCTGGCTATAGATATTCAAGGTTCCGCTAGGGAATAACCATAGTGTTAGTATGGCGCCTGCCAATGATAGCGGCACACTCAAAATAATAATGAATGGGTCAATAAAGCTTTCAAACTGGGCAGCCATCACCAAGAAGATGAATGCAATCGCCAAGCCGAAAATTAAATAGATGGTATACGTTTCCCGCAAGTAGTCACGCGTCTCTGCCGAAACGGTTGTTTGATATCCATCAGGCAATATTTGCGCTGAAATGGATTTAATCTGGTCAAGGACCTGCCCAACACCATAATCCTCTTTCAACGTTGCATCAAAGGTCACAGAACGCATGCCATCAAAGTGCCAAATTTCAGGCGTAGTTGTAACCGCCACTACCTTGACCAGATCAGACAGGGGAACAAGTGTATCTTTGCCTTTCCGTTGCCCACGAACGGTCATCTCAAGGACGTCTTGGGGCGAACGCCTAAACTGCTCACCAACCCACACACGCACAGGATACTGCCTACTTTCCCGCTCAAAAGTAGTTGAACGTCGTCCACCAATGAGCGTATCTAGAGTTTGCGCAATCACATCCGGCTCAATACCCAAAGTTGCAGCCTTATCCACGTCAACCTCAACTTTATATTCTTGGCCCGGCGCACCCATATCTGGCTGAACGAAACTAATACCAGGATGACGCGCCATAACTGCCCATACCTTCTGCATCTGTTTTTCGAGATCTTCATAAGAGCGTGTTGTTTGCACAACGAAAGAGAGGTCAGCACTTTTTCCGCCACCGACAGCCGACCGGTTTTGACACTTTGCACGCACTTGAAGACCTATAATTTTTTCGAGTTCGGGCGTGATGAGCTCTTTGATTTCATTACAGTTTCGTTTTCTTTCCTCCCAAGGAAGCATCGTATTTTGTGAGTATGTGTAGTCACCCACTTGAACAATGGTCATACGCTTCACAAGTTCGGGAACAGACGCCAAAATTTGATCCATTTGCCGCGCATATTTCTCAATGTATTTTAATGTGGCCCCATAGGGAGGATCAGCGGTCGTCAATAGCACACCTTGGTCTTCCGCAGGCATGAGCTCACGACGAAGCTGATAGACGGAGAGATATAGACCAGCCAAGGCAAAAACGAGTCCTGAAAGCCCAACCCATTGTCTCTTTTCCAAGGTTTTAGCCAGCAGTTTGCTGTATGCCATATCAAGTTTATCCAGCCACAGCCCTACTTTTTCATAAAATATATTGTAATAGTGGGCCCAAAGCTCCATCCAAACTTGCAGCCAACCTGGCATCCAGCGATGCTCTTGATGGGATTCATGATCATGAGCTACTAGCAAGCGAGAACACATCATCGGCGTTAAGGTTAAAGCAACGAATCCCGAAATTATCACAGCGCCCGCGAGCGTCAGAGCGAATTCGGTGAATAACTTACCTGTGATACCGCTTGAAAGCGCGATCGGTGCGTACACAGCCGCCAATGTAAGAGTCATGGCAATGACCGCAAAACTGATTTCCTTGGAGCCTTTGATAGCCGCGGGGATGGGTTTCATCCCCTCCTCAATATAGCGATAGATATTTTCCAGAACAACGATCGCATCGTCCACAACAAGTCCGATGGCAAGCACGAGAGCCAAAAGAGTTAATATGTTTATGGTAAATCCAAACAGGAACATCAACGCAAAAGTTCCAATAAGGGATACAGGGATCGTCACAAGTGGAATCAAGGATGCACGCAAGGATCTGAGGAAGAAGAAAATCACAATCACGACAAGGAACGTTGCTTCCCAAATGGTCCGGTAGACCTGATTAATGGACCGCTCAATAAAGATGGTTTTATCAGATGAGATCTCAATTTCTGTTCCGGCTGGTAAGCGTTGGCGGATTTGAGCTATTTTCTCTTCAACGCCGACCTTAACCTCTAAGGGGTTAGCAACAGATTTCTTAACTATGCCAATGCTCACAGCATTTTTGTCGTTAAAGCGAGAAGAAAACCTTTTATCTTCAGAGTTTAATTCAGCGTGTCCAACATCTTTCAATCGAATAATCCGACCCTCTCGTTCTGAAATAATCATGTTGTTAAACTGGGCAGGGGTTGAAAGAGGCGAAACGGTGGTCACCGTGAATTCTCGTTCTTCGCCCGTAATACGACCCGCTGGTTTTTTTACGTTTTGTCGTTTAAGAGCTGCCGCAATATCTGTGGCTGTGATTTTATAGGCATTCAAGCGAATCGGATCCAAAACCAAGTGCATTTCAATATTTCCACCGCCGAAAATATCAACGCTCGCCACACCTTTAATTGTTTCTATTTCACTCTCTAAATATCTATGCGCATAGTCAGCTAAGTCATTCACTGACTTTCGATCGCTGAAAAGGGACAAGTAAATGAGAGGGGTAGCATCTGCATCCGCCTTTTTAATTTCGGGGTCTTGTGCATCATCCGGCAATTGGTTTCGCACTTTTTGAAGGCGGTCTCGAACATCGGCTGCAGCCAAGTCAATATTTCGATCAACTTTGAAGAACAACTTAACGACGCTGTTTTCAGTCTCACTTCGAGACGTCATATAATCGAGCCCTTCAATGGCTCCTAAGGCTTCTTCAAGAGGGCGTGTCAGCTGCGCTTCGATAATCTGAGGGCTTGCCCCTTCTAGAGAAGTTGTCACACTGATGATTGGTCGATCAACTTCGGGAAACTGACGCAAAGAGAGGCGAGTATAAGCAACAGCTCCAACCATCACAATGATAATTGTCATCACTGTTGCTAAGACAGGCCTACGAATTAATAGTTCAACAAAACCCATGAAATAATCCTATTCAGTTTCTTCCGTTTCTGACTCATCAGCATTTTCAGAGGATTTTTTCTTATCCCCCTCTTTTTTCTCGCTTGTTTTCGTCTTGGTATTTTCGTCCAGATCATTGACGACTTTAACTTCCTCACCATCATGAACTTTAAATTGACCTGCGACGATAACAACGTCACCCGGCTTAACACCGTTGGTTATTTCGACTTCGCCATCTTCGCGCAAGCCTGTACCGACTATAGATCGCACACCAACGTTATCAACAACAAGCATAACGAATTCCTGATCTCCTTCTCGCTCAATGGCGGTCTCGGGGATGAGAACAGCATCTTGTATCTTGCCCGCTTGGACAATGACGCGAGCGAACTCATTAGGCCTGTAGGCATTTTCTTTATTGTCCATAATCGCACGTACCGTAATTGTCCGCGTTGCCTCATCAATTTCAGGTGCAATCGCTTTAATCGTCGCCTCAATAGGCAAAATGTCATAATCCTCAATGGTTACATCAACAACATCTCCCACCGCAATATGAGGCAAGTAGGATTCGGGAATGCTAAAGTCAACATATATAGGATCAAGATCAACGATATTAACAAGCTCAACAGATTCAGAAACCGTTGCACCTTTACTTACGTTACTGATGCCTATTACACCTTCAAATGGCGCCCTGATAACCGTATCCTTCAAATGAATTCTAGCTTCATCCAGGTTCGCTTCATCAACCTGCATTTTGGCCAATGCTTCATCGCGCTGTTGAATCGTACCAAAGTTTTTTTCGAGCAGCTTTGCAGCGCGATTGTAATTCGCCTTACTCACAGCAAGACGAGCTTCTGTTTCCTTAACTTTGGCTTTATAGAGATCGTCTTGAATTTTGTAGAGAGGATCTCCTTCTTTAACTTCCTGTCCTTCCTCAAAAAGAACTTTAGCAATTTTTCCACTCACTTCAGGACGAATTGTCACCGAGTTAATGGCTTTCAAGGTGCCGACGGTGCTTACACGCCTAAGGATAGTATCTGATCTCGCAACAGCTGCCTCAACAGGAATTGGTTCCTTGAAGGGTATTTCGCCACCATTTCCGCCTTTAAAAAACCATAACACGATACCCAAACCTATGGCGCAGATTACGATAGCTAGTACAACCTTTTGATATGTCTTCATTTTTTTATCTCATTTTAATTTTGCTTAAAAATTTAACTAATATAATATATTCTATTAGACTAACAAACAACATCTTAATAAGATCCTAACACAATTATGGATTATGCAATGCAACAAAATTTTCCTACCAGACTATCTGAACTTCTTATTTCGCGCTTGTGTCACGATTTAGTCACACCCATTGGCGCTATTAATACCGGACTTGAACTCTTTCAAGAAACGTCACCAGAAGATTTGAATGAATCAAAAGAAATTTTGAACCTCATATTTCAAAGTGGGGCAACAGCTTCCTCTCGTATTAGTTTTTATCGTGCTGCTTTTGGCGCGAACGGAGACAGGACCTCTCCAGAAGAAGCTCGTCAATTGATTGAGAAATATTTTGATCGAAGCAAAGTCGAGTTTAATTGGGAGCAGGAATCTGGTAATGAACTTTCGATGCAGGGATGGGGGCGCTTGCTTTTAAATTCTGCATTGTGGTTGTGCGACTGTGCGCCAAAAGGAGGAAGAATTTTTTTTGAATTACCTAAAGAGAATAATTCCACCTTTACCGCAACACTGGCAGCCGAGTCCATCATAATTCATCAGGGGACACTTGAAGCTATTCAAGGAGAAGTTGAAGTTGATGAAGTCACACCTCGCTCTGTACCATGCTATCTCGTCCACCTTCTGGCAAAAGAGAAAAATTGTTCCATTTCAGTTCAACATTCAAGCCCAGAAATTAGACTTAAAATCAGCAAACTGTAATCGTTTAATTAAATTTAAAGGTTTATAGATCATCCTCTAATTATGAAGGAAATCTATAAACAAGCCATCAGACACGCCATAACAAAGGCCAAAGAATATGAGGGGGCAACTGCCCCCAACCCCATCGTAGGCGCTGTCGGCTTAACCGAAGATGGCTTCGTTTTAGGGGTAGAAGCCCACAAAAAAGCGGGAAGCCCTCATGCAGAAATAAACCTCATAAAATCGCTTTATGATAAAAATTGCCTCGACAAGCTACATACTCTATTTGTCACGCTGGAACCTTGCTGTCATCAAGGCAGAACACCTCCATGTACGTCTGAAATTCTGAAAACCCGTGCCAAACATATCATTATAGGAACCACAGATCCCAATCCTCTGGTCAGTGGAAAGGGCGCCAAACAACTGAATGAAAAAATAAATGTTACGTGGTTAGACGAACTTAATCCGCCCCTCGCCTATGAATGTAAAGAAATGATAAGACCCTATTCTCACTGGTTAAATACGAATAAGCCTTGGATCATTCTTAAGCAGGCTTTTGACACAAATGGATCCATGATTCCCGCCCCTGGGCAAAAAACATTTGCTTCTCGATCCTCTCTCACATTTGCACATGAACTCAGGAAAAAATCAGACGCCATCCTAACAGGAAGCGGAACTGTCCTTTCAGACAATCCACTGTTCACCGTTCGCAACATTCCTGATCACCCGTATAAGCATCGATGGCTAGCCCTATTTGACCGCAGGAATCGCATTCCAAAATTATGGAAATATCATGCAATGCATAATGGTTTTTATATTATGGAAAGCTCGGAAGTTGAACTTGCGTTGCAGTTCCTTGGCAATGAAGGCGCCTATTCCGGGCTCGTTGAAGCAGGTCCAACGTTTACTCAGTATATTCTCGAAAACAGTCTTTGGAACGAAAAAATAGAAATTTTTAAAGGAAGGAAAGACGAAGAAGATTCAATCATTCGAACCTTCAACCCTTAACGTTTTATTTATAAATACTCCTTAAAATAATATTTATAAGGAAAAAAAATGAACGATAAAAATGACCTACAAAAACTAGCAACAACTTTTCTGCCCACACCATTTGATGATTTTATGTTGCATGCTTTTGAAAACCGAAAAACGGGCGTGGAACATGTTGCTTTGACTACACCCTATCTTTACGGCGTTCCCGTTGTCAGAATTCAATCGCAGTGTCTGACAGGAGAAATTTTTTCATCCCTCCGCTGTGATTGCAAAGATCAACTTGAACAAACTCTTTATCTTATCGGGCAGTCCAAATCTGGAATCTGCATCTACCTTCAAGGCCAAGAAGGACGAGGAATTGGGCTTGGAAACAAAATTCGAGCCTACGCCCTACAAGACCAAGGTCTTGATACGGTTGAGGCCAATCATTGCCTTGGGTTTGAAATTGATCAACGAAAGTATCTTGACGCTGTTCAAATCCTCAAACTTTTTAATATTAACCAACTCAAGCTCGTTACCAACAATCCACTAAAAATAAAAGCTCTAGAGGTTGAAGGACTTAATATTAATGAGTGCATATCTTTAAAAAGTAAGATATGCGAACACAATCGAAAATATCTGAATACGAAACGAGACAAACTTTCCCACAAAATAGAACTTGAAATGGAGGCATCTCATGGCGCTTAAAGCATTGGTATTAAACTGCACAATCAAAAAATCACCTGAAACATCTCATACTGAAGCACTGATCAAAAAGGTTACTGGCCTTATGGAACCACTTGGTGTGACATCGGAAATTATTCGCCCTGTTGATTATAATATCCCTTTTAGCGTCGCTACAAACGCTGGACCAGGAGACGATTGGCCCTCAATTCTGCAAAAAATTGTTGATTCAGATATCCTAATTATTGGCACGCCCATCTGGTTTGGAGTTCGCTCATCTGTGACACAATTGGTTATGGAACGCCTTGATGGATCTTACGCTGATGGTAACCCCGAAACGGGACAATTCCCCCTCTATAATAAAGTTGCTGGGGTCATCGTTACAGGAAATGAAGATGGGGCCCATGATGCGGCATCAACAACATTATTCAATTTAACGCACCTCGGCTGCATTGTTCCTCCGAATGCAGATTGCTATTGGGTGGGTGACGCTGGCCCTGGACCGAGTTATATCGATGCGGGTGGAGATAGGCACATGTACACGAACAAAACAGCTCGATACTTAGCGCACAATGTTTTATACATGGCCCACCTCATAAAAAAACATCCTATTCCGACAAACTTGAAAAAGCTGATCGAGGAAGCCAAAGCAGTTAGCGACGACTAAACGTTTTTTGGATAAGCCTTATTCATAGTGAGGCGTCCGATATACGACTGGTATGCCTTGCACCTTTGGAGATGCTGTATAAAAGGGGAGCATAGCAGGGCTATCCACACCCATAATCAAGCAGTTTTCTTGGGATGAACCGATGATCTCTCCTGCTGAGATGTACTCAGCACCTTGATCTTTGAGTTGCTGAAAGTACGCCTTATCGTCCTGTTTACCAAACCATCTTTCATATAATGAACGCCTAACTTTTAGAATGTCTTCTAATTGTTGAGCTTGCAAGCATAATCCACCAAAGCTATCTTCATTGAGCAGTTCTCTATAATTTGTCAAAGTCGTTTGCCAATTTGATAGCCCTCCACAAAAATCAGATAGCATCCCAACCTCAACTGGTAAATCTCCCGCAGCTTTTTTAATCGCTTCTCTACTTTCTTCCAATCGAGCCCTAAATTCAAAAGGTGTTATACCGAGCCTTTTCATATTTTTCTTATCTAGAACTTCCGTATCAGCCAGCGCTATTTTGATTGTCACACTCACATGGTGAAAATTAAAAAAATCAACCAGTGAGGGTAAAGTCTCCAATATTCGCTTTGCAGTTAAGCCGATTCCTCCCCCTAATGACTTAAACGTATACCGATTCACACCCTCACATGTTTCGTATGAATAATCTGGGCAAACCGTTGAAGCAATAGTCAAGTGATGTTTCTCTTTCCCCCTTTTTAGCCAATTACCTAACTGAACCATTGTTCGCCGATCTGGTGTCATAACTTGTAGTTTCTGGAGCAAAGTTTCTAACAACAATTCGTCTTCATACCTATAAAGATCATCGTGCAAATCTAAAAGTAAATAGCTCCCAATAGATAAGGGTTGGCCATATAGTTGAGGTAACTTATCTAAATCTATATCCTCAGGCCAATCAAACAAAGGATATTTCATTTTTAAAAGATTAGAATAGACTAATCTAGAAATATCTTCCTCTTGAGTGCCTATTTCTTTTAATCTAGATTTTTCCTTTTGATACCGGCTTTTAAGGTTTAGGAAACTCTTTATTTTTACATTCCAAGGAAGTTTTAGGTTTTTCAGAAAAAATGACATTTCAGATGGAGGAACTTCCTGCTTTATAGCATTTAATAAACGCTTACCATCTTTTCCTGAAATGGCCCAAAACCTATGTTTCAAGCGCAAACTATAATTTCGTATATGATCATTCGGACTATTTAATACTTCACCAAAAAGAGGTATCCAGGTTTCAGCGATTTCATTGTTAAAAATTCGACAGATGAAAATATGAACAGAGTCGCGCCTTACCTCATCTGGATGCCCTAGCAAAGGATATACTTCGTGGAAAAAATTCTTCCATACTTCCTGCGGCTGTCCCTCTAAAAGAAAAGTTAGCAATGCCGGAATTTTTCTTCGAAGTTTTAAATCTTCATGAACCAAAAGTTTTGCTACTGGCGCTATATAACTAGCTCTTTCTTTCAGAGGCGCAGTGGATAAAGACTTACGCAATTTTGTTGGGCTAAAATCTATAGAAGGCTCAATAGGCTTTGAATCTATAACTATCTTAGTAGGCTGTGAATGTGTTACTTTCTTTTGCAAAATTTTGGGAGATTGGTGCTCGAAAACACTAAATGAATCATCTCCAAAATTTGGCCCATAAGGGCTGCTATCTTTTACTGCCATAAGGCTGGAAATGTTCAAAAAGCAAAGAATCATGATGGAGATTGCACTTGTCAAAGTTGATTTAACAAGATAGATGTCTCTCAAACTAGCTTGAAACTTTTTAGACTGTCTTCCCAGGCTGATCTCATTCATAAGTCACTTTTTTATATTATTTGGTTAATTTTATTTTCAACCTTCATGCTTATTTTTTATTATTAAATTACAATCATTTTATTTGCAAGCTAAAAAATGTATGTTTATGTATATGCACAATCAATAATTTAATTAAGTCTTCATTCGTGAGACCTTGAAGGGCATCTCTCCCACTATATTTGTGAGTAGCAAGATCAATGATATCAAGTGTTACAAATCTTCATCCTATATCATCGACATAGTTAGAATGTGTGGCATAAATTTAGGATATAGAAAAAGCTTTAGAAAGGTTGCTTAATAGTTAGATTTTATGAAGAGCGCAGGCAGTTCACCACTAACATCATAAAACCCAGACATAGCTGAACTCCCTACTTCAAAAATAAGACAGTTTGGAAATGCTGAGGCAATCGTTGCAACTCCTGCACAATGCGCACCTTGGGAATATAGCTGGGGCAAATAGTCAATTTGCTCCCTTCTTTCTCCATACCAACGTCTGAAAATTGATTGTCTTTTTTCTAGAATTCTAGTAATTCCAGCTTCGTCTAATTTTGATGCACCAAAATCATTGGCCTGGAATCTTCGTTCATACCTAGCCTTCATGTCTTTCCAGCGTTCCTGTCCCCCAGAACGCTCTGTACACATTATCACATTAACACCCCGGGGGGCGGCATGCTCGATTGCCAGTCGACTCTCTTCGACGCGCTTAAGAAAAACCTCCCTTGTAATTTCTAGCAGCTTACAATTTTCCGGATCAAGGGCTTCAAAATCTGCCATTCCTATCCACATCTGTACAGGAAGCTTATGTTTAATACAAAATTGAATGAAATCGGGTAATACTTTTAAAACTTTTCGAGCAACGATACCAACCCCATTGCCAAGTTCATCAAAGGTATAGCGCGCTTTACCACCAGTTAACTTATATGAATAGTCGGGACAAACTGGGGAAAGAACTGTAAGTTGCTGCCTATTCAGTCCTTTATAAATCCATTCAAAGACCCTTAGCTCCCAACTCTTATCCGGAAATGATGCCTTTGTTTTTTCATATAGAGCATACAAATCTTTAATAAGCTCTATAGGGAGTCCAGATTGAGAAGGCTTAGGCTCAAGAATTGGTTCTAAGGGGAAATGTTCTCTAAGAATAGGGTATAAATCAAAGGCCAGCAATGTACCCACATTCACCCTAAGGTCCTCAAACATATTGGGAGTAACTCGATTTCCAGGAAATAAGCCAGGATATTTATCTACGGCAATATAGTAAAAAGGCATATTAGGAGGTTTTCCATTCCACCCTGAAGCCAGAAGTTCAGCTTTTTTTCTTTTATACTGTTCCCTTAGATTCTCAGTTGTGGCTTCTGGAATCCTATCTATATTAACTGTTGATGGGAGGGGCGTATTATCTCTAATGGCTTTCAAGAACATTCGACTTTCTTTTCGCATAAGTCCAATTTTTTGAGATTCAAGTTGATTTAAAATTTGCCCCCAATTTTAGACCTTAGCATACCGACTTTCAGAAAACCTTTGATCCATAGCGCAAAGATATGAGTGACCTGAAAAAAGTATAAAAGCAAACAACAGACAGAAGCTTCTTTTAAATAACATATTCAAATGAAAGTGAGAGTTATTAAGGGAACGGACATTAAAAAAAGGATGATAGTTATCTGATTTTGAGCACTTAAAATAAAAGAACACCATGTTTTTTGCCGTAAAATTTTCATAAAGTTTACAAGCACTTATTCCCCCATCTGACAACCTAATAATTCGGCTTTACATAAAGTGCAGGGATAGCTCCACTCACATCATAAAAGGATGCCATGGCGGGCTGATCAGCCCCCAAAAGAAAACAATTTTCAAGCTTTGAAACCACCTTCCCAACAGCAGCATATTCAGCACCTTGAGCATATAAATGAGGTAAATACTCTTCCATACTATCAAGCTCACCATACCATTTTTTATAAATAGCTTCTCGCTTACTAATAATGTCAAGCAGGCTGTCTTTATTTAAATCAGAACCTCCAAACTCACCATCCACGAACCCCTTTTTAAAGCTATTAGCGATTTTCTCCCAGTTTTGAAGCCCGCCAGACAGTTCAGAACACATAATAACTTCAGCCGGCACAGAACAGGCCTTCGCAATAGCTCCCCGGCTCCGCTCTGTCCGCTCAAGGAATTCTTCCAAAGTTAAATTTACTCGCTTCAAGTTTGAAGGAACTAACGCCTCAAAATCAGCTAAGCCAATGACTATTTTTACGTTTAAATTGTACTGGGAGAAAAATTTTGCAAAAAGAGGAAGAATATTTAATATACGTTGAGCAACAAGCCCGACGCCATCACCAAGCTCGTCAAATGTATATCGCCAAATGTTATCATATTTTTCATAAGAATAGTCCGGACAAACCGGAGAAAAAAGAGTAAGTTGTTTCCCCTTCAGTCCCTTCGTAATCCAATTAAATATTCGTCCAATCGTTCGTTCATGTGGAAAAATGGCCTTGATCTCTTGAAAGATTGCAAATAAATCTTTGACCAGCTCTTTGGGTAACGGGGAATTTTCATTACAGAACTTTTGGTAGGGTAGATAGATAATGTCTTCTAGATTATAAAGCAAAAGAGAAGCAAGTGAAAATTCAATCCCTGGCAGGCTCGGCCATTTGTCTCTGTTTTCCCAATCATAGCCTGGGTATTTATCTTTTAAAATAAGATAAAATGGCCAGTTGCCTGGAAAATCTGTGGCCCCCAGCTTTTCTAATTCTTTTGTTTTCTTTTTATATTCTTTCCTTAGGTTCTCGAGGTCCTTAGTCTGTATATTTACGGGGCATTTAATATCATTGAATGGTTCATCATGTTTGATGGCTTGAACTATTTTTCGACTTGATTTCCCTGATATGAGGCAAAAATGGTTCATAAGATACTCAGCAATATTGGTATTATTCATTTCTGAGCTGCTTATCAAATCTGGTAGTTTTTTAAAAAGAACCCGTGATCCTTCTTCTGAAGCTATTTCACTAAATAGCTTGCGAATTGGTTTTTCCATCGCTTTACTAAATTCAGAAAACTTGGAAAAAATTTGGTCATAAAAGTCTTCCCAAACTTTTGCCCCCTGGCCTTTCAGAAGCGCTTTTAAAACTTTAGCTGCATTAAGCCTTACGTATCCGTCATCATCTTTTAATTTACAAATGACGGTTGGTATAAATTCTGCTTTAAAGGAAGGGCTTTGATCATCCAAAAGTTGAACAACTTCCGATACACGTTCTTTACTCTTGTAAATGTGCTGATCATTTAGCATCTCTTCGGCTGGCTCCCAGTTTTTTTTTAAGGGAATCATAAAAGAAATAACCTCCTCAAATGAGTTAGAATGTCTATGCTCTTTTCAGAGCTCCTTATAAATTCACCAACATTCTTAACACCTAGAGATACCATTCTTGAGCAAACATCAAAACCATATATCTTTTTTTACAAAAAATAAAGAGCCTATATGAAAAAAATTTTAATCAAAATTTTTTACTCTTATTCAAACTTCTACACTTAACTATTATTTTCATCTAAAAACATTGCTCAAAAGATGTCAATACCTACTCAAAAAAAATAGCAACACAGTACTTTTGCAATTATATCAATTAGATTACTTTTATTACTTTATGAGCAACCCGTCGTGGAACCACACGTATCACACTTTAAACATGTCCCATTTCGAACAAGCGTAAAGTTTCCACAGTCACCACATGCATCTCCAGCATACCCTTTGAGGCGTGCTTGGAAACGACGCTCTTCAACTTCAGTAATTGATCCAGAACCAACAGTTGGGCTTGAAGAGTCTGTGCCCGTTGCTTCATGAAGCATATAGCTATTTTCGTCACTATTTGCAGCCGACATTACAAACACATTGTTACGGACATAGCCATTGCTGGTTAAGCTATTTACAACTTCGGCTTGGCTTTGTTCTTCATCTACAAATCGGCCTTTTTCCGCCTCAATTCGACCGATGGTATCAGGACGCAAGTCCATGGGCTCAGCATGAGCTAAATCTGTTCTGCCCAAATAAGAGATAGCAAGCTCGCGGAATATATAGTCGAGTATTGAAGTTGCCATTTTTATGGTATCGTTACCTGCAACAGGCCCTGAAGGTTCAAAGCGTGTAAATACAAAGGCATCAACAAACTCTTCTAAAGGAACACCATATTGAAGTCCTATAGAAATAGCCATCGCAAAATTATGCATCAAACTTCGGAATGATGCGCCTTCCTTATGCATATCAATAAAGATTTCTCCAAGACGGCCATCATCATATTCACCTGTACGAAGGTATACTTTATGCCCTCCAATCGCAGCTTTTTGCGTGTAGCCTTTCCTACGGTTTGGAAGTTTCAGTCGGTGTTCGCGGTGAACAAATTTTTCAACCATTTTCTCTGCAACAACTTTTGCTTTTTCAGCCGTTGGCATTTCATGAATTTCCTCTTCTGTCTCCTCACCCAATATGGATGCATTCAAAGGTTGAGACAATTTGGAGCCATCACGGTAAAGAGCGTTCGCTTTCAATCCAAGCCTCCATGAAAGCATATAAGCTTCTTTACATTCTTCAATTGTTGCTGAATTTGGCATGTTAATCGTTTTTGAAATGGCGCCAGAAATAAAAGGCTGACTTGCGGCCATCATACGAATATGACTTTCTGCGGACAAATATCTTTTCCCTATTCGGCCACACGGATTGGCACAATCAAAAACGGCTAAATGTTCTTCTTTTAAGTTCGGAGCCCCCTCGAGCGTCATAGTTCCGCAGCAATATGCATTTGCAGCATCGATGTCATTTTGTGAAAAGCCTAAGTGCTTTAAGATATCAAATTGCAAATCATTCAGCTGGGCATCTGTCAGCTTGAGCGTTTTCTTGCAAAAGTCATCCCCTAAGGTCCAACGGTTAAAAACAAATTTAATATCAAAAGCTGAAACCAGACCATCCTGCAAAAGCTCTATCTCACGACTGGTAAAACCTTTCTCTCTTAGCTTTTTGAAGCTTACGCCCGGCGCGCCATCAAGCGTTCCTCGTCCAACGGCATATTGAATAATTTCTTCGATTTGCTCTTTTGAGTATCCTAAAACTTCTAAAGCTTGGGGCACAAGGCGATTGATAATTTTAAAGTACCCACCGCCCGCGAGTTTCTTAAACTTAACGATAGCAAAGTCAGGTTCAATACCTGTCGTATCACAATCCATAACCAAACCAATCGTACCAGTTGGGGCTATGCAGGTCGCTTGTGCATTTCGGTATCCATGCCTTTCACCCAACTCTAAAGCTCTGTCCCAAGCTTTACGGGAGGCTTCTAACAATGTGGGGCAAGGGCAATCCTTTTCCTCTAGTGGAACAGGCGCAATTTCTAGGCCTTCATATCCATCTTTATGTCCATAAGCTGCACGGCGATGGTTACGCATAACACGCAGCATATCTTTTTGATTTTGCTTGTAGTGTTTGAAAGCCCCGAGCTCGGCTGCAATTTCTGCAGATGTTGCATAAGATACACCTGTCATGACAGCGGAAACAGCACCTGTAACAGCCCGTCCTTCCTTACTGTCGTAGGGAATTCCAGATGCCATCAAAAGTCCACCAATATTGGCAAAACCAAGGCCGAGTGTTCGGAACTCATATGAAAGTTTCGCAATATCTTTGGACGGAAACTGGGCCATCATGACAGAAATTTCTAAGACAAGCGTCCAAAGACGGACCGCATGCTCAAAAGACTCTGTATCAAAATGAAGCTCCCCAGCTTTCGCTTCTTTCCCATGATGGTTCATAAAGGCAACGAGGTTTAGAGAGGCCAAGTTGCAAGCTGTGTTATCCAAGAACATATATTCAGAGCATGGATTGGAGGCCCGAATAGAGCCATTTTGTGGGCACGTATGCCATTCATTAATGGTTGTATCGTATTGCAGACCCGGATCAGCTGATGCCCACGCAGCATAGCTGATTTGATTCCATAAGTCTTGCGCATGAACGGTTCGATTTGTCTTTCCATCTGTACGATTCAAAAGGTCCCATTCTTTATTTTCCATAACCGCATGAAGGAACTTATTGGTTACACGAATAGAGTTATTGGAGTTCTGCCCCGAAACCGTAAGGTAGGCCTCAGAATCCCAGTCTGTGTCATAAATAGGAAAATCAATATGGGTATACCCTTGTCGCGCATACTGTATAACCCGCTGGCAATAGTTTTCCGGAACCATTGCGGCACGCGCTTCCTTTATAGCTTTATGGAGAGAAGGATTTTCCGAAGGACTAAAACGCTCATCCCCTTGTCCTTCTTGGCAAGCTTTCATAACCGCTTGAAGGTGTTTTTTAGAAACTTTGGATCCCACAACAAGATCAAGAACTTTTTGCTCTTCCACAACTTTCCAGTTAATAAACTCTTCAACATCAGGGTGATCAATATCAACAACCACCATCTTTGCCGCACGGCGTGTTGTTCCACCCGATTTGATAGCTCCCGCCGCACGGTCACCTATTTTCAAAAAACTCATCATACCGGAAGATTTTCCACCACCTGACAAGCTTTCACCAGCACCACGCAAGTGTGAAAAGTTCGACCCTGTACCAGAGCCATATTTAAATAAGCGAGCCTCACGAACCCACAAATCCATAATTCCGCCATCATTCACAAGATCATCATCGATACTGAGAATAAAACAAGCATGGGGTTGGGGATGTTCATAAGATGAGGTTGATAGTTTTAGCTCACCTGTCTTGTAATCAACGTAATGGTGTCCTTGGGCAGGACCATTAATACCGTAAGCCCAATTAAGCCCTGTATTAAACCATTGGGGAGAATTCGGCGCACACATTTGCGCACATAACATATGGCGCATTTCATCATAAAAGGCTTTTGCATCATCTTCTGAATCGAAGTATCCACCTTTGTAACCCCAGTAAGCCCAACAACCCGCGAGCCTATCAAAGACTTGCTTCGCCGTCATTTCACTTGAATAGCGTTCTTTCTCAGGAAGCTTGGATAAAGCTTTTGTATCTTCTTCTTTTCGCCACAACCATTCAGGTACGTCAGCTTCCTTATGAACCTTTAAATGTTTTGGCACACCCGCTTTACGAAAATATTTCTGTGCAAGGACGTCACAGGCAACTTGTGACCATTTCGCAGGAACCTCTATCCCTTCAAGATGAAAAACAATAGACCCATCTGGATTACGGATTTCACTGTCCGTTTTCCTAAACTCAAATGTTGAATATGGATCTTGTCCTTCTTTCGTAAAGTGACGCGTAATCTTCATAAGAACCCCTCTTCTCGCGTAAGGTTTATGGTTAAAATTTTGTTTTGTGTTGCCTGCTGATGCCCCCAATATAAGGACTTGAATTCTGACGTCAATCACCATTTTTCTCTTGACAGGCCTAAGTCTTTGAGAGTGGACAAAATCATTTTCAAATGCCATAGTATGACCCAATAAGTAATGGAGCCATCATGTTATGGATAAAGCTTTTAACCTTGTTTAAGGGAGAGCTTGTAGGTAAAGATTCTTTTGGGAATAAATATTATCGCATCAAAGGTTCTAAACACACGAGAGAACGAAGATGGGTAATATATAAGGGCATCCCTGAGGCATCAAAAGTCCCAGCTGAGTGGCACGGATGGCTGCATCACACTATTTTTTATCCCCCTAACGATAAAGCTAAAAAATGGACTTGGGAAAAAAAACATCTTCCCAATCTCAGTGGAACGATTTATGCCTATAAGCCACCGGGCCATTTTTTCTCTGGAGGAAAGCGTAAGCCTGCCACTGGAGATTATATACCTTGGAAACCAAAAGAGGATTAAATGAAAGCCAATCTACTTGAAATTGCCATGGGTGCACTTGTTTTATTTGTTTTTGCATTTTTCATAATCTTTGCTTATTCAAGCAGCCAATGGCAGACGACGACAGGCTATGAAGTTGTCGCAAAATTCGATCGCATCGATGGACTCATGCGCGGAAGCGATGTCCGACTCAGCGGCGTTAAGGTTGGAACAGTCAAAGAGATTAAGCTAGACCCTTCAACATACCTTGCCGTTGTATCTGTTTCACTTACCCCAGATGTCCACCTTCCTAAAGATAGTATCGCTGAAATCGTGAGTGACGGTCTACTGGGTGGAAAAATTCTTGCCCTTGTTCCCGGTGGTGACGATGAAAACATTCCGTCTGGCGGAGAAATAATGTACACGCAAGCGGCTGTAAGTCTCGAGTCACTCATCGGCAAATTTATGTTTAATTCTCAAGAGAAGAAAGAAGGTAGCGATCAAGCTATTCCCGCAGGACACGACGCCAAATGACTTATATAAAGTTTTTAAGAACGTTTGTTTTTGCATTTCTATTGCTCACACCAGCTCTTCACGCGGAGAGTTTTGATAACTTACTTGATGAATTAACAGGATCAGAAGCGGATCAAATTGAAAGTGAAGTTACGGACCCAAATCTAGAACCTCCCAAAGTCTCTTCTTCAACAGATATGAACGCACCTCACGAGGATGAAGATTTCGCTGAAGAACAAAATATTACGACGAAGGGGGTTACTCTTAAAGGGCTTGATAAGCAAACGGCCCGCGTTTACTTCATTGATGCCCCTATTGGCAAGACTATTGAGTTTGGAAACTTGCGCATTTTGGTTCACCGCTGTGAAAAAACACCTCTCGAGGATCGTGAAGAATCTATGGCGTTCTTAACCATTTCGGAGGAGCGGGAAAAAAGCGAGCCCGAAAATCTGTTCTCAGGATGGATGTTTGCTTCCAGCCCCGGCCTTTCCTGCCTTGACCATCCTGTCTATGACATATGGATCAAGGAATGTAAGGATATAAAAACGAAAAGCCAGTAGCCCTTTCTCTTAGAAGGCTCTAGCGAACTTATTTAAATAAACTGCAATTACACTATTTTCTTTAAGCACTGACGGCGCACAAAACAAAAATGGTGAAGTACCAATTTCTAACAAAGAGTAGCTCGCAAAGCCTTCTTGCAGTATCTAGGATAGCCCCCTAGATTGTTAGCTATAATAATGTTATTTTTTTCTTTCTTAGGTATTAAACTATGACTAAAAAAATTATTGTCTCTCCCTATAATCCTGATTGGCCAAAGATGTACGAAGCTGAGGCTGCGGTTTTACGTGAAGCTCTGGAAGATAACCTTGTGAATGTTTATCATGTGGGTTCTACATCTGTGCCAGGACTTGCAGCCAAACCCAAATTGGACATCATTGCAGAAGTCCATGATGCCTCTCTCGTCATTCCACCTCTTGAAAAAGTAACTTACGAATATCGGGGTGAATTCAACATTCCCTTTCATATGGGCTTTGCGAAACGGCACGGCGAGATTCCCATTAACCTTCACCTTTTTGAAAAGGGAAATCCGGAACTTCAGTTGAACCTCACTTTCCGCGAATATCTGCGCTCCCACCCAGAGGCGCGCGATGAATATGGCGAGCTAAAACAGCGCTTGGCAAGTCAAACTGAATTGCATAAACGGGTTCAAGGCCGGTTTAGCGGGTATGCCCTTGGGAAAGATAAATACATTAAAGACATCTTGTCAAAAGCTGGTTTTCAAGAATGCTGTATTCGCTTTTGCACCCATTATGATGAGTGGGATGCAGCCCGCAATTTTCGCCAGAAATACTTTTTTGATAAAGCGAATATCCAAGATCCCTATACGTGGACCTTTAACCATGATGAACATGTTCACCTGGTGCTGTACAAAGGAACAGCTATTATTGGATATGCACACATTCAACTGTGGCCCGACGATCGTGCCGCCATGCGCATTATTGTCGTAGATAAAAAATTCAGAGCCCAGGGCTTAGGACGAACCTTCTTACATCAATGTGAAAAATGGTTAAAGTTGCAAGGCTTCAAGCTCTTGCAAGTTGAATCCAATCAAGATGCATACGCATTTTACAAGTCGCAACAATATACGGAAATGCCCTTTAACAACCCGGATGGTGAGCCAACCCACCCCAGCGACACAGCGATGGGGAAGGTTTTATAAACGGTTCACCCAAGCTTAGTTGTGATGATGATAAACTCTTGGCTTTGTTACTGTGGCAACATTTGAAACAGCGTGGCCTGTTGCAGATACATCTTCACCTACACCTTTTACGGTATAGCACGCAGATAGGGCTGCTGCCATTGCGCTCAATGTTAGTATTGCAAGTAAATTTTTCATGTTTTCCTCCCTTATGAAAAATGAATGGTTAGCGGCAACATTCACCGCAACATGGAGCCCAGGTTCCTTCAACCATTGGACCTGTAATGCCCACATTCTCTCGCGCTCCCCTAAAAGAATAGCATCCCGTCAAAGAGCCAAGCATTGCTGTCATTAAAATTAAACCTATAAAACGCATTCCTCACCTTTAATCTATCTTGTTTATCTTAAATGAATTTATGTTAAAAAAGTCTAAAAGCTTTCTAACTCTATAAAAATTTTTACAACCAATCTTCTTTGGCGTCCATTTATATATATCATAAATTTTTATCAAGGCGAACAACCCTTTGCCATAAAACGTCCGTATATTGAAAGAACAGATACCATCCAATTTTTAAAAAAGCTTATTCATGTCCCTATTGAAATTCCGATAGATTTTTTTAAGCAACATCGATTGGTTTAGGAGCACTTGCTCTAAGTTCAGGAGTATCCTCGGGCAATCCAATATACTGGGCAAAAACTATTTTTTCTTTCCCCTTTTCAATCCAACCGACAAGCCACCTCGTGCATCTTGTCCCACCGCCGGTTTTTCCGTACAGCCTCCACCCATTCCACTCAATTGGAGAGCCATCCCTATTACGCATTAACATAATGTCTGCAGTCTTCTTTTGAGCTTCCTCTGAAAGATTAAGTTTACCCATAAGCATTTTTTCGAGAAATTCTACCTGTTCCCTTGGTGAAATCTTAAGTGATGTCTCTAACCAACTCATGAACAAACCATCATCTTGTCCAGTTGTGCCAGAAACATCCCTGTTCCCATAATTGAGTTTATTGACATAGGCTTGGAATTTTTCTTTACCAAGACGTTGCGTTATGAGGTGAGAAAACCAAATAACAGATTTACTCATATATGTTGTGGGCGTATGCTCTGCAAACCAACCAAGTTTTTCTCCAATTTCAGGGGTATACCAATCTGGAAGATTTTTTTCATATTCTTTTTTAAAAGCCCACTTCGGAGAATCTTGATTCGTTAGCATACCAGCGTCAAAACCCATTAGGGCTAATGCGATTTTAAAAGTCGAACAAGGAGAAACGCGAAGATAACAGTCGCCTTGTGTTTTTAACGTTTCACCATTTTTAGTGGCTATAAAACAATTAATGATGGGAGCAGATTTTGCAAAACTGGCAATGCAATTAAAATTCAGGAATGAAATGAATGTGATATAAATTAACTTCAAAACGTAAATCTTTCTAAAATTTTAAACATACAAGAGATAACATAAAATAGTTTTGATTTTTATGCCACAAAATCCACATTTAACAATTAAGCAAAAAATTATAGATGTCTTAGGTTTCGCAAAAGACCGCAAGCAACATTAGAAG
>CAYYRQ010000025.1:0-34979 GCA_964474215.1 uncultured Alphaproteobacteria bacterium
TGAGCTTGCTTTCATGGGTGATGAGAAAGTTCCAATAGAGACTATTAAATGGACAGCTAAAATCTGCCCTGTAATCCACGAGCTTTGATCTGAAAGCAAAAATGCTGCAGCATTCGCTTGATCTAAAGGAGCTCCAAGTCGCTGAAGAGGATGATTTTTTGCGAGACCTTTCTCTACCATTTCATTGATGAGTAAAGGCTCTGCCATTTTCGACTTCGTTAATCCTGGAGCAATAGCATTAATTCTCACGTTAGGCGCCAGTTCTATAGCTAAAGATTTCACTAACCCTTCAAGGGATGCTTTTGCCATGCTTATTACTGAATGTTGTGGAAAGCCTTTTCTGGCAGCAACACTCGAAAAGAGGACAATAGAGCCTGAATCTTTTTGAAGTCCTTGAAGACAGGATTGAATACTTTGAACGGCCCCAAGGGTATTCAGCTTAAATGTGTTTAGAATATCTTCAGCGCTCGTATCTGACAGAGGTTTTAAAAGAATCGATCCAACGCAATAAACCAGTCCATTCACGCCGTTTTCTGGCTCAGTTGCAGAGATGGCAGCTTTTAACTGATCTAAATTAAAAACATCTGCCACAGTATAACTTGCTTTTTCATATTTTTGGACTTGCTTTTCAAGCTTCTCAGCGTTGCGCGCTACGAGGTGCAAACGATATCCGTTTTGGTTCAGTATCTCGGTAAGGCAATTACCAACAGATCCTGTTGAACCAATTATAATGACTTTCCCTTTTGCCATATTCATCCTTTATTTATTCTCTATATTTTTTAAAAAATCTTTGGCTTGTTTTTGGATTCGCTCTTTTTCAGACTTCTCCATTCTTTCTAAATTTAAATAGGGAAGCTTCATTCGTGGATTTTTCTTGAGCTTGCTTTCATGGGTGATGAGAAAGTTCCAATAGAGACTATTAAATGGACATGCTTTTTCCCCAAATTTTTCCTTAACATTATAATAACAGTTTTTACAGAAATCTGACATTCTATGAATATAAGCCCCACTCGAAATATAGGGTTTGGTTCCAACGATACCCCCATCAGCATGAAGGGCCATCCCTATAGTATTAGGCAGTTCAACCCACTCATAAGCATCTGCATAGACGGCAAGATACCATTCATGGACCTCTTGAGGATTTATTCCAGCCAGTAGAGCAAAGTTGCCTGTTACCATTAGCCTTTGAATGTGATGGGAATAGGCCTCAATTTCTGTCATTTTTACCACACGACGAATACAGTTCATCTTTGTATCCGAGGACCAATAAAAGTCCGGCAATTTGCGATTGAAGCTAAAGGCATTGTTCTCGACATAGGATGGCATATATGTCCAATAAATACCTCTTATGAATTCACGCCAGCCAATGATTTGACGAATAAATCCCTCAGCAGCGTTCAAAGGAACTTTTTGATCTAGAAAAGCTCTTTCTACTTTTTTACAAACATCAAGAGGGTTGAGAAGCCCAGCATTTAAATAGAGTGAAATAACACTATGAAAAATGAAAGGATTATCTTCCTTCATTGCATCCTGATAATCTCCGAAAAACTTTAAATGATGATCCAGGAATTGCTCAAAAACTTTTTCCGCACCTTCTCGTGTAACGGCATAAGAAAATTCCTTACTTTGGCCGAAGTGATCTGAAAAGTTATCGTCAATAATGTCTATAACATTTTGAGTTATGGTATCTGGTTTTATTTTGAGATGCTTGTCATTAGGCAAATCTTTAGGGAGTGGCTTACGATTTTGCTTATCAAGATTCCATACACCTTGGATAGGTTGGTCGTTTTCCATTAAAAGGCCTGTTTTTTTACGCATCATGCGATAAAAATTTTCCATCAAAAGTTGTTTATGACCACTTGCCCAATCTTTAAATTCGTTTGGTGTTATAAAAAATCGATTATCTTCGATGAGTTCTACGGGGATATCTATGGTTTCTTGAAGGTTTAACATATCCTGAAGCTGTCGATATTCTCCAGGTTTTGTAAGTACTATTTTTTCAGGAGATAGTCTTTTTGCGATTCTCTCAATTTCACTTTTAAAAGTTCCGCTGTTTTCAGGATCTGTTAGCTCTATATATATGACTCTATACCCCAGGCTTTTAAGCTCTTGAGCAAAGTGGCGCATAGCTGAAAACTGAAAAATCAATTTCTTTTTATGATGCTTTACATAAGTAGCTTCTTTGTAAACTTCGGCGAGCAAAAGAACATCGCGTTTGGGGTTTGCTTGTTTTAAGCTCGCAATGTCCAGAGTAAGCTGATCACAATAAAGTGGTCGAAGAATCATAAAGCAGAAGCATCCTCCCAAAATTCTATGAAATCCTCTTCAGAGATTTCTTCGGGTGCGTAGTCATATGCCCCCTCATATTGGATGCCGACAAACTGGGCGGAAGGGAGGCATTGGGAAAGTTTTTCTTCCATATCTTCCAAGTGTTTCTTTTTATCATCAACCATTACAATAACTTTTGGTTGATTTCCCATTTCTTTGAGGAAAGCACAGAATACTGTTCCTTTCGATGTATTCTGTTCTCCATTTGCTGAGAGGATGCCTTTATAGAACATGGGGTAAGAATTAGCGAAGGCAGGAAATTCCGTAAATGTAATCTCTTTATCAATTCCAAAGACAAGACCCATTTCTTTCAGTTGATTGTACCTTAAATGGATAGCATTGGGTTGATTTTCTCCTAATGAGCCAGAAAGAGAAGCGGTAAAGGCAATTGTTGGAACACCTAAGGCTTGAATATTCTTTATGATTTTAGGGGTTTCACTTTCAACAAGTCGTTGGGGAAATTGAAAGGCGGTCCAAGTAGAAATCCAATCTTTCTTTTCTGGGGCCAACTTTCCGAGAATAGATTTGTAATGGGCAATATATTTCTTTAACGCCGGATAATAAAGGGCAGGATGCTCTGGTTGGGTTAAAGTCATATCAATATCGAAAGCAACCAATAAATCTCCTGGTTCGGAACTCTGCAAGAGTTCTCGAATTTCATGATCAACAGTTTTCAAAGATTTGGCATTTATCCTTTTTGCCTGAAGAGGAAGAGAAGCTGTCATGATAAGTATAAGTGCGGCTATTAATTTCATACTCTTTTATAGCTTGAGAAAAATACCTAAACAAGGTTGCGTTTTCGAGCTGTCCTTTTCATTTGTCGAGAGGGCTTTCCTTGTGTTAGATTTTGCCAAACATAAGAGATTATAAATGATAGAAAAACGACTTCAAGAACTAGGGATTGAACTTCCTCCTTCACCTAAACCTGCAGCAAACTACCTTCCTTGTATTCGAACAGGTTCTCTTGTTTTGTTCTCTGGTCAAATTTGCCTGCAAGACGGTCAGATAAAATACAAGGGAAAAGTTGGTGCTGATTTGACAATTGAACAAGGTCAAGCAGCCGCCCAGCTTTGTGCACTTAATCTGTTAGCTTGTTTAAAAGAGGCTTGCGTAGGAGATCTCAATAAAGTTCAACGATGTATCCGCCTGGGTGGTTTTGTGAATTGCCATGAAGATTTCGTAGACCATCCAAAAGTGATGAATGGAGCCTCTGATTTGCTTGTCAATATTTTCGGAGAGCATGGTCGGCATGTTCGCTCAGCCATAGGTGTGCCCTCCCTTCCCTTTGATAGTGCCGTTGAGATTGATGCTATTTTTGAGCTCAAAGCATGACGAAAAAAAGACCTCGTATATCCCAAGCTCAGCCCTCAAAATCTCTCTGGATTTGGGGGAAACACGCTTGTCTTGCTGCTTTAGATAATCCAAGACGAAAATGTTCTCGACTGATTATAAGCCCTGCCATGGAAAGAGAACTCGCTCGTCAAAGCTATCCTTGTAAAAAGGAAGTCATTGAAGGAAATTTATTTTCCCAGCTTCTCTCCGAGGGGGCTGTCCACCAGGGGATTGCTTTAGAAGTAAGCTCATTACCTGAATGCCCTATGAATGAGGTTTATAGCAAAAATAAAGGCGTTTTAATTGCACTTGATCATGTAACCGATCCTCAAAATGTGGGAGCGATTATCAGGGTGGCTCGTGCTTTAGGCGCTCTAGGGATAATCATGACCGATCGCCATGCGCCCGTATTAGGCGGTGTGGTGGCCAAGACAGCGTCAGGGGCCTTAGAAAGTTTGCCGATTTGGCGTGTTAGCAATCTTGCGAGAACCTTGGATGAGTTGAAGGAAGAGGGGTTTTGGTCCGTAGGTCTTGATGAGAGAGCTCGTGAAACGATTTCACAAATAGACATTCCCGCCAAAATCATTATGGTTATGGGTGCTGAAGGCGAAGGCCTTCGCCGCCTAACGCAAGAAAAATGTGACTTCCTCACGAAGCTTCCAACCGATCCTGAATTTTCAACATTAAACGTGTCAGTTGCAACGGGTTTAGCCCTATACGAATTATCCCGTAAGGTGGGTCTAATTTAAAGCGTGTTAAAATTATCTCACCTTTATCATTTTTTTAGATATGAGTTATAATTTTCTAGTCAGATTTGTAAGAACTTCTAATATAAACGTGAAAAAATTTATGATTGAAAGGGAATACCTATGAAAAACAAATTATTAGGGATAAGCATAAAAGTTGGTACGGCTCTTTCGCTGCTTTTTGTGACAGCATGCGCAGAAGTTTACAAGCGGAACCTCGAGTATATGCAAGGGACTGGAACAGAATTTTCGCGAAACTTGGCGGAGGAATATGAAACTCTAGGCGAGACCGAGCATAAAGTTATGTATGACGAGATGTCAGCAATCCATTATTTCAAAAAGGCGATTAAGGCAAAGATGAATTGCCCCGTTTACCCAAATGTTTTGTGTGAATGGAAAATCCCAGAAGATAAGATGCCTGAATTTGTTCAAGCAAGAGCACGTTTGATGCGCGCACTCGAAGCAGGTGGTTGGAAAGTAGCGCCAAAA
Organism: uncultured Alphaproteobacteria bacterium; assembly: GCA_964474215.1. Classification (GTDB taxonomy): domain Bacteria; phylum Pseudomonadota; class Alphaproteobacteria; order UBA9655; family UBA9655; genus UBA9655. The sequence goes on from CAYYRQ010000025.1 coordinate 4,896, forward strand.
ACAGCGGCTCATGCTCAAGCTTATTTTGATTGTTGGGTGGAGCAAGAATCTGAAGGTTGGCAAGAACATGACATTGCTGCATGTCGAACAGAGTTTTATAAATCAATTGGTGATGTAGAATTGATGCTCAAGGGGGGTGTTTCTCGTATACCTTCCGACGCCATTGTGTATTTTGATTATGGTCATGCCAGTCTAGATCCTGAAGCTTTGAAGGCTGTCGATGAAGTAGCTCATGTTGCCAAGATGAAAGCGCATCATGACCACGTTATGCTTATTGGCCGCACAGACAAAGTTGGTGACAAGAGTCATAATCATAAGCTGTCACGTCAGCGTGCGTTAGCGGTTAAAAAAGAACTCGTTCGCAGAGGTGTTAAACCTCATCATGTTTCAATCGATGCAGCCGGGGAAACACCAGGAGCGGAATCCGATTCGAAGAACCGTCGTGTTGATATCTACATTATGGACGCAAAAGGAAATAAATAGAAAATATTAGATAGCGGTATGAATCTTGCGATTACCAAAGAAGTAATCAAAACTTGCATCTCAGCGCACTAAATAATCCACATTTAAAGCAAGACTCATACCATAAAAATAACACCATTTATTCCACTTTTCCGCAACCTCAATTTTTTCAATCAACACAGTCTCTTGCAAAAATTATTTTTTTCATTTAAGTCTAAGGAAACTCATCGGGGTGCCTATCCATAAATAGGCTGAGATTATACCCGTCAACCTGCTCTGGATTATGCCTGCGGAGGGAATGAGATGACTCAGAAACAAACCAAAGCCACACCGCTCCTCTCACACAAATGGAGCATTATACTGGCTAACCTTTTAGAGCACTACGACTCGGCTCTTTACGGATTTTTAGCCCCAATCCTTGGAAAAACATTCTTTCCCGATACTTCGCCGCTCTATCAAATGATTTTCGTTTATGGCGTTTATGTCATTACCTTTGTGGGACGTCCACTGGGAGGAATCCTTTTTAGTAAGTTAACTTATAGGTATGATCCATTTTATGTTTTGCTTGCCTCCCTCATGGGTGTTGCAATTTCTACGGGGATTATGGGTATTCTTCCTGGGCCTAAGCACATTGGTGTTTTAGCGCCGATTTTTTTGATCATGGTGCGATTTGTTCAAAGTTTCTGTGCTGCGGGAGAAAGTGCTATCGCAGGCTATTTTCTGATTGAACAGGTGGAGCAAAAGAAACAGGTGTCCTGGTCGAGTTTTTATCAGAGCTCCTCAGTTATTGGAATCCTCGTAGCTTCTTCTTTAAGTACTTATATTCTCAATTACGCAAATGAATTATGGCGGATTGCCTTCATTTTTGGATTTGTATTGGGACTTTGGGCCATTGGAATGAGATATTATTATGGCGTAGGCCCAACGATGATTCGCTCAAAAACAAACAAAAACTTGGGAGTGGTCAACCGCATCAAGAAAAATCGAACACTCATTCTCTCATTAGTACCAATTTATGGGTTTTCATACCTTGTTTATTCATTCCCATTGGTTTTACTTAATCCTTACATTTCACTTGTGGGGCCGATTCCTTTATCAACTTTAATGGAACAAACAAACATTCTACTTTGGCTAGATGCCCTTATATTTCCTCTTGTAGCCATTTATGTTCATAAATTTGATTGGGCTAAGGTAATGCTTTGGAGTGCATCTCTATTCGCACTGGTTGCTACACTCTTACTCACTTTCTTTTATAGTGAATCAATCACAATGATATTCCTCTTCCGTTTTCTTTTAGTTTCTGCCGGGGTTAGCTTTGCTGCAACACTCATTCCTTGGACGAATCGTATCTTTCCTCCAGAGGATAAATACCTAATCCATAGTGTCAGCTATAATTTAGGGTCAGAACTTTTTGGTCGGAGTACACCTTTTATTTGTTTTTGGCTTTATAGTTTAATGAACAATCCGGCCGCTCCTTTGGTATACATTATCAGTCTTGCTACCGTAGCCAGTTTGTTTATCGTTGGGCTAGAATTTAAATTTTTGAGACCTTATGAGCTAAATCAAGAGCGCGTTTAGACACTATTTCCAACCCCATGAGCTTGTGTTAAAATACCAATTATAAAATAATAGTGGGGTTTTATGCAAAAATTTCCAATGACTTCAAAAGGGTATGATAAACTACAAGATGAATTAAAGCATCTAAAGAATGTTGAACGTCATGCTGTAATTAAAGCTATCGCTGAAGCGCGTGAGCATGGCGATTTGTCTGAGAATGCTGAATATCATGCTGCGCGTGAAAAACAAGGTTTTATTGAAGGCCGTATTAAGGAATTAGAAGGTAAAATTGCTTGTGCAGAAATCATCAATGTTTCAAATCTCTCAGGAAACGACATTAAGTTTGGCGCAACCATTACTCTTATAGATGAAGAGACAGAAGAAAAACTCACTTATCAGATCGTCGGTGTAGATGAAGCAGATATTAAACAAGGTCTTTTATCCATCCAATCTCCACTTGCCCGTGCTCTAATTGGAAAATCTTTAGGCGACTCATGCGAAATCACAACACCTGGAAAAGGGCATAAATCATATGAAGTCGTCGAGGTCATCTACAAATAGTACAAAGCCGGTTTGGGCTTTAGTTGATGAGGGAAATTATGAACTCGAAACACAATGCCTCAGCCTGGTTGAGGCTATGGAATTGCCGGCCCACCTTTATCGTATTTCTTTGTCGACCTTTTGGCAGCTTATACCCACTTTATTGATTCCGAATCTGATCTCAAAAGTGAAAGTGACGCCAAAGCCCTTGAAGTCACCTTGGCCTGCATTAATAATCTGTGGGGGAGCTAAAGCTCTCAAAGTGGGGAGCTTTATAAAAAATATTCATGGTGGGTATCTGGTAAGCTTAGGAACGTCTTTAGGGTTTTCATCGGATAAAATGATTGTTGTTGGAAGTTCTACGGAAGCAGTTAAAAAGAAAATCAACACATTAGGGCCATTGCATCGAATTCAACAAGATAAATTACTTAATGCACGACAACACATTTATCGAAAGCTTGAACGTATCCCCAAGCCTCGGGTTGGGGTTATTTTAAATGGACAAGAACCTTTACGACCTTTGTTTGAAATCCTTTTGTCTCTCCACAAAAAATCACCTTTTAGTCTTATGATACATTTGGGAGTTTCCTCGGCGGAAGCATATAAGGAAATTGAAAGCGGCTTCGCTGACATCCCACATGTTTGTTGGGATGGCAAGGATGACAATCCATATTTAGGGTTTCTTGCCCATAGTGATGCAGTTATTGTGAGCAATACGTCCTCTTTGAAAATTGCGGAGGCAACATCCACAGGAAAACCAATCTTTATGTATTGTACAGCATCCAAAGATTCATTTACGAATGCCCTTCTCGAAAAAGGGTATATTTTTGAACTCAAGAAGGATGTAAATTTATTTCCGCGAGTATTTTTACCACCTCTTCACGAGTCGCAACGCGTTGCTGGGATCATACAAGAAGCTTATTTAAAATCCATTTCCTCTTGAACCCAAGGCAATCCTCCAGTAGCTTCTGAGTATGGAGGGATGCCGGAGCGGTCGAACGGGGCGGTCTCGAAAACCGTTGTGCGCTAATGCGTACCGTGGGTTCGAATCCCACTCCCTCCGCCACTGTAGAAGGTTCATTCTAATAAGCCCTTTTTCTATAGATTCCAACTACTGAGTATTCAAGACACTTAACCAAAGGACGACTGCGTTATATTCTCTTCATCTGAACAAGAAGAAGGAGAGAAAAATGTCCCAATTAAGCTGCAAAAAATGCCAATCTGAGAGATACGTCAAGAGTGGCCATACAAGAGGCCACCAAAGATATAAATGTAAAGACTGTGGCTGCCAATATACGAATACAAAGCGCATAGGCGTTCACCCTGCTTTAAAATCATTCGCAATCGTTCTGTATGCTTATTGTGGTGTTTCCATGGGGAAAATCACAGCTTACCAAGGGCATTTCGAAAGTGCTTGGATTAACAATTAGAATGTCCCTCCTGAGACATAGGTGACACTTTTCGCACTTGGAGGTGCCAAATGTGGAAAGAAAGTAACAAAATGGATGAAAGACTACAAACAAGATAAGTCTTCTCATAATTTATAATGTGAGACTCGTAGCTCGGGCAAAGCAAGGGCTTGCCTACATTCCGGGATGATCTACCGAATGGGTGGTTTTTGCAGAGGTTTCTATAAGCATTTATTAACCTTTTGTTATTATCATGAGGCTATGACTCTAATTTTGAAAAAGTTATCTATTGAAAGGAAAAGATATGAAGAACTACGTACTTGTTCATGGCGCAGAGAAAGATGGGAGTGTTTGGGATAAGGTAGCAGACATTCTTCGAAAGCAAGGAAATTCTGTCTTTTGCCCAACAATGACACCCATTGACAAGGCGTCTTTGACGCAAAATATTGATGAGATTATCCAATGTATAAACTCTAATAACCTTGAGAATATAATTTTGGTTGGCCATAGCTACAGTGGAATGGTAATTACAGGTGTAACAGATAAAATAGGGGACAAGGTAGACAAACTTGTTTTTCTAGATTCCTTTATTGCTGAAGATGGTCAATCCCTATATTCACTTTGTGAATCTGTCGGATTTGGCTTCGAATCACATGGTATGCAAAAAAATACTCTTACTGTTGAAGAAATTCATTACGATCCTGAAAAAGTATTTTCTCGACCAAAAGCCTACATACCCTGCCTTCAGGGTGTTCTAGTTGATTTAACAAACCCAATCTACGAAAAGTTAAAAAACAAAGGAGATGACTGGCTTTTTTTCAGTTTGGATGGAGAACACTTTACAATTATAGACACTCACTCAAAAGAGATTGCTACAATTTTATTAGGAATACAGACTCTCGAAAAGTAAATTGAAATAGGGACAAACATCATCACAGGACTACCTTTAAAAATGACAGCATACAAAACTGACCAATCTTTTCACGATTTATATTTTGACTTCACTGGTTATCAACACCCTGAATATCCAAAGAATCGTAGAGCTATCGCTCAGGATTTAGCTGCAGCTTTTGCCGAAATCGATGAGGATCAAGAAGCTGGGCAGCTGGTTGTGTCTAACAGCACTGGTGTATATGTCTATGATGACAACGAGGGACATAAATTATTGGGAGGAACAAGCTTTCGCGCAACAGACAATAGCGGTTTTTATGAAGTAACGGGAGTCTCCCACATCGGTCCTGCCATTTCGTATCTTGCCTCTCTAAAGAAATTAAATAAAGATTGTTGGTTGCAGCATGTGGATGAAATGATTGCGCATGTAAAAGAGGTTAAAGAGTTTAATTCAGCGCCTATTGAACGACACTGGACAACTCAGTTAAAAAACCCGGCTTGGGCTGGTCGAGAGAAGTTAATTAAAAATATGATTGACTATGCTTGTTCCTTAGCAGGGAATTACTTGGTTCAGGTAAAAGAAAATCCCGAAGATTTTTGCGCACAACATGTTGAGGATAACTTCCTTCAGGTTTCTAATGAAGATTATCCAATTCCCTTTAATACTATCATGATTGGTACTTTTTCAGTCTCTGGATTCAGCGGTACCTATTCCATATATGAAGTCCTTTCTAATCCAAAAATTCAATGGGCAAACGCCAAAGTTTTGATTCACAATCAAGCTGGAACAAATACTAGTGCTGGGCTCACAGCCCGATCAAACTGGCTTCACCCCACTATACTTGCCATTGCGGGTTCGGAGCTGGACGAAGATCGTGTCATTATTGTTCCTTACGCAACTGTACCCGATAGCTTGGGAAGTGAATCCTTACCTGATGAAGATTTTGACTATTTAACACAACGCGTTTGGGGTGCCCTTTACGCACCCACTCAACTTACAAAGCGTGTGTTCTCAGACATTAAAGATATTGATATTGCCACCCCCCCCCTTATTCCAGGTGATTATGGTTATACAAAAGCCAACCAAATTGATGATTTCATCATGAGGCTAAAATACTCTATGGCAGACGTTACACAGCTATTAGCAAACACAGTTGCTTTTTGGCTAGCAGGGGAGGCCGCAGCAAAGAATTGGGAGTTGGATAAAATTGATATTCCCGGTCTTACAACCGGCTTTCCAGAAGGGATAAGCGGATATCCTGAAAAGTCTCCAGAAATTCGAACAACTGATAACAAAGACTAAAATTTTATAGGAAGGTAGACACCATGACTGATGGCTCAAAATACACTGATATTCTGAACGATATCAAAGAACAGGGAGCTGAGCTTGAACGACTTGCTGCCGATAATCAGCTCGAAGCCTCTCTTAAAATTAGAGATAAAGTACGTCAGATTATCCTGGATAATATTAAATCCATAGACCAAGGTCCCGCAAATCTTTTCTCACGTTACATTGATGACGTGCACGATAATCACGCAGACCTTATTTATTCTAGTGAAACAGATCAGGGGGTAAAAGATGCTGTACGTGAAGGGGGATTTTGGGGAATAGAAACTCAAGGGAAAATCTTAAAAGGGATCAATACTAAAAATCTGCAGGATATTTTTAGGCTCTATGACTTGGCCCATATGTTTATCTTAGTCGAGGATGATCAAGACATTCAAGATCTTGCAGAAACACTTCGCGCGATGGCAAATAAAGAAATAGAAAACTATGAGACTGATTCTTATTCAGAACAAAAGGCTATAGTAGCTTATTTGGCCGAAAAACTGGAGCGAATCATAGAAGTCTTGCCCACTGTCACAGATGAAGACACTATCAAGGACAAACACAATACTCTCAATATATCTCTTCGAACAATATTCAAATATGACCCAAATGCTGAAATTAAAGTAGAGTCTTTTGCAGACTCGTGTGACTCTTACCTAAATCGTATCTTAGGGTATATTAAACTCGAAAGTATTACAAAAATTTCATTTTATACCCAACATGCATGCCATGCCTTGAGTATTCTTAAAGCTCAGATTATTTTAAATGCTGCCAAGCTTAGTGAAGATGACAAGAAGGTTATTGCTAAGGTCGTGACAAGAATCCAGAATATGAAAGAGTTTGATGAGGCAAAAAACAAAGCTTTTGCAACGTATACTCTTAAAAAATTATAGGCTGAACAATTTACAGAAAACATTTTGCGTTATATAAATTGAAAAAAATAAATAAACAGAGGGAAAAAAATGTTAAAAACTGCAGCTGCTTTTCTAGCCATCATTTCAATTCAATTTTTTTCTGCAAAAAATTTACAAGCGAGTTCTGATAAACTGAATATATGTTCGGGCGAATACGCACTTTGCACTGGTGCAAGTTGTGTCCCGGTGCCTGGCCAACCGGACAAATTACTCTGCCATTGCAGTACTCAAAATGGTTATTCAGCCGGGCTGGAACCATGTGTGAAGACAAAGGTGTCAAAAGAAGGATATAAAGAAATAAAATCAAGATATTATCCTGAAGCTATGTTTGTGAAGTGTTCAAACAATCGAACTTGGGCGAACTGTTTAGACAGTCCGTGTATTGTTGACGCAAACAATCCTTTTAACTCTTTGTGCACTTGTAAAGCTGTGTCTGGGCAGGGTGATTACGTTGTTTCTGCAAAGGCATGCAACAGTTCATTATGCCAATCGGGGATTTGGTCAGGATCATCATATGACGATAGCTCAAGCTTTGAATCACAAATTGAAGAAGCTAAAGACCAAGGTAAATTTCCCAAGATCGATACTTTACCTTGCTCATGATCAATTAATCGCCAGTTTATCAAGTCTGTATTTTGAATTCTTTGTACAGGGGTTACGTGGGGTGTGACCTGCTCAATGAGATTGTTAAGATAGAATTGCACCCATCGCCATTTTTGTCGTTAGCGTAATTTCTGTACTGTGCGGATGCTCAGGAAAGATGTAATTTTTTAAACCTTTTACAGCATATAGCTCTTTTTCAAAAAAATTTATAGAGTATATTTGTTAATACACTCGTATATTTATCTTTTTTATATAACTGTTAATTAATATTTAATATTAAATATGTCATAATTTAAATATAGAATTAATTGCAGGTATTTGCTAAATGGTTGAACTTTTTAATTCACTAATAGCCAATTTTAGAGACTATAACGCTCATATTCTTCAATGGACAAAACTTGGATTCGCTCCATATATTATTTGGCTAGCAGGCTTTTCTTTTATGGCCACCACTTTCGCCCTAACTGGTGAGCCAGTTACAGATATGACTTCACTTCTTTTACAAGATAGCACCATAGAAAATCTGTGGATATTCTTATCTGCAATCTTGTACTTTGTTTTTATGCTAGTGGCTGTGCTTGGAATGCATATTAATGGCTTTCGTTACCTCACATTAGGTGAGGGTGGTGACACGTGGTTCACCTTTCCGTTCGATAAAAGGTTATTAAAAGTTTCTCTTTATTTTATATTGATTTCTATTCTTGCCAGTCTCTATGTGACTGGTACGATCTTCCTTGCAAGTTTTCTTTTTTCACTTGCAATTGATACTTCAATAGTAATTGCTTCTCTAATTATTATGGGTACCTTAGGTATTTATATTTTTACCCGTTTAGTTTTAACATTTCATTATATATCTACGGATCAAGAAAAGCCCCTAAGGGCAAGCTGGCATAGAATGCATAAGCGTGTCGGGCGTTTTCTTATACTATTCTTAATGTCTTGCATTTTATTTATTTTATTTTCAATTCCCATTGGTATCTTACTTTTTATTGTTTCCTATTTATTAAGTTATGTTTCAACGTGGCTTGGTGCGATTTTTTTAGATCTCGTCACCCCATTTGCAGTTCTGTTCTTTTTCGCTTTGGTTATGGAAGCCGTTGTTGCAACCAACAAAGAAACTCTCGTAAAAAAATAGCATGATTAAAAACAAGAATCCAGTTTTGAGGCATTAGCATTAATAAATTAGTAATAATTTCATGGGTAGAATGGCTTAAGCTTGACTTTAAAATAAAGTCTTGTCACTTAGGAGGAATTGATGAAAAAACTACTCGCAACAACATTTTTCGTATCACTTATTATGGGTGGAGCAGCTTCTGCTGGAGTAAACTTTGATATGAAGTTTAAAAATGAAACCAGTATCCCATTTACTTTTTCATATGACAGTAGTGCCAGTAAGTGTTGGTATCAGAAGAAATTCACCAGTAAAGTGACTGTGGCGGCTGGCAAAACATCTGAGAGTGTTACAACTCAAAACAAGGCGAGTGGTAAATGTGCTCTTGAGCTTACATCAAATTTTAAATTAGGTCTCACAGTCAATGCCAATGGAAATGATAATACATGTACTTTCAGTTATAAAGTACAATGGTCGAATGTGTGGTTAAGTGGTAGCTGCATAGTCAAGGATCCCTCTGGGAATAAGTATACTGTTTCTGTAAGTGGGCACTCTTCAAGTCAACTGTTTACTGTGAAGAAGAAATAGTTCGTCCAAGGGCAAGCGTCATGTAGCGCACCTATGCTGGGTCAGCTAGTATCTATGCTGATCCCTGAGGTGGTCGGAATGGACCAAATTGCTCAAGAGATTAGTCTAGGAATTGGAACTGTGAATCGCAAATTGAAAGAGATTAAGGATCAGAGAGCGCCATGATACTACACATCAAAATTCACTCTTGTTCCATGTTCCACACCCTAGGAGGTGGAACAGTGGAATAAAACCTATTTTCTGGAACGGAGGATGGAACATGAGTGGAACAATCGATCTTAAATCCTTAGCTTCAAAGGTCTTGGAAAGATTAGAGCGGAACAAAGCAGGGAACAGAATTTAAACAAATAATGAAAATCTTGTTCCACGGACTGAGTAGGATGGAACAAGAAATAATGTCGATGAAATAACAGCTCTTGATCTCAAGAGTTCATTCGAAGAACGCATAGCCATCTGCGAGTACGATGGTGGCCTAGATAATCATGAAGCGACCAAAATTGCCCTTGAGCAGCTCTCAAAAGAGGTGGACTCCGAGCTATCGAATTTGAACTGATGACCCGCTGATTAAGAGTCCGAGGGGCTAAGCGTATATAGAAGTATGTCAGGGTATATAAGTGTATGTATTTCAATGAGTTATGTATTTTTGATCGTATATAAAAGTATATGAAAATCTATTCGAGTTTATGTTTGTTGCTCCCCATATGCTCCCCTTTTTTCTCTTGAGCTTAAATATGAGTCCTGATACTCTTTCAAAGAAAGTTAAGAGATCCCAACTTATGTACATACAAAAAACAAATAAATATAAACTGACCAAGAGAATCGTTGAAAGCGCTGAGCCAGATACTTCCAAGCGCATTGTTTTATGGGACACAGAAGTAACAGGATTTTGTGTACGAATTTACCCTTCAGGTAAGAAAACGTACTTTCTCCAATATCGAAACAAAGATCGCGCGACCCATAAAATAAAATTAGGTGTTCATGGAGCTATTACAACTGAACTCGCTCGAGAAAAAGCTATAAAGTTTTCTCTTGGTATTAGTGCTGGAGAAGATCCATCCTTACCTCCTCCCTCCAAAGAAGAAAGCCACACGATAGTTGAGTTAGCTGAGGAATATTTAAAGCATCACGCTAAGCTTAAAAAGGTTCCGAAAGGATATCGAGAAGATAAGGCTATTTTAGACTCTATTATTCTGAAAAAATTTGGGCACCTAAATGTAAAGACTATTTCAACCTTTGACTTACAAAAACTCCATTCTGAGTTGAAAGAAACACCTTATCGAGCAAATTGAGTACGGGCACTTCTGAGCAAAATGTTTAATTTAGCTATTCAGTGGGGTTGGCGATTAGACAATCCAATTAAAGGTGTAGAAAAGTACAGTGAGCAAAAGCGCTATAGATGGCTTAATGACGAAGAACTCCAAACTCTTTGGGCTGTATTAAACTCATACATCAATCAAAGTGTCGCAAATGCCATACGTCTACTTCTCTTAACGGGGTCAAGGCGGAGTGAAGTCCTCCATGCTACCTGGGATCAATTCGATTTAGAAAAAGGAATTTGGACAAAGCCAGCACACACAACAAAGCAAAAAAGGATGGAGCACCTTCCTCTTTCTCCTCAAACAATTGAACTGTTAAAACGCATGAAAGGTAAAGCAGATTCAGAATTTTTATTTCCAGGAAGAACCCCTGGAGCCTCTCTTCAGGATATTAAGAAAGCTTGGCATACGATTCGGACAAGAGCAGGGCTTGAAGGTGTGCGTCTTCACGATTTACGCCATACCCACGCTTCTCATCTTGTCTCCAGCGGATTAAGCTTAAGCGTTGTAGGAAAGCTCTTAGGTCACACTCAAGCCTCAACTACGCAGAGATATGCTCATCTTGCAGATGAACCGCTAAGAGAAGCTACTGCGATATTTGGGAGTAAGATTGGAAAGCTCACAGCAAAGAATTGAGCCATTGTTGATACAAAGCTCTTCATCATCTGATTAACCCAACAAAAAAAGTACAATAAGACTGATGATAGTTGCATAAAGATAATATTTATGATAGTTTCAATGTACTATGAGAACGCTAAAAGGATTTGATGCAAAATATCGTCACTACTTCTCCTTGCTTGTTAGGAGAAGCCAAGGGCCTATGACAATTGAACAAGCTTCTACAATCCTTGAAGTTTCCTATCCTAAAGCAAAACAGATCTTAATACGTCTTGCTAAGTCGGGATGGCTATTTCGAATTAAGAAAGGGCTTTATATCCCCGTGCCTGCAATCCTTGAAGAGGGACAGCCTTTTGTCGAAGATCCATGGGTTATTGCCAATGCTCTTTTTACCCCTTGCTATATTGGGGGATGGGACGCTGTTTCTCATTGGGACTTAACAGACCAGATCTTTAAGAATACGTTCATTTATACCCAAACGCCTCAAAAAAAATCCAAGTATGAATATCTGAACCATACCTTTATTGTTCACAAAGTTTCTAAAGAACAATTTTTTGGACTGAATGTTGTTTGGAGGGAAAGTACTAAACTTATGATAAGTGACCCCTCTCGAACAATCATTGATTTTTTTGACACCCCTCACTTTTTTGGAGGGAGTGAAACTTTATATGAAGTTTTATCAGAATACTTGAGATCCGAGCATAAAGATATCGACCTTCTTGTCGATTATGCTTTAAAGATGAAAAACAAAGCCATTTTGAAAAGGTTAGGGTTTTTCTTGGAATATGAAAATCTGATGACACAAAAAATTGAACGAAAATTTTTAGAGAACCTGTCACCCGGAAAGGCAAAACTAATTCCGACTCAGGAATGTCCAAAATTAGTGACAAAGTGGCAGCTATGGGTTCCCAACCAGTGGAAAGAAAATAATAAGTGATTCAAAAGCAGGAAATCTTACAAGTAGCATCTCTAGAAAGTGTGAATCCTATCATCATCGAAAAGGATTACGTTCTTGGGTGGTTATTAGCCGGAATTTCGAACAACACTTCTTTTGCAGAGTCATGGATTTTTAAAGGTGGGACTTGTCTTAAGAAATGTTATTTTGAAAAATACCGGTTCAGTGAGGACTTGGACTTTACTTTAACGGAAGCCGCATCTCTTGATCCAACCATCATCAGATCCCAACTATCACATGTTACTGAGTGGATTTATGGGCAGGCAGGTATTGAATTTCCAGAAATTATTTTAGATGTCTATCCTGATTCAAATGGGAAAACGTTCAGAGGTAAAGTTGGCTATATTGGACCTCTTCAACAAAGAGGTTCATTTACACGGGTCAAGCTTGATCTTACCCAAAATGAACTGCTTGTAACACCAGCCATAAAATCAAAAATATCTCATCCTTATGGCGATCAAAGTAACTTTTCTTATCACGTTTTTACCTATTCATATGAAGAGCTGTTTGCTGAAAAGATAAGAGCCCTCTTGGAACGCGCCCGCCCAAGGGATTTATATGATGTTATTCATCTCTTTGAACGAAAGGAGCAACATCGTCTGGATCTAGAAATTCTTAAAGAGATCACCAAAGCAAAGCTTGCTTTTAGGAAACTACCCTTTACTACCAACAAATCGAATCTTTCAAAGACTCAAGAAAATGATCTTATACAAGACTGGGAAAACATGTTAGCTCATCAAATCGGTCATTTAGAACCGATCCAGACTTACTTGAGCAAGCTAGACAAGATCCTCCAGTGGTTAAAATAGAGTGCTGCACAGTAAAAGCCTATTATACTGATCATTGTCTTAGTGGGGAGATAAGCTCATCAAAGTTTTAGCAATCTACCTCAAAAACTACTTTCCTGATACGCAAGGGTTTTCTAAGATAAATCTCCACAGTATGAAAAGATTTACTGAAGTTTACAAAACTCTCGAAAGTATCCAAGCATTGCCTGGACAATTACCATGGGCATTGCCGAATATGAATTAGGCAAAACTGTTCCAACAGAAATGTGAAGCAACAATTGCTGAAATTGAAGCAGAACTATATTTTTTACCTCCAACTTTCATCAAACCCTAGATTTTTCTTTTCAAAATTAGGATTGTAAAAAGTAAGCTTACAACAATTTTCAAGTCAGTCTATACTAAGTGTCAATAAGGTCAAAACCATGCTTCAAAAACTAAAACCTTTGAAAAAGAAAAGATCGTCATCTATAAAACTTTTAGGCACGTTCATTGCTTTATCAATTGTAGTGATAGCGCTTTCCCTGGTTTATATTTTTTGAATTAAACACAGCAGATGTTTTTACTTCCTTAGCTCTTTCAACCCCTGCTGACTCCATAAAGGTAAAGAGACATCTTTAGATTGGGCCATTTCATTGAGAACGAGAAGGCCTTTATAAAGGGCGCAGATGGATTCTTTGGTTTCTGGATCTTTTTGAAGGTCCTCTCCTAATGTGAGCTGAAAAGTGTCTAATAATCCGGCCTTCTCTATGAGTCCCCCAAGCTGAATGAGACTTCTCGTTCTTGCGCGTCTTAATCCGTGAGAGGAGATCTCGAGATTATTCATCATTCTGTATTTTTGCTGTTGGGTTTTGGTGATCTGCTGTTCTAGCCGTTTGCTTCTTTTTGTAAGGTCCGTGAAGTGAATGCTGCCGAAAGGAATATCCTTTCTTTTTCCATTCAGCTTTTTGAAGCTTAGAAGCAGCTGTCCAAGAATCATTTAAAACAGATAAAGCGATCTCGGGAGTGAAATCTTCTATCAATATTTTTTGTGCTTCTTTCATAAAAGAAAGAGCTTGATGCGTTCGTATTCTCTCCTTCTGTTTTTGAAGAAGCTGAATCTTGGAATCAAGGTGGGCGAGTTTATCGATCATGGAGTCTCCATTTTGTTTTTATTCATGACTTAATATACTAAATATGTTACTGTTATTCAAGATAACTTATTGAAAAACTTTAATATACTTTCATATAAATATGTACATTTTTAAATACGAAAATTGATATTGCGAGATATTGAAAGTGGTCATGTTGGGCTTTGATAAAAGTCTGACATGCGCGCTTATACGTCTGCGGAGCAGACGTGTGCTTTGGGGCAAGCCCCCCAGAATCAAAATGAAAACAAAATAAGAGTTAAATGGCCATATATCATTTCAGCGCTAAAGTCCTTTCTCGGAGTAGCCGGAACACAGTCCGAGCCATTGCCTATCGTGCGGGGTGCAAGCTTTACGATGAGCGCACAGGGGAGACCTTTAACTACCGAAGTAAAGACGTCCAATATGTGGAATTGGTCTTGCCGAATGACGCCCCTGAATGGGCTTTAAAGATTCAAAAACTGATGGGACATGACCGAGAAAAAGGCGTCCAAGAATTTGTGGATAAGGTTGAAGAAGCTGAGAAAAGAATTGATGCTCAGGTCTGGCGAGAATTTGAATTTGCCCTCCATCGAGAGCTTACAAAAGAACAAAATCTGGTCCTGGCTCGCGAATTTGTTCAGGATCAGATTGCAGGTCATGGGATGGCGGCTCAGTTGAACTTTCACTTTGATAAAGACGAGAAAACAGGTGAGGAGAAGCCCCATTGCCATGTGACGGCAACGACCCGTCGATTGAGTGAGGAGGGACTCGCCCCTAAATCCCGAGAGTGGAATGCAAAATCTTTTCTCTGCGATCTGAGAGAGAAATGGGAAGAGTATTCTAACTTTCACCTCAAACTCCATGGTCATGATGTTCAAATTGATCATCGTTCGAATAAAGAGCGGGGTATTGAGATGGAACCCCAACCGAAACGCAGTAGGAGCGTTATCGAACAGGAAAGAAGACTTCAAAAACTGGAGGGAACGGACAGCTTTTCCCCTCTAACAGATAAAGCCAGGACCTTTCATGACGTCCACCTTCGAAATCTATACCGCATCATAAGACAACCAGAGGTCGTCTTTGATATTGTTACCAAACACTATGCCACCTTTATGTGGGCGGATGTGCAGAAAGTGCTGCATCGATATGTAGATGAGGTGCCTCTCTTCCAAAGGCTTGAAGCCAAACTTAGAAGCTCATCTGAGCTCTTAGCTTTACGAATGGACTCTGAAGACAAGGCCATCTATACCACCCGAACCATGTTGAAGGCCGAGAGGTCCCTTATTGAAAAGGCAGAAACTATTGGGAAGAATGAAACCCATGCTGTGCAAAAAGACCAGACTGAATCTGCACTTTCCAAGGCCAATAAAATTCTTGAAGATCATGGAGGCCTCTCCTCAGATCAAGTCAAAGCCATTCATCATTTGGTTGAGGAAGGGCAACTAAAATGTGTTGTGGGCATTGCAGGAGCTGGAAAGACCACTGCGCTAGGCGTGTGTCAGGAAGCTTGGAAGAACAGTGGATATGCTGTCTATGGTCTGACCCCTACAGGAAAGGCGGCTCAGAATCTAGAAGAGAGTGGAATTTCCTCCATGACACTTCATAAATTCCTGAAGTCTTATGAAGAGGGACGATGTCAGTACACCTCAAACAGCATCCTCGTTCTTGATGAAGCGGGGATGGTGGATGTGGAGCGCTTTGAGAAGCTATTAGGAGCTGTGCAGCAATTAGGCGTGAAGCTTATCGTGGTGGGGGATGGAGCCCAACTTCAGCCTGTGGAAGCGGGCCCTGCCTTCCGCCTTGTAACAGAAAGGATCGGAAAATCTGAGCTCAACACTGTTCTTCGCCAAAAAGAAGATTGGCAAAAAGAAGCCACCCTTTTGTTTGGGCAACAGAAAACAGCTGAAGGTCTTCAGCTCTATATAGATAAGGGTCATGTGCGTCTTATTGGAAAAAAACTTCCTTCTGTAAAAGATGAGGGAAACCCTGATATCAGACAGAGCGCTAAGGAAGCCCTCATTCAAGCATGGCATGCTGACTTTAAAGGTTCCCCTAAGAAGAGCTTCCTGACTCTTGCCCACACCAACCGAGATGTCAAAGATTTGAATGAGATGGCCCGTTCCACTCTCAAAGATTCAGGGCACCTTTCCAAAAAAGAAGTGTCCTTTATCATTAAGAAAGAAGAAGAGGATGACTTTGGAAAGAAGATTATAAAACAAGAAAAAAAGGTATTTTCTAAAGGAGATCGAATTGTCTTTACCCGCAATAACTCTGGCCTGGGGGTTAAGAATGGAAGCATGGGAAGTATCTTAGAGCTGACCAAGCAAAAGATAAAAGTTAAACTTGATGAGGGGAAGGAGCTTTCCTTTGCCCCGCCCCTCTATCCTTACTTTGATCAGGGGTGGGCCATTACTATCCATAAATCCCAAGGAACAACGGTGGATCGGTCCTATGTACTCGCTTCCTCCTCCATGACCCAGAACCTTACCTATGTGGCAATGACACGGCATCGAGAAAATGTCCATATCTTTGGAAGTTCAAAGGAATTCTGGAGTTCGGAACACTTTTCTCAACAGCTCTCCAAATCAGGAGAAAAGCTTAGTGCAGCAGATTACTTAGATGCAGAGTCCCTCACCAAGCTCATGCAAAAGGATGATCACATGCTCACCAAAATCTTTGACCGTGTCTCCAATGAACTAGAAGCCGCAGGAGCTGTTTCCAAGAAAGCTTTTTGGCAAGTTGCCGATCACTTCCTGAGAACACAGAAAACTCAAGACATGCGAATGGATCCTAAACTTCTTAAGAGAAGCCTCAGAGAAGAAACGCGGGCTGAAAAATTATTTAATCCAGAAACATCAAATCCTTTCTCTAAACCAAAGAGGCCACTCTCTCAAAACAAAAAGCCCTTCTTCGAAGCCAGCATGGTCGAAGATGCGCTGAAACAGAACATGGCTGCCTTTGCAGATGATGTGTTTGGTTCCCTAGGAATTCACCCTCATCAGGCCTCTTCTACAGCTTCTCAGCGACGCTATGGATCGAGAGGACATATCTCCGTAAACCTAAGAACAGGAGCCTGGATTGATTTTAAAAATAGTGAGATGGCCGGGGGACCTCTTCATCTCCTCACAAAGCTCAAAGGACTCTCCTTTCAGGACGCTGTCGAGTATGGAGCGTCTTGGGCAGGGTTGACACCTGAGAGGATAAAACATGCTCCCTCAATTCTTCCAAAGAAACAAGAGTTTCTCGAAGAAGACATCGGTAAAGAAAACAAGGCAAAAATCGCGAAAGCTCAGGCTCTTTGGAATAAAGGACAACCCATTCAAGAAACTCTTGCAGAACGCTATCTGCGAGAGCACCGAAAGATTGAAGGAGAATTATCTAACGATCTTCGGTATCTCCCTTCTTTTTATGATCGAACAACTCAAACTAACTCTCCCTGTCTCATGGCTGCAGCTCGAAATCCAGAGGGGCAAGTCACGGCGGTACAACTCACTTTTTTGAATCCTGAAACAGGAAAGAAAGCTTCTCTTGATGTGCCTAAAAAGTCTTTTGGCGTGATTAAAGGATCTTGTGTAGTTCTTCAGAAAGACCAATCGGGCATCCTTTTTATCGCTGAAGGAGTCGAAACAGCCCTCAGCCTTAAGGAAGTGGGGATAAAAGGAACAATCAAAGCTAGCCTGGGTCTTTCTAATATCAAGCGTGTTGAGCCAAATGATCCAAAGACACAAATCATTATTTGTGCTGACCATGATGGACCTGAGTCTCCGGCTGCAGAAAGTTTAGCAAAATCTGTTCTTTCCCTTCAAGAAAAAGGCTTTAACGTTACCGTCGTTAAGCCTGATAAATTAGGCCAGGACTTTAATGATGTGTTGAAAGAGAAAGGACCCCAAGGAGTTAAGGAAATCTTGCAAAGAAACCTTTCCCCTTCTTTTTTTAAAGCTCCGGTTCCTCAAGAAAACGCTTTTGAACAAATAGAAACCCAATGCAAGAAAGTCCTTTACGATTATCTCACAATAGAAAAGCTCTCCCCTACCCCTGAGTTAAGGAACCGGATTTCTCTCCAATCAGAAAAAGCTGCAGACTTTATTTTGCATCAACATAAACTCAAAGGCACTGAACCGACAGGAGATGAAACAAAACTCTATCTTTTACGAGCCAAATATGAGCTCGATCGCATTCCTGAAATTAGACACGACATGATCAAAGATTGGGATCAAGAGGGACATTTTGATGAAAAGCGGGATAACCTTCTCGCCCACATGATTGCCGAACGCCAAGCCTCTATTGAAGGACGCCTATACTTTGAAGCAAAGAAAGCTGGGAAAGAGCCTTCTTCCAGGATTCCTGACCTTGCGGAGAGAGAACTCAAAAAACACAGGACTCAGGAAAAGGAGATAGCTGACAAGCTATCTAAACTACACTCCCTTTCCGAAAAGGCCGCTGCTCATTGTGCCAAAGATATCCTAAGATTCCAAGAAACCCATGGAGAAAGTCCTTCCCAAAAACAGAGAGTCTCTCTGATGAAGATTGCTCAAGACCTAGAAAAAATCTATCCGTACAAGGAGAACAACTCTGCTCCTCTTATCTACCTTCGTCGTAAAGAAGGGGATTTGCTATTCAGGAAAATATACGAAGAGCACAAACCTTTAAAAAGTGAATTACATAAGGTTCATGCGCAAGCTGAAGCTTCTCTGAAAATTATAACGAAGCAACATGTCAAAGATCTTGAGAAAACTTTCCAATGTGTTTAGCCGCCTTTTTGGAGAGTGCTCAGGAGCTTTAATACGACATCATTATAAAAAAATTGACTGTGATGAAGATTACGAAATTGAAGGGCTTGTAGGTACAGAAAATCAGCCTATAGATATGCTTCCAAACGAATTATTATATCAAGTTGCTGTATTCTTATCCCCTCCAGATATTAGAGACATCTAACTAAAGATAGATAAGAAGCCCAGGGAATGGCATAGTTGTTCATGGAGGTGAACCATGACAAAAAATTGCTGCAAGAAATGTAGATCTGAAAAATTTGTTAAGAATGGATTTGTAAGAGGGTTACAGCGCTATCGGTGTCGTGAATGTAGATGTAACTTTACTCACACAAAAAAACGTGGGATTCATCCTGCTCTCAAGGCCTTTGGGATTGTCCTTTATGGAATGTGCGGCATCTCTATGAACAAGATTGGTAAATTGCTTGGAGTGAGCGATGTTGCTGTGTTGAAATGGGTGAGGGAAGAAGCGGACTTAGTTGAAGATAACTCCCCTCATGCAGAAAGCAAGATCGTCATGATTGATGAGATGTGGCATTTCGTAAATGGAAAAAAAAGAAAATTTGGATCTGGAGAGCCATTGATGGCGTATCGCGTCGCCCTCTCGGATGGGAGCTGGGCACTCGTAGCGACTCATGCTGCAAAAGATTAATTGATCGTGTCGATGATGGGGAATGTGTATTTGCAACAGATCATTGGGCAGGGTTTTGCAGGCTTATGCCTGAAGAGCGCCATTTTCCAGGCAAATATTTAACTTTTCCAATTGAGGCCTCTAATAGCGATATTCGTCATCGTTTGGCTCGGTTTGTACGCAGATCTAAAGTTTCTAGCAGAAGCCTTCATATGGTCCACGCCAGCCTTAAATTAACCCATCATCTTCAAGATGATTCTGTTCTTTAGCCTTACCTCAATCCTTTGCTGTCTATCTTTAGTTAGATTTCTCCATTATTTATAATATATATTTTTCCGCTATTTGATTAATAATTTCTACAATTTCTTTCTGAAATTGCTTCACAAAAAAATGATCCCCAGGAAAAGATATATGCTTAAATTGACCTTGTGTATACTTTTCCCAAGCAAGAATTTCTTCTTCCTTTACGCTTTGATCAAAAGTACCAGAAAGAGTAGTCATATCACAAAAAAGGGGGGATAAATCAAGGCATTTATATTTTTCGTATAACAAAAAATCATTCCTTAATATAGGAATGAATAAATTAAATAGTTCTTCATTGTTAAGGATATCTTTATCTATTCCATTATATAAAGTGAGCTCTTCTTTCAGGTTGATCAGGTCTAATTGTGAAAGATTTTTTCTGCGTAAAGGAAGATGAGGAGCTTTCGTTGCTGAAACAATTATATGTTGAGGTGTAATGTTATATTTCTGTTGAACAGATTTCGCAAACTCAAAACCAAGAAGAGCGCCCAGACTATGTCCAAAAATAAAGAAAGGCTTATCCATATAACGCAAAAAGTTTGTATTCAAACTACTCACAATATCGTCTATATTATTTACAAGAGTTTCCGAAAATCTATCTTCCCTACCTGGAAGTTGAATAGCTACTAATTCGAGAGATGAAGAAAGCTGCTTGACCCAAGGAAAGTAAGCAGAGGCTCCACCGCCGGAATGATGGAAGCAAAATATTCTTGTTTTTGCACAGGAATTTTGTTTAAAAGTGAGGAACCATTTGTTTTTTACCATAGAGCTTCTCTTTTTGAATGTGGGATATCATTTAGTAAAATAAGCAAAAAAATGAATCTAAACAAGGTAAGCTGAATTATGGCTCTCCGATTTAAAGAAGGATTACAACGAAAGAGCATGAACGGTGAAATAAGACAAATTATAAGTCGGAGATGGACAAACAAAGGTAAGGCCCTAGTTGTATTATCCTTGCGAAATGGCAATAGACCTAGTAATCCTTATGGGAACTGTTTCGGATTTAACAAAAATAGGACTTTTTTTGCCCACTTGTGGATACGATATCACTTTATCTTTAACAAGCCCTTGCTTAAAATCTCTTGTGATGTATGTAGATACAAAAAAGGAGGTGTTGATTAAGCGCGCTTCCTGGCCTAGAGTATTCAATGAATAAGATTTTGTGGGGGGGATTGTAATCATTTTTTCCTTTATGAATCTTATAAGTTTCTAATATAAAAAATTAGTGGAGAGCATAATGGACAGATTAGTCGGTACTCTTGTTGAAGGCAAACATCCTGTAGAATTTGAGGCTCGAACAGAGACTTTGAATGAGTTAAGTGAGCGAATAAAAGGTGGGTTTGTATTTATTAAATTTACAGACACAGAAGGAGGAACAGAGATCGGAATTAATCTTGAAGAAGGATCTAAAAAACTAAATGATAATATTCTTAAGAAAGATACCAGTACGATTAAAATCGCAGGAACATGTGAACTAAATTTTCATAATGTAAAATGTCATGCAGAAATTAACTTAAAAACAAGGAAAGGGTTTGGATATATAGAGTTACTTGATAATAATGAAGCTTCAGTAAGCTCTACTCCCCGCTAAATAAATATAAAAAAAGGAAAAATAATGTCAGATCTTAAGCTAGTTAATAAGAATGATTTAGTAACTGAAAATGATTCACAAGAGCTTTATTTCGTTGTGAAAAACCATGAAGAGCAGTACTCAATTTGGCCTTATTATAAAAAAATTCCTGATGGGTGGGAATCTATTGGAGACCCAAGAGTTAAAGAGGAATGTTTAAACTACATTGAAGAGGTGTGGGTGGATATGAGACCGTTAAGTTTAAGAAAACAGATGGAAGAGCTCAATAAAAGTGAATAATTTATCCCTATGACAAGAAAACTTAGTTAATATGGAGTTTCTGTGGGATTAAACATTTATAACAGAGCAACCACGTTATTCGAGTTATTTTCTCTGCTTTGGCAAAATGGCAGAGGACTCCGGTGGCAGTTGATTACAAGTTTTCTATTAATGTTGTTAAGCTCGTTACTTTTGTTGCTATTACCTTGGTTTCTAAAATTTATTATTGAGTACCTTCCCAGGCCTAATGAGCTGTCCATAGTCATTTACTTATTAGCTTCTTATGGGGTGTTGTGGACCTTTATTCAAGTTCTTATAAATGTAAGGCAAACTATTGCATGTCGAGTGTTTGAGCGTAGTATAAATAAGTTTTGTTATAAAATTTTTAAAAATTTATTAGAGTTACCCCTTTCTTTTTACGTACAAAATGCCACAGGTAATCTCATGAGCGCAATAGAAAGAGCTCAACTTCATATGCCCAATGTGTATTTTTGTATGCTTTTTATTATTATTCCTGTGATATTTGAAATATTTTTCGCGGCTTTTCTTCTTGGTTTTTATTATGGACTTTCATTTTCTTTTTTTCTTTTATTGTTGTTATTAACTTATATCTCTTTTAGCTGGTATTGTATAGGGTGGATTGTGAAAGTTCAGAGAGAGAGTAACCATTATCACAGGCAGGTCAGTACATACATTACAGATATATTATTAAACATAGAAGGAATCCATTATCAACTAAGTTGTGACTCTGTTCTTCAAGAATGCGATAAGAGGTTATCCCAGCGAGAAGAGGCCGTTGTCCGTAAGACAATCCGTGTTGACTTAGTTGCCATTGGGCAATCCATTATCACCGGACTGTGTTTTACTTTTATGACTCTTCTCGCAGGAATTGGTGTTTGCAGAAATAATTTAGAGGTGAGTGATTTTGTATTATTTAATGGATACCTCTTACAGTTTCTCATTCCATTAAACATGATAGGGATTTCTGTTTTTAGGAATGTGCGAGAAGGATTAACCAATTTGGAGGATGTACTTCACCTACTGAAAAATAGTGCTTTACACGATAAAACTCCTACCCATTTTAAGATTAATGAAGAGGCAAGTGAAATAAAATTTCAACAGGTTACATTCTGTTATCCAAATAATTCAAGCTCGGCTTTAAAAGATGTTACTTTCACAATACCAAGGGGAAAAACTACTGCAATAGTTGGTACTAATGGATCTGGAAAGTCAACGTTAACAAAGTTAATTTACAATTTTTATGAGCCGACTTCAGGAAATATCTTCATTCAAGGCAAAAATATTAAAAATGTGGATATGCAACTATTAAGAAAAATAATAGGCATTGTACCTCAAGAGGCCTTTTTATTAAATGATACCATATATAAAAATTTAACTCTTGGAGATGAAAGTAGCATAGATACTGAGCTTTTCCAAGCTATAGCTCAAACAACAAATCTGTCTCAATGGATTAAAACACTTCCAAATGGCTATAACTCTATAGTAGGCGAAAGGGGAGTCCAATTATCAGGGGGAGAAAAACAACGTATTGGAATAGCAAGGGCTCTTCTTAAAAGACCCAAAGTTTTAATATTTGATGAAGCTACTTCTGCTTTAGACATCGATACTGAAGAACGCATATTCTCTTCATTAGAAAAGAAATATCAGAATATTACTAAAATATTTATTACTCACAACCTCAAGATATTAAATAAAGTTGACAATGTTATTTATATGAAAGACGGTTGTGTGGTTTCTTTAGGAACACATAAAGATTTGTTAAAGAATAACGTGCCTTATCAAAGGCTTTGGAACACCATGATAGAGACTCATAGTCCCATCCATGAAAGTCAAGCAATATAATCCGAAGAGAAATCAGATGCTATCTCAAGAAATTACAAAATTAAGTAAACTTTCAGAGTTTAATATAAAAGATATGCCTTTTTATCCTATATTAGTACCTGGTGCTTTCAAAGAATCTAAAGCCGTCAAGCGATGGACTCTTAAATATTTAACTTCTCTTCTGGGCTCAAAGGATGTCAAAGTTGGTAAGGCTCAGAATGGCATACATAAATTGGATAGAAAAACAGGTGCTTTAAAAGGAGGAGTGCAGACTATGCCTTTTAAAAGCTACATAAAAAAAATTACCTCCAGTGAGGAAGAAGCAAGAACCCTTTACTTGCAAAAGACCTGCATACAAGACCTTATGCCTACATTGCATGAAGATATTGATATAATAGTAAAAACATTTAAGGACACTGTCTTTTTTTATCCAGATATTTGGATAGGCACTAAATATTCATTTGTTCCCCTTCATTTTGATGAACCAAATAACTTTCTCACACAAATATACGGGGAAAAAAGAGTCTTATTATTTTCTCCTGAACAGTCAAAATACTTATATAGGCAACCTTTTTATTCTCGAATCGCTCATACAAGCCAGATAGATATACCTATAGAAAATAATAAATCATGTTTATCGCAGTTTCCAAAACTTAAAAACGTTCGCCCGGTCGAGGTTATTCTTAAAGCAGGAGACCTTCTTTATATTCCTCCTTATTGGTGGCATCAAGTTCAGGGTTTGTCAGTAAATATTTCAGTAACACACCTTTGGAAGCACACACTTAAACAAATCCCTTTGAATCTTTATTTTCATTTGCTTAGCAATAGATTATATAAAAAACTATTAGGGAATTAGGATAGATTTTATGAAGCCCACTATTGGCATTATCGGAGGCTCTGGGCCATTAGCAACATTAGATATAGAAAAGAAAATTCTATCTGCTACACAGAAACTTGTAAGCCCATTAATTGATCAAGATTATTTTAATCTTGTCGTTTTTAATTATTCCGAAACATACGATAGAAGTGATTCAGTTTTTTTTGGCCGGCCTGACCCTTTAACTCAATATGTTAAATATATTACTTCTGTTTCAGCTTTGAGTGTTGATCTTATACTGCTCGCCTGTAATACAGCGCATATGCATCTGCCAATTTTAAGAGAAAAAACGGAAATTCCAATTATAAGCATTATCGAAAAGACAGCTGAATACCTCCGTACTACTTTTCCAGACTGTTACAAGGTAGGCCTTATTTCCACAAAAGCAACCTTAGAAAAAAAATTATATCATAATTTACTGGCTAGGCACGGGATTGAGATAGTGACTCTTGAAGAGCCTACGCAAAATTTGGTTATGGAAGCCATTTACCTTATCAAAGCTGGAACAGATTTGCATCGCCAAGAGCTGCGTTTAGAAAATCCAAATCATATTCCGAGAATTAACTTAGAACAAATTAATATACTAAAAAACCATCCTCATAAGTGCATTCTCCTAGAGGGAAATGTTCCAAATCCAAGTCTTATTGTAAGAGAGGCTATAAAAGAATTAAAAAATAAAGGATGTAATTACATTATTTTTGGATGTACAGAATTACCCTTAGTTCTTCCCTATCTAGAAAACGATCCTGATCTTCAATTTATTGACCCAAATTCTATTATTGCCGAAGCAATTGTAAGAGCTTTACAAGATATAGAGAGTCAGCAATGGTCAAATTTGAGAGCTTTAGCCTAACAAAAGAAAGTATATAAAATATGTGTGGAATTGCAGGAATATTAGGAAATACTCCAAATGAAAACGAGCTCAGGCATCTATTAGACCCGATTGCCCATAGAGGAGAAGAAAAATATAGATATGAGATGCTTATAACTCCCGAAGTTGCTCTTGGAATGCATCGGTTAGGGATAGTTGATGAAGGGTCAGGCAAACAACCTTTCCAAAGCCAGGATAAAAGAGTGGCTGCCATATTTAATGGGGAAATTTACAATCACCATGAATTGAGGCAGGAACTATCTTCTAAATTTAATTTTAATTCTGTATGTGATAGCGAAGTTATTTTGAATGCCTATTTAAAATGGGATATGAGCTTTGTTGATTATTTGGATGGGAAATTTGCAATTGCTATCTATGATAATCGGAAGAAAAGCTTAATATTAGCAAGGGATTCTATGGGGGTTAAGCCTTTATATTATTCTTATCATGAGGATAAAGTCTTTTTTTCTTCTGAAGTGAAATCTCTTGCTAAAAAAGTAAATAGTGAAATTATAGAGCTCTCCCCAGGAAGTATATGGATTAATTTAAAAGAAGAAAAATATATTAACTTAGGAAACTTCAATTCAGGAAGCGAGATTAATAAAAAAGAGCCAAGTTATCTCCACACCTTAAAAAGCACTCTAAAGAACGCCGTGGAAAAGCGCATAAACAAAGATGACTCTAAAATTGCTTGTTTATTAAGTGGTGGTGTAGATAGCTCTATTGTTACCTATCTAGCTAGTCGAATTCATCCAAATGTTATTGCATATACTCTTTCTGAACCAAATAAAAATTCAGCAGATTTACAAGCAGCAACTAAGTTATGTGAGCTTCTCAACATAAAACATGTCATTGTCTTACCTTCAGTGCAGGAAATGGGAGAGTTTTATTTAAAACGGGGAGTATATATGACTGAATCCTTTGAACCTGTTTTAGTTCGTAATGCTGTAGCTTATCATTATGTGTGCCGACAAGTTGCTGCAGATGGGTTTAAATATTGTTTAAATGGTGAAGGAGCTGATGAGTTGTTTGGAGGATATGATTTTATTAGGGAAGCTCCGAAAGGGAAACAAGATGAGTTAATTAGATATTCATTATCGATCATTCATAACTCTTATTTAAAGATGGCTGACCGAGCATCTATGTATACGACTCTAGAAGCAAGAGTACCATACATGGATAAAGCGCTGGTTGAGCTTGCGCTCAAACTGCCTCCTAAAGCTCGTATTCAAGGTGATACAAATAAGGTTGCCTTGCGTGCTTTATTCCAAGGTAAACTCCCATTAGAAATTACTCATAGGAAAAAAGTAGGTATGAATGAGGGGGCTGGCTTTGGAGTTAATAGACCTGATCAATCTATCTATTTTCAGACTGTAAAATCTTACTACGAGAAAAGGCCACATCAATATGAAGAAGATTTAGCTTTATGCTCTCGAGAAGATGATCACAATCATATTGATCTTAACCAAATTGAAGAAGTTTATAATTTTGCGCGTTTCATAGAATACGGTTTTAAAAAACTGAGGAATAGCACGGAAAGATTACAATTAAATACTTCTCTTAAACAAGATGTAGCTGCATGATAAATGGAATAAGCTTCAAAGATCCATGCACATGGTTAAGTTAAAAGAAGACGGAGAATTCAAGGATGAGGTGCAACGCCTTCTATGGCAATTTCAAGGTCGAAGTGCGAATTTCCATTAGGTACATTCAGGAATGAGGTGCGACTTTCTGTTAAAAAATTAGGAGTCTAATTTGCAAGACAGGAGGTCGAATGACGAAGAAGAATTACAAACACCTAAGTGAAACGGAGAGATTAAAGATATACGCTCTGTTATTTGAGGGATATAGTCTCCAAAAGATAGCCGAAAGTATAAGCCGCCATAAATCAACAATATATAGAGAGCTTTCAAGGAATTGTGGAAAGATAGGTTATCGGCCAGATTTTGCAAGCCAACAGTATCTGTTAAGGCGACGCTATCAGCTAAGCAAGATTGATAGGAATGAAGAGATTAGGAATCATATCCTTGAAAAACTGAAAGAAGGCTGGAGTTCCGAGCAAATTGCAGGAAGATTGAAGAGAGAACAGGGTTATACAGTTGTGTCCTATGAAACCATCTACCAATACATATACAGCCCCTCAGGAAAGGTTCTAAAGCTTCATCAATACTTGAGGAAGAAACGCCCTTACCGCTATCCTCGTATCAGGAGAAAGAGACGGAAGGCAAATCCAGACAAGATGTCAATTCATGAGAGATCTGAGGATGTTAATAATCGAGAGTCTTTTGGACATTGGGAAGGTGATTTAATCTTGTTTCAGAAGACAAAGACAAATGTGCTAACTCTTCGAGAACGGAAGACACGGTTTCTGATTGGGATTAAGAATGCAAATCGTAAAGCAAAAGAAACGTCAAAATCATTAATTAACTATATGAGTGAGAAGGTCGATATGATGAACTCTCTAACCCTTGATAATGATCCAGCTTTTGCAGAATACAAAGGAATGGCGGAATCTCTACAATCAGACATATATTTTTGTGATCCTTATAAATCTTATCAAAAGGGAGCCATAGAAAATGGAAATCGTTTGATTCGAGAAAAGCTTCCAAAACGAGCTAACATTGATCACATATCACAAAATAGAATTGAGGAAATTATGAATAAACTCAACCGAAGACCCATGAAGGTTCTTGGGTTTTTGTCGCCTAAAGAAGCGTTCTTGCAAGAACGCTTCTTTAGAGGTAATCTTTAATGGAAATTCGCACTTCGACCTTGAAATTGCCAATAACGGTGTTGCACTTCATTCTTGAATCCACCGACGGTTAAAAACCGATAATATAGAGAGCTAAAATAAAATTGGAGGATAGGTGGGGAATATGTTTTTAAAGAGTAACGTTAAGATGGAACCATTGATATGGAAATGGTATGCTTGGTCTCACTCTATTCCTCCCTTAAACGCTGCCTGTAATATTGCGGAGCGTCATATAAAAATAATGGAATCTTTTGTTCAATTTCCTAAAATCCATATGCAAGCTGTGAAAAATCCAAAATTAATGGGTGGTCCTTTTATCGATTTGGCTGATAAAGATGTAAATTTAGTGAAAGAGCTCTTAAAAGATACGAAAGAAAAATGTAAGAACTTAATTGAGCTCAATGCTTCTTTAAAAGAATTTGAGAAGCTTTTAAAACGAGAGGCAATAGGAAACTCATTAGAACCTTTTTATCCTAGATTACCTGAAAATCTCAAAGGGCTTGTTGAGCTCGTGTATGATACAAGCAACAATCCTTCTATAAGAATTATAGAACCGCTTATCTATAAAAAATATTATGATGATACTCATCAAGGAATTTCTCTTTCGTTTATTGAGGGTGATAAACGGTCGTTTGTTTTGAGCACTCCAAGAGTAAAGAAAGAAAAGGAAATATGCCTTGATATCCCCTTTTCAAATGAGGCTATAGATAAGCTTTTTGAGTCGCGTTATTCCCCTCAAAATGTAGCAAATTTAATCAACGACTTAAAGGTCCCTAGTGAAGAAACAGAAATGTTCCACTCCTTATTTACCGATATTCCTCCTTCCCAGGATGAGAACAGAAACTATAAGGGAGATGGTATTAGAATTCGTTTCTTTGGGCATGCTTGTATCTTGTTGCAAACTGATTCAGTTTCTATCTTGGTCGACCCTATGATAAGTTATCCCAATAATGAAACACCAAGATTTTCATATTACGACCTTCCTGATAGAATTGACTACGTTCTTTTAACTCATAATCACCAAGATCATGTCTTATTTGAAACATTGCTACAGATAAGACACAAAGTCTCAACTATCATCGTACCTTCTAATCGCAAAGGAGCTTTAGAAGATCCCTCTCTTTCTTTAATTTTAAAAAGCATAGGATTCAAAAATGTTATTGAATTAGGAGAATTAGAAACAATAAAAATAGAAGATGGTGAAATAACGGGATTTCCATTTTTGGGAGAACATTCAGATTTAAATATTCAAACTAAGCTTGCCCATCTTGTAAGGCTCAAAGATAAAAAGTTTTTGCTGGCTGCCGATTCAAATAATCTGGATCCTCATCTTTATGATCATTTATTTAATTATTACGGTAATATTGATGTCTTGTTTGTTGGGATGGAGTGCGATGGAGCACCTTTGAGTTGGTTATACGGCCCTTATTTACCAGAACCTCTTAAAAAAGGGCACGATGACGAGAGAACTCTTTCGGGATCTAATTTTGAAAAAGCATGGTCAATCGTTGAGAAATCAAGGTGTAAAGAAGCTTACGTTTATGCAATGGGGATGGAACCTTGGCTAACTCATATTATGGCCTTACAGTATACTCCAGACTCCATCCAACTTAAAGAGTCTGATAAGTTTGTAGCTGCATGCAAGGAAAAAGGAATTTCTTCTGAAAGACTTTACTTACAAAAAGAATGGGTTATTTAACTAATGGGCTGCAGCTTCTTTAGTCCTTATTCTTCCTGTTGTGTGCTTAACAGGAAAAGAAAAATAAATTAGGGTTCCGTTTTGATTTTTAAAAGAGAAGGAACTATAGTTTCTTAAAAATTAACAGGGATTAAGAATAAAATCTTATGCAATCTAACATTCTAAACCAGCCCTTTGATGCAACTTCTTCTTTTTATGATTTGGCTACTTATAAACTTTTTGAAGAATTAGCGAGCAAAAACTCAGATGCGGTAGCGGTTATTAGTGGGGCAAGGCAGTTGAGCTATGGAGAGCTGAACA
>CAYYRQ010000026.1:0-34453 GCA_964474215.1 uncultured Alphaproteobacteria bacterium
ATAAATCATAGTTTTGTGAGTTTATCTAGTGAATATGTAGGTATAATATGCAATTGTTTTTTTCAAACTGGCACTTCAATACTATAAGATTTGTCTCGAGCATTGAGCAACTCAGAGAGAGCAGGATGAGTCGCATAGCACTTCTCAAGCCACAAAGCATAATTATTTCTTTGCTATCTATTACACTTATCATGATTGCAGCCATGCTCGTTTCCAAAATAATGCATTCAGCGTTGGATCCGGAAGAGTATTTGAGTTGGGCAGGGAATACATTTAGTTTTTCTAAAACCAGTTTCAAAAGCGGCAACTATTTGAGCGTAAAACATCAAAACAATACCCTTTCAAAAAATAACAAAATAACTATGCGGGGTATCAGTAGAGGCATTTCTAAACAAGATGAAGAGAACACTCTGTTTTTTCAACACCTTTCCTCTCGCATTTTTAAACCTGTGCAGAAAATTTTTGGCAAAGACGGAGGTTTGCTTGCGATGAGCTTTCTGGGTTCTGAAACGTCAAATGTTTCTAATGACAGTCGACGCAAAAAGAATCATGCTTTCTTTCTTCCTTCTTCTCGAAAATCACCGATAAGAACAAAATCAGCCAATAATAGTAACCCGATTGTTTCGGTAAAAACTTTAATAGATCCGCTTTTAAGAATGCCCCCTTTAAGCCCTCAATCTCGGAGCTTGGCCTTTGAATTGCCCACTAAAGAAAACAATACGCCCCCAACTGGAGTATATCCAATCATGGAAAAAACTCCTTCGGTACGAGAGTTTGAATCCAAATCCTCGGCCGCAACATCCTCTACTGTTGCAAAAGCAGCAGCCCCGTTGACGCCTCCGGCAAAAAAAGTTCTGACAGGCACACCTCCTGCTACCAAAACAGCACCCCATCCACCTGTGGCGAAAAGCACATCTGCAACTCCGAAAACACCGCCTATCACAAAGACCTCTTCTCATTCTTCTGCCAGGACGCCTCCCGTAAACACATCCTCGACCTCAACACTCCCTACCGTTGTAAAAGCAACAGCACCTTTGGTTCCTTTAGGAAAAATACTCCCTCCGGTTGCAAATACACCTGCGAAAAAAACAGCCCCGTTGACGCCTCCGGCAAAAAAAGTTCCAACAGGCACACCTCCTGCTACCAAAACAGCACCCCATCCACCTGTGGCGAAAAGCACATCTGCAACTCCGAAAACACCGCCTATCACAAAGACCTCTTCTCATTCTTCTGCCAGGACGCCTCCCGTAAACACATCCTCGACCTCAACACTCCCTACCGTTGTAAAAGCAACAGCACCTTTGGTTCCTTTAGGAAAAATACTCCCTCCGGTTGCAAATACACCTGCGAAAAAAACAGCCCCGTTGACGCCTCCGGCAAAAAAAGTTCCAACAGGCACACCCCCTGCTACCAAAAGAGCGCCTCCACCTCATCCACTTGCGAAGACAAGTACGCCCCCAATTCCGAAAACCCCATCAGCAACTCCGAAAACAACGCCAAGAAAAACAACTCCAAAAGCAGTCATTTCTACACCAAAGGTATCGCCACTGACTTCAGGGAAAACACCTCTTGCATCATCAGCTATAGAATTAGAAATTGATGAAAATCTTCTTGAAAATGTAAGTTGGATACCACTTCATCAAAGGGAAGCACAAAAACACGTACCTGTTTTTTTCGTGGACACAACAATTCTTCTCAACTTAGGAAATTTTATTCACTTTATTCTTCCTCAGATACAGAAAATATATGAGGACATGCAAAGGGACTTGCGTAGATTCACAGCTAATCTAAGAAATCTTTTAGATTCCCTCAACCAACAGAAAACACGTTTGCAAGGTGAAAAAGATAATTTAGAAAGAGATAAAAAGGAAATAAGGAGGAAAATTAAAAGAAATAATACAAATATTTCCGAAATTAATGAATGGTTCAAGGAAGCCATTGAAGACCAAAGCGATTTAAACTCCAGAGCCGCAAAGTTGCTTTCATATATAGATGAAGAGTTTGAAGCAAAACAAAAAAAAGAAAATAATGAGATAGAGGATTTAAAAGTAGAATATCATAAAAATGCCCAAGAACTTGAGGAACTCCAGTTAAAACTCGCACACACAAAATCGAAGCTTTTTGAAATTGAAGAAAGGATGAGTGAAAAACATGACCATATTTCAGAGATAGAGGAGAGCATTAATCTAAAAAAAACTGAGTGCCTAACAGTTGCAACCCATGTCTCTAAAGCAATTGAGGCTTCTGTATTAATGAGGGTTGAAAGTATACAAAATCTTTCTTCATCCAAATTGGCAAACTCTAAAGTACCCAACAAACACCGCCTTTCTCAGGATACACCCGAATCTATGCTAAGCTCATTTTGTGATCAACTTAAGGAATTAAATCTTGATATTCCTTTAGATACTTTGCGAACAGCGACAATATTAAATAATACAGAACTGTCCAATTCTATTCAAAGGTATTTGATGGAAGAATTAGGCAAGGATGATTCTTTAGAAGATTTTAAAAAACTTTTTCAATTCCTTAAAATCTCTGGGTTCCAGACTCTTCTCAGCATAAAACACCTTACTTCTGTATTAATGCCTGAATTAACAACTCTGCAATCTAATTTGGAAACAGCACAAGAAGAACTTGAAACACTTGAAGCTACTTCTGCTAAGCAATTGAAACGTATGAAAGATCTGGAAAAACTTTTTGAAAATCAAAGTCAATTTTTCCAACAAGCCTATGATAAATTAGAAGAAGCAGAGAGGAGATTAAGTAATTTCAGCCTACCAAAAAAAACTGTGCTTTTACTAAAAGATAAATTCGCAAAACTTAATCGCCGAGAATCCATTGATTTCGAAGAGCTTAAGAGCGTTCCATCTCTTCCAAAATCTCCAACAAAACCTAAACTCTCTGACCTCGTACAAGAGAAAAATCAGCTAACTGAAGATATAAGGACTTATGAAGAAAATCTAGAAAAAGCTTATGAAGCTAAGAAAATTTATGAGGGAAGACTTGTCGAATTGGAGAAACAAATCGCCGAAAAAGAAGAGGCTATCTCTCTAATTGAACAGCAAATGATGTCTGTCAAGCGCCCCCTTCAAGAAAAAATAGATAAAAAAAATAAGGTAGACGGGTATCGTAAGCAACTTGAAGGACATCTATTGGTTATCGAAGAATTAATGGAGGATTGCCAAAAAGCAATGGTATTTGAAGAAGCTGAACAAGTTGCGTGAAATGTCAAAGCACTTGAAGAAGAGGTGTCTGGTACTCTGAAAAAAGCCGATTTGTTGGAAAGGTTTAAAAGTTGGTCCAAGGGTTACATTAAAACAGGTAGGGCCAAGCGGACTTACGCTGGCGAAAGCGGAAAAACTCGAGGGGTTGTAACTTCAACAAAATTTGATGAGTTGAGCTCTGAAGTATTCTAAGAGATATTTTTGAATAATAAAATGTTCAATTATATATTCAAAATGCAAAAAGAATACGTTTCTAATCCCAATGGTTAAGCGGCTTCTTTTTCTGCTCGTGCCGCAAGCCATTTCTCAAGCCAGTGAATATCATAGTCGCCTTTGCAGACGTCCTCCTCAAGAGCCAAAGCAGAGTGAAGCGGAAGCAACGTATTGACGCCTGTGATAACATATTCATGAAGAGCACGTTTTGCTCTTTGGATACATTCTTCACGTGAATCCGCATATACAATGAGCTTTGCAATCATGCTGTCATAATGGGGAGGAATTTTGTAGCCTTGATAAACTGCACTATCCACGCGCACACCAAGACCGCCCGGTGCAAGGTAGTTTTTGATTTCACCGGGTGAAGGAATAAAAGATACTGGGTCTTCAGCATTAATACGGCATTCAATCGCATGACCTTTAAATTCAATATCTTTCTGCTTAAAGCTGAGCGGAAGGCCGGCTGCAATGCGAATTTGCTCCTGCACCAAATCAACGCCTGTAATCATTTCCGTAATGGGGTGCTCAACTTGGATACGGGTGTTCATTTCCATGAAATAGAATTTGCCATCTTCATAGAGAAACTCAATAGTCCCAACGCCTCTATATCCCAACTTTTTAATGGCTTTTACAACCATATCCCCTAGCTTTTCGCGTGCTTCGGGAGAAATGGCAGGAGATGGAGCTTCCTCCCATACTTTTTGGTGACGTCGTTGAAGAGAGCAATCACGCTCACCAAGATGGGCCACATTCCCGTGGGTATCGGCAATCACCTGAACCTCAATATGACGGGGATGGCCAAGGTACTTTTCCATGTACATTTCATCATTTCCGAAACACGCTTTGGCTTCAGCACGGGCCATACGAAAGGCTTGATCCAATTCAGCAGAGCTATGGGCTACTTTCATGCCCTTACCACCTCCACCAGATGCTGCTTTCAAAAGAACGGGGTAACCAATACGTTCAGCTACAGCATCGATGTCACCATTTGGATCAAGACCACCGTCTGATCCAGGAACGACAGGAATACCAAGTTCAAGGGCTGTTTCTTTTGCTGTAATTTTATCACCCATAAGACGAATATGCTCAGGAGTTGGGCCAATAAATGCCATACCATGTTCTTCCACCATTTCGGCAAAAGCAGCATTTTCAGACAAGAATCCCACACCAGGGTGAATGGCATCTGCACCACTGACATCAGCGGCAGATAGGATCGCTTGAATATTTAGATAACTGTCCCGGGAAGGAGCCGGCCCAATACATACACTTTCATCTGCCAAGCGAACATGCATCGCATCACTGTCAGCCTCGGAATGAACAGCAACAACTTGGACACCCATTTCCCGGCACGCTCTCAGGATACGAAGGGCAATTTCACCTCGATTGGCAATCAGAACTTTTTTAAACATTTGGAAAATCCTTTGTTATTCAAGAATAACGAGATGTTCACCATATTCAACGGGACTTGAATCTTGAACACACACTTCAACCACTTTACCATCCCGTGGAGCCCGAATCGGGTTCATAACTTTCATCGCTTCGACAATCAGCAAGGTATCCCCTTTTTTAACTGCATCTCCAGCTTTGACAAATAAAGCCGCACCAAGCTCTGGGGAGAGATAAGCTGTCCCCACCATTGGCGATGCCACGGGTTCGCCTTTTATAGCTGCAGGTTCGGGTTGTGTTGCTGGAGTTGCGGCTTGTACGGGAGGAGGTACAGCGATGGCTGGAGCTTGAGGAACTGTTTGAACCATTTCTTGGGAAGCGGCCCGAACAACGCGGATCCTTTGCTCTCCGACCTGATATTCAATTTCTGTCAAACCTGTATCTTGAAGGATCTTGGCAAGCCCACGAACGGACTTACTATCAACGACAAACTTTCCAGACATTCATATTCCTTTTTGTTGATTAAACATTGCAGCAAAAATCATTACTAACTTGCTACTTCTATGAACTCCCTCGTTCTATACCCCACTCTCGATCATCTGACAAGGTCTCTCTTAAGCTATAAATATCAAAAGAAAAAGGGATGACTATCAAGCCATCCCTTAAATAATTAATGCTTCTGTTAATTGTATTATTCTCAAAGTGTTTTAAGAGAAGATTATAAACCCCTACAGCTTTTACGAAGGTAGTTCATAAGGTCTGCATCTGTCCTTACATCATGAGGGTAAATTTCCCTATACTGCTGAATAGCGCCTCTTAGGTTCACTTTCTTTCCATCAAGAGCTAACTTATAGGCTGTTGCTAAGTGTCGTAAGGTTTCCTTTTGAAGATCTTGTTCTTCTTGTGTTGGCGCGATGGGAGCTTCTTCATCACTACTTTCATCCAAGGTTAAATCAATAACTTCTATAGAATTGCTGTCCTCTTTACCTTTACCTTTATCTTCGTCCTCGTTTGAATTCTTAAACCGCGCTTTTTTTGCAGCCTCATTTCTAAACTCCAGGGTATGTCGTTTTTTGGGCGGAAGAAAGTTTGGGGCAATCGCATCATCAACTTCGACCATGGCAAAAACAGATTGTGTACATATTAGGATAGCAGTAAATGCTAAGTTTGAAACAAAATTATTATACATATAAACCTCAATTTAAATAATATTTCATGCTATTTAAGCAGTTACTTATTTAATTGATTTCAATAGATACAAAAAAATACTTTTCAAATCAGGTTTTGAATTGATTGTGGTGCGGTCTCTCACTTATTGATAAATGATTCATTGGATATGCTTTGTACCCTCGTGCGTATCAAAAATCCCAAGAATCTTAACTGTATTTCCTTCTATTCGATAAAGAAGGCGCTGCGCACCTCGTCCCTTTTGTTTGCCTTGACCTTTTGCTTCTTTCCAATCGATGGACCAACACTTCTCTTGTGGAAGGAAGTGAGGATTATAAGCTCCTTGAGACGGAGTTGTCTCAAGCTGGTTTTTGATTTCTTTATAACGGCAGGCTTCTTCTGAGGTATTTGTAGGACTCGCTAAGCATTCTAGTTTTTCAGAGAGTTTTGAATCATCGACGACAACCTTAAATTCTTGCACAGTTAAATTGTTTGAGCTAAGAGTTCGCCCCAGCTTTGGTCGCCCACTAGATGAGTCCGCAGCCTCCATCCCAATTAAGTGCTTGGATTGGCTTGCAAGTCTTCGTTGTTCAACTTTTCTTTGCCAATTTAAAAGCCGATCAGCTTGGAGTCTTGCAAACTCTTCTGTCTCGGTTTTAATTTTCTGCTTGAGTGCTTCTGGAGAAAGACTAGCTACAACTTTTTGCGCTTTATGGGCCTTTTCTTTAGCTTTTTGCTTACGACTCTTTGACACTTCCACTTTGCTCTCATCTTCCGCAGATTGGCCAGCAGGTTCCTTTCCCTTAACTGACGTTTTTGAGCCATTGGTGCCAATTACTTCTTTCTCCTTACTTCCCTTTTTTTTATTTCTTTGATTGGGCTTTTCTTTTTCTACCAGTTTTCTTTCAGCTTTTTCTAAGTTTGATTTACACTTTTTCGTGTAACTGTCCTCCGAAGAGCTATTCCTGAAAGACGTCAGAAGCTTACTAACTTCCTTATACATGTGCCTGTTCAAGTAATAATTGCTCAACCTTATACAAGTTTCAGCATGCAGAGCCATCAACTGCTGTCGCTGAGGTTCACTTAATGAAGAGCCTTCTAGCTTTTTCCTGATTCGTTGAATACCTGTCTCAGCCTCCTCTGTACGATCAGACTGTAAAGTCGCAGCTACGCTGAGCTCTGTTAACTCTTGGCTAAATGGATCTTCGCCTTTGGATTTCTTTTTCTTCGCTTTTTTGTTAGCTCGTTTTTTGGAAGGACCGGATTGAGAAGGACCTGCCTCATGAGAAACAACTTCTACTCTTGGAAGGAACACTTGTTCGGCCCCTAACTGGCCAAGGGTTTGACTAAAGTCGGGAGAGCCAAGTGCCTGATACTTTGCACCTAATTTGAGATTATAATGACCTGAATTTCTATCTAAATAAATCTGGCTCAGCAGAAAGAAAGCGGTCTCTTTATCTTTTTGATTCAGGTAATGGCCTTCTTTTGGCCCTTCTAGTGATTTAACCAGGTATGGAAAAGCTTCATTATCTTGATTTGCACGAGCATAGCATGTACCAAGAGTTAATCTTGCTTTGGCGAGCAAGTTCGGAAGAGCCTTTGCATCAACACTAATTAATTTTCCAGGTTTTTCATAGATCTCCACACCTTTTTTAAAGGCCTCAATAGCAGGCCCTTTCGCTTCATGCCAATTTTTCTTTGATTTATATATATCTCCGATATTTATATAAAGATTCGCTTTGGGTAAACTTCCTATCTCATATGAAAGAGCCTGTTGGTATTCAGCAACAGCCTCATCATCTTGCCCCCTTTTATGGTAAAGCTCCCCAAGGGTGAGAGAGATGTGGAGCTTTTCCATAGGATGACTTACAAAGGGGCGTAGCCTCAGCAAATTAGCTACACGGCCGTCATCATCGTCTAAGTGTTCGTAGCAAGCCTCAGCACTACAATAAAAAGTTTGTTGTTCATCAGCCGTTATACCTTCACAGGCAAGGGCCTGGTGCAGCGTGGCGAGGGCACCCTTATAGTCTCCAGATGCAGCTTGTGTTTCGGCTAGCTTTTTGCATACTTCGAGTTTCTTTTTTGTTTGAGCTGACTGCGAAGAAGTTGAGCTTTTGTTTCCTTCATCGTCTGCAGTTGTCTTTGGCAAGGTTCTGCGTGAATGGCCTGGACCATTTTCATTTTGACCATCTGGCTCAGGCATGCTCCAACCTGGCGAAGCCATCACGTGACCTATTGTAAACGCAAAAAAGAAAACCTTCCGTTTTTTGTTCATTTAATCACCTTATAAAAATAGATTTTTTTAATAATCAATTTCATTAATTACTCATTATAAAAGCAATAATTGGTGAAATTTTTTAAAACATTATGCGAAATTAGTCAAACATAATAATAAAAGTGATGGAAGAGGTAAAGTCGACCATATTTTTCGAGCAATAGTGCACATTCGCGAGGATGACAAAAGTATATGTGGCAAAAAAAATAATATGCGTCTATTTTGAGGTCATGTTTATTCATCTGCGCGTACATTCGGCCTATTCGTTGCTTGAGGGGGCATTGCCCGTCAAAAAGCTGATCGCGCTTGCCAAAGAAAATAAAATGCCAGCGGTGGCCATGACGGATACAAGTAATCTGTTTGGCGCGCTCGAGTTTTCAATGGCCGCTAAAGCTGCTGGTATTCAGCCAATCCTGGGTTGTCAGATCCAAATCACTTCGGACCAAAAAGATGAAACCGATACACTTGTTTTCCTTGCCCAAAATGAAACTGGGTATAAGAACCTCCTGAAAATTGTCTCTCATACTTATTTAAACGATCATCATGACGATCCCCAAATCGATCTCAAATCACTTGCGCCTTTGACAGCTGGACTCATCTGCCTCACAGGAGGGAGTGCTGGAGGTCTCAACAAACGCCTCGCCCGCGGATTGGATGGTGCCCCTTATTTAAAAGAACTCAAGTCGCTCTTTGAGGACCGTCTTTACATTGAAATCTCCAGACAAGGCACCCCAACAGCAGAAGCGCATCGCATTGAAGAGCAACTCATCGACCTGGCCCATGCTGAAAATATTCCTCTCGTTGCCACCAATGAGGCCTTTTTCCCTGACCCATCCCTTTATGAAGCCCATGATGCCCTCATGTGTATCGCCGAGGGCACCTATGTAAATGAGGTGAACCGTAAGCGCCTAACCCCTGACCATTGTTTTAAATCTCAGGCGGATATGGAAAAGCTTTTTGAGGACCTTCCAGAGGCGATCGAAAACACGGTCGTCATTGCGAAACGCTGTAGTTTTCTTCTCACACCTATTGCTCCCATTCTTCCAAATTTTCCCTGTGATGATGAGGTAGAGGAGCTTCGACGGCAGGCACGTGCTGGCCTTGAAGATCGACTTAACAAACATGTTTACACACCCGACATGTCAGAAGCCGATAAAAAGGCCGCTCATGAAAAATATTTTACCCAGCTGGAATATGAGCTGAAAGTTATCGAAGGGATGAAATATCCCGGCTACTTCCTGATCGTTGCCGACTTTATCAAATGGGCAAAGTCTCAGAAAATACCTGTCGGACCAGGACGCGGTTCGGGAGCTGGATCGGTTGTTGCGTGGTCCCTCACCATTACGGATCTTGACCCTTTAAGATGGGGACTCTTTTTTGAACGTTTCCTCAACCCGGAACGTGTCAGCATGCCTGACTTCGACGTCGACTTTTGCCAAGAGCGGCGAGATGAAGTTATCCGCTATGTACGGGACAAGTATGGGAAAGACCGTGTTGCGCACATCATCACGTTTGGAAAACTGCAAGCACGCGCAGTCTTGCGTGATGTGGGGCGTGTTCTGCAAATGCCTTATGGGCAGGTCGATAAGATCTGTAAACTCATCCCGAACAACCCAGCTAATCCTGTTACGATTGAAGAAGCGATTGAAATTGAACCGCAGCTCAAGACAATGATTGAGACAGAGCCAGAAGTTCAGCACCTCATCAATATCGCCAAACAATTGGAAGGGCTTTATCGCCACGCATCAACCCACGCAGCCGGCGTTGTGATTGGGGATCGTCCGCTAAATGAACTCGTGCCGCTCTATTTTGATCCACGCTCTCCCCTGCCCGCGACACAATTCAACATGAAATTTGTTGAGCAAGCGGGGCTGGTCAAATTCGACTTCCTTGGCCTCAAAACCCTGACGGTTATCCAACAAACCATTAACTTTTTAAAAACCCAAAATATTGACCTTGAGATACTCAAAATTCCACTAGATGATGATAAAACCTATGAAGTCCTCAGACGGGGCGAAACCATCGGCATTTTCCAGGTTGAGAGCGCCGGCATGACCGATGTACTGCGCAAACTAAAACCCGAAAACTTTGAAGAAATCACCGCTTTAAATGCTCTCTATCGTCCCGGTCCGATGGACGACATTCCCCGCTTTATTGCGTGTCGGCATGGCGAGGAAGAAGTAAGTTACCTCTATCCTGAGCTCGAGCCCATCTTGAAAGATACCTATGGGGTAATTGTTTATCAGGAGCACGTCCTCCGCATTGCCCGTGACTTGGCAGGCTATACACTGGGAGGCGCTGATATCCTGCGGCGCGCCATGGGTAAAAAGATTAAGTCAGAGATGGACTCACAACGGAAAAAGTTCATTGATGGGGTGCTGGAACGTGTCGGAGGCGACCCCGACAAAGCTAAGACTTTGTTCGATCAAATCGAGCGATTTGCCAGCTACGCTTTTCCGAAAGCGCACGCCGCAGCCTATGCTTTAATTACCTATCAAACAGCCTACCTCAAGGCCCATTATCCGGCCCAATACATGGCCGCCCTTATGACATTGGATTTGCATAATACGGACAAACTCACGTTCTTTGCGCGCGAGGTTAAACGGCTAGAAATCGATCTACTCCCCCCCGATGTGAATCATTCGGAGAGCGGCTTCAAAGTGGAGGATGGAGCTATACGCTATGCGCTTGGCGCCCTTAAAAATGTTGGCGCTGCGGCCATGGATTCACTTGTTGCTGAGCGCGAAAAGAATGGCCCCTTCAAAGATATTTTCGATTTTATGGAGCGGGTTGATGGGAAGGTCATTAACAAACGTCAACTTGAGAATCTGATTGGCGCAGGTGTTTTCGATCAAATTGCACCCAATCGAAAACAACTCATGGATAACCTTGAGATTCTCATTCGCTATGGCACGGAGGATCGTCGTGGGCAAGGCCTCTTTGGAGAAGAAGTGACACGTCCCCAACTCAGTAATGATAAAGACTGGAATCCTCTGGATAAGTTGCGCAATGAATTTGCAGCCGTGGGCTTTTATTTGACGGCACACCCTTTGGATGCCTATGGGGATACCCTCGAACAACTCGGTATTACCCCTGCTTGCGATCTTCAATCACTGATTGAAGAAGGTCGAGAAAGTCAAACCTATCGCGTCGCCGGCATTGTGATTAACAAACAAGAGCGAACGGCAAAAAGTGGTCAACGTTTTGCTTTTGTTCAACTCTCTGATGCGACAGGCGTTTTTGAGGTCACCTTATTTTCAGAGCTCCTGGCCCAATACCGTGATATTTTAGAGCCGGGAACACCCCTTGTTGTTACGCTCACCGGTCAAATGAATGACGGCGGCCTTCGTCTGACTTGCCAAGACATTGAAAATTTGGAAAAGGCAACTGAAGTTGGGGTGCTATCATTGGCCCTTACATCCGAGGAGCAAGTCATGCAGCTTCATCAACTACTGAAAGACACGCCTGAAGGC
Source organism: uncultured Alphaproteobacteria bacterium (assembly GCA_964474215.1). Taxonomy (GTDB): domain Bacteria; phylum Pseudomonadota; class Alphaproteobacteria; order UBA9655; family UBA9655; genus UBA9655. Next base: position 11,742 of record CAYYRQ010000026.1, read on the forward strand.
AAAACTCAAATTGTTCTTAATGTTTCCACTAATGAAGGAAACGCCAAGCTCGTTTTACCAACATTTTATGCTATCACCCCTGAGGCGAGAGCTTCGCTCAATGAGTTTGGCGTTTTGGCTTGAAGATTTTAATAAAAAATAAATTGTCTTCTTTATTTTATTTCTTTAAATAATTTATATTTTTTTCTAAAAGGAGCTTACAAATATGAGATTTTTTGCACTACTATTCGCAGCACTTTGCCTCACCTCTTGCGAAATGTTTAAAGTCAGAACACGGGAAGAGCAGTTAAATATATATCGTAAAAATTGTTCCGATTATGGATACCAATGGGGAACGCCTGAATTTGCACAGTGCGTCCAAGACCAAGACTATCAAAGTCAAAAACTCTCTATCGAGAAAGACAAAGTACGGGCTCTAGAATCCCAGGCGCGTAGCCAAGAAAAAGCTACAAAATACAAACGAGACAAAAGAAATTACAAAAGCTATGACGCCCCCCCTGTGCAGAATACCTATATTCAACTTCCCCCATTATGATTAAGGTGATTTGTCATTAAGAAACTTTTGGGAATTCAGCTAAATTGCTTAAGACTTCACAAGTGATTTCTTGCTCATGATCAAAAGGCCGACGCCAACGATGGGAAGAAGGATATCCATCCACAAAACCGTCCCCACATTTCCAGGAGCGACATTCTTGTAAACTGCATATTGATAGATATGACCAAAGGCTGCACCTAGCAAAAATAGCGACGGTCCAATGATGGCAAGAACTTTTTGGGAATAGTCACCTCGGAAACTCATAAATCCTACGACTGCAAAGCCGAGGCTTGCATAGCCAACTTCTGCTTGGAAGGGGCTTTCAGACCAGCCAATATAGGCCGACGTCGTTTCCCCAAAAAATACATGAACAACAAAATTATAAAGGAAGGAAATACCAATATTGAGAAGAATAAAATAGGTCAGAAACAGATCGACAAATCGCCTTCTTTCTCGTTTGAATTTAAACAAAACAAAACTGATCACAATGCTCAAAATAAATAAGACAAGGGGAACGTTTGAGAGTATGAGTTTGATAATAGTTTCCATAGTTTCTCCACGGATTTTTGTTTATAAACCCTTCAAAAGGCTGCTCACTGATAAAAAAACCTAGATTGCTGCGTCGCTAACGCTCCTCGCAATGACGCGCCTTTAATGAGCAATCTAGCCACCGCATATTTTTTGCAGAAGCTTCATTTATATTATTTAATTTATCCTTTTACTCGGCATTCGTCCAGAATCTTGTTTATTTTTTTGTTCTTATTTTTTTTATGAATTTTTAAAAGTGGGTTTTCTTTTTTCTATAAAAGCGCGCATGCCTTCTTTTTGATCTTCTAAAGCGAAGGTAGAATGGAACTGTTGTCGTTCATACTTCAGGCCTTCTTCAAGAGGCACCTCAAGAGATTTATTAATGGACTCCTTGATTTTCATCACGACGGGCAATGAAAAACTTGCGATCTTATGGGCAACTTCGAGGGTATGCTCGAGCACGCTATCATCAGGAACAACACGGCTGACAAGACCTGCAACTTCTGCCTCTTGGGCTGATATCATTCGACCGGTCAAACACATATCCATGGCTTTGGCCTTGCCAATGAAACGTGGCAATCGTTGTGTTCCCCCTGCGCCCGGCATGGTTCCGATGGTAACTTCGGGTTGGCTAAAACGCGCGGATTCTCCTGCGATGATGAAATCACACATCATTGCAATTTCACACCCTCCGCCCAAAGCATAACCAGAGACAGCTGCGATGATTGGTTTTTTACAAGCACTCAGTTTTTCCCATCCTTCTGTCACAAAATGCTCTGGGTCTGTGCCTTCATATTTCTGATCCAGCATTTCTTTAATGTCAGCACCAGCCGCAAAAGCCTTTTCTGATCCTGTTAAAACTATGCAGTGGATTGATGGATCTTCCTCACATTCCCGCAGTCTGTTCCCCAACTCATCCATCAAGTCACGACATAGGGCGTTCAAAGCCTCGAGGCGATTGAGTTTTAAAATCCCTACACTTTCTTTTTTCTCAAATTTGATTAAAGGGTTAGACATGCTCCTCCTTGATAACTTTATCATCCTCATTGCGGACTTCTCTATCTAGAAAATGCCACAACTGATCGACTTTCTCGGCATTTTCTATTTGATTCGAATGAACAAAATAAAAGGAAACGAGAGGAACTTCAACCTCTGGCAAAACCTGCACAAGGTTTTTGTGACGACGTGCCACATATGTTGGAAGGCATGCAACACCCGTTCCATCTTCAACCGCTCTGGCTATAGCACCAAGATTGTTTATGGACAAAAAGGCTTCACGCTTAATCCCAGGGAGAGTACCACAACTCAAAATCCAGTTTAAATCATCATAGGGAATAAGAGCCTTGTCTGGAAAGGCAATCAGCCTATGATGATCAAGATCTTCTGGCTTCAAGGGAACACCATATTCCATGAGATAAGAGCGACTTGCATAGATGTATAGAGGACGCCTTATCAGCGGCTTATAAATGAGACCTTCTTCCTGAGTTACAGAGGGCGTAATAACTACATCTGAATCTTGGACTTTCAAGTCTTTTGGGTCATCGCTAAGTTTAATTGAGATGAGCGTATCTGCATTTTTTTTTAAAAATTTATCCAAACGTGGACTTAGCCAACTTGCCCCAAAACCCATTGTCGAAGAAATTCGGAGAGTTCCTTGAATCACTTTCTTTTTTTCTTTGATTTGGGCTTGCACCGTATCGAGGTAAGCAAAAATATCACGCACTGTGCGATATAAAAGTTCTCCCTGTTCCGTCAGAACAAGTCCTCTTACATGTCTTTGAAAGAGGGGAGAGCCTACACGATCTTCAAGTCCATTAATTTGACGGCTCACAGCGGACTGCGTGATCCCAAGTCGTGAAGCTGCATGGGTAAAACTGCCCGAATCGGCTACATTAAAAAAGACGCGCAGTTTGTCCCAATCCATACCTTCTATTCAATTCCTTGGTCTTGTAAAAATGTTGCAGCATCAAGCGCTGCCATACATCCCATACCCGCTGAAGTTACGGCTTGACGGTAAACCTTGTCGCGAACATCGCCGGCTCCGAATACGCCATCGACGGACGTTTTCGTCGATCCAAGCCCCCCGACAATATATCCTTCAGCATCTAAATCAATTTGTCCTTTAATGATCTTTGTGTTGGGTAAATGACCAATGGCTATGAATACACCTTCTACAGATAAATCTTTCAATTCACCCGACTTGGTATTTTTCACTCTAATGCCCGTTACAGCCAATGGATCTTCTTGCCCAAGAACTTCATCAAGCACATGGTCCCAAAGAATCTCTATTTTAGGATTTTTAAAGAGCCTCTCTTGAAGAACTTTTTCGGCTCGCAGTGTGTCACGCCGATGAATCAGAGTGACTTTGGAAGCATGGTTTGTCATGTATAAGGCTTCCTCAACGGCCGTGTTTCCACCACCTACAACGGCGACCTCTTTCCCTCGAAAAAAGAATCCATCGCAGGTCGCACAACCAGAAACACCAAATCCTCGAAACTTGGTTTCTGATTCAATTCCTAGCCACTTCGCTTGAGCCCCTGTTGCAACAATAAGGGTTTCTGCTTTATACGTTGTGCCATTGTCTCCCTTACAAATAAAAGGACGTTTGGACAAATCGACAGATGCGATTTGGTCCATGATAATCTTGGTCCCAACATGCTCGGCCTGAAGTCGCATTTGTTCCATGAGCCAAGGGCCTTGGATAACATCCGCAAAACCAGGATAGTTCTCTACATCGGTTGTAATCATCAGCTGTCCACCGGGCTCGAGACCTGCGACCAGAACAGGTTCTAAGTTTGCTCGCGCAGCGTAAATTGCAGCCGTGTACCCAGCAGGGCCACTCCCAATAATAAGAACTTTTGTATAGACTTCAGACACAAGGATTCCTTTCTAAAATTTGATTCACATCACTCTAAAACGATATTGCATAAAAAGAGATCCTTGGCAAATTGATTGCGCTCCAAGTTTTATTAATTATTCATTTCCTCAAGAAGGACTTTAGCACCTTTATGACCGAGATACGCAGCTTTCTCTAAGTAAACTTTCCCTCGCCTCTTATCGGAAGCGCATAGCAGTTTTCCGCACTGATAAGCAGCTTCTTCAAAAATTTCCCGAGGGGTAACTTTAATGTCATCTACAAGGAGCTTGAAAATTGTACGAGCTTGTTCGCTGCATCGTTCGCCATAGGTTGTATAAAGGTGAGGAGATTTTTCTTCAACATCTTCTGAATTTAACGCGAGACCGATTTGATATATTTTGCGCAACGTCAGCAAGTCACCATGCTCTGCGAGCCTAATGAGAATCCATAGCTCTTGATTGACGTCCTGCCCCTCATCAATTTTATATTCTGCAATCGCAGAAGAAATTTCAGGATCTTTCCTTTCAGGATCAAGCTCCACTAGCTTTTTATATCCCCGCTCTTTGCTGTCTTTATCTTTTCTTCCAATCAGAGAAAGGCTCAATTTCTTTCTGCCGCCACTGTGCTCAACGATTTTACTTTCCCATACTCGAGCAAGCTTGGTGTTTCCAAGAAGAAGATTATACTCACTGACGTTAATCATCGCCTCAAGTTTACCTAATTGCGCTGCCCGAACATCCCACATGAGAACTTCTTTCGGGTCTTTGGCTAGTCGGCCCAATTTATATGCAGCTGAGGCACGTCCGAGACCATAGGCTCTTTCATAGTAAGATTTGCCTTTTGTAACGTCCCCCCTTTGAAGAGATATATCTCCCATCAAAGAAAGAGCTTTCGCATCTTTTAGCTCTGCAGCTCTGGCGAAGAGTCTCTCCTCTTCCATAGGTTTTGTTGTGTGCAAAAGGAGGCCTAAATTTATTAAGGCACGCGTTGAATTTGGATCTTTGTCCAGAATAATGCGATACCAATTTTCTGCAGCAGAAAAACCCTCTTCCTCCTGCGCCATGAAAGCAAGTTCAAGGGCCGCTTCCTGCATGATCTCACTCATGGCACCGGTTTGATTTGATTTGCCTTCCTCATTTTTTACAACCTTTTCAAGCCATTCCTTTGCTGTTTTCCTTTTCCCTTCCTCAACGTAATAGAGAGCGCGTACAAACATTCCCTCTGAAAAGCCCAGGGTTCCCGATACTTCAAAATCATTTAAGGCAACTCCCATATTTCTTTGAGCTTCATTCAAAAGGCCTAAGTTGTAATGGGCAAGGGACGAGAAATCTCGTAAACTATTTAAAAACCTCCTGAAATACAAAAGCCCTTCTTCCATTTCATCCTTTGCAAGGGAAGCCTTTTGCATTTCATAAAAACAAAGGGGTGGAAGCTTGAATAGAATTTCTTTTGCAACGTCCCCAACATCACGTTCAAGGGGAGGCCCGAATGTGGCTAAGTAAGAAGTGGATTGATCGGATCGCAGTTTTGATATTCCTTCCCTCCATTGGTGAGCATCCGCTGATTTTTTCTTCCATTCTAAATACTGAATCATCGTTTCATGTGCCTTGATCGCACAAGATTCAATAAGATAGGTCAGTTCCCTAAAAAATGTTATGGCTTCCTTGAATTTTCCCTGATTTGTTAAAAATTGACCAAAATCAAAATAAGCAATGGGATAATGACTTTGAATTGCCTCGATATAATGGGATTTGGCGCGCGCTGGATCTTCAGCTTCCACTCTTTTGGCAACAAGACAAAGACCTTCCTCTTCTCCTTGATCTACCAATCGATCTTGTACTTTCTGTAATTTGTCGACATCCTCTAATTGCCTATAGCAGTACATTAACGCATAACTTGAGGGGATATGGCCAAATTCAGAAGAGGTACGCAACATTCGTGCGGCTTGTTCAAAATCACCGCGATCAATCACCTTCATGGCTTCTAAGTAATTCTCTTGAGCCTTATTGAAACGAAGCTGAGGTAGCATTCCTTGCTGTAAAATTGCAAACCTCATACTGTCAAATTTCGTCAACCAAAATCCAACTTCTAGAGGATACTTTTTCTGTCTATCAAGTAAGTCAGCTAAGTCTTTCATAGCGAGAGGATTTCCGGACTTGGCTGCTTTTCGCAGCCATTTCATTTTTTCTTCACCATCCTCCAAAATACAAGCAAAAGCATATTGGCCATTTGGATTTCCAAGTCTTGCTGAATCAGCAAAAGATTTCCGTGCTCTTTCAAGGTCTGGATGAACTTCATTATTCTTTGACCCTTTAGGGTGCGGATCCTTCGCGCTCTTTTGTTGATAAAATTCCCCTAAAATATAACTCAACCGCGCGTACCACTTTGTTCCTTCATGATCACCTTGTTTCATCGCTTCTTCAAAATAATCTAATGCTTTCAAAGTCGGCTCTAGGTCAAGGAGCTCTTTAACATCATTTAATGTTTCCGCCGTCCTTAAAGAAGAGGAAAGATTAAGAATGCCCAAGTGACGATTCACCTCACCCATTCGGCGCTCGGCGTGGACAAAACGTTCACGATTCGCAGCCTTAAAAAATCCTAAAGAATCTAAAAGTTTCCGTCTTAACTCACTCACGCTGGACTCACTATAGGAATGTTTTGAATTTTCTAAGCGTTGATTCCCCTCTGTAAAACTTTGTGCACCCACCATTTTTTTAGTTTTTTCAAACCAAACGTCTTGCGCAAGCTGATTGTTGAGATTTGCTGCTCTGTAAAAATAGTCATCAGCAGAACTTGTGTTCCCTTCACCCATATAAAGAATACCTCTTACGTGGGATAACGACATATACCATCTTCGCCCCAAATCATCTCCACACTGGAAGGAAAGCCTAAACTGCCGAATGGCTTGGTCAAGATCTGTACCCTTTAAACCTCGCAAAAAGTTTGTGAGTTCACTTAAATTCGTTGGTGGCTCTGCATCATGAAGAGATGCAGGAAGCAGCCACATCCCATATCGCCTTCGGGCTTCTCCCAGTTTTATCGGAGCAAGCGGGTGCCCATCTTTCTCAGCACTTTCAAGAAGAAAAAATACCCTCTCGAAAAGGACGGGTATCTCTGCTGCATCCATTTTCTTCTTTTGATCTTGAAGCCCTGTAAGTACCATCATTGCTTCTCGATATGAAGCATTCGAGGGTTCTCCCCTCGCTGCTTCAAAAAAAGCATTTGCTCTAAGGATCTTTTCATCCTCATTTGAGAGTTTTTGTTTATTTGATTTTTTTTGCTGCGCCTTCTGCAGCTTTGCTTGGGCAGGAGCTTGAGGCTCTTCTTCCCTCAACCACCAGACATCTGTTTTTGGATGAGGAGAGGATAGCTCCGCCTCCGCTATATGGCCTTCCTCAAGGTTTCCTTGTTTTGCGTAATAAAAGTATTCCTTGGCCTTTTGTCTTAAAGTATCCCGCTCTCCCCTAATGTTTATCACGATCATCTGTTTTCGATAAAACTCACCAATCAAATAGCAAAACTTGGCATAGTAAAGTTTACCTTCAAAATATCCTTGATATTCATAGCCCTTATTTTCGTAAGGATCGTCTAAATCATCATCTTTGAAGGTTCCTTCTTCAGCGGCTTTCTTAAAATATAGAAGCGCCTCATCTAAATCGTCCAGTTTAATCTTTTCGGGAAGCTTCTTCAGTTTAAGAAATACAGTTGGTTCCCTTAGTTCTTCAGGTAACATCATGAGGCCTAACAGAGTGCAAACTTCACCCTTCTTTAAGGCTGCAAATGAATGTCCTTGTTGCTGGGCTTTGCCAAATTCTTCTAAGGCTTGTCCAAGTTTTTGTTTTATCCTTTGTGGCACCCAACTTTCTAGCGTCTCTGTGACTTCCCGCAGCTGTGTAAGTCCTTGTGTATAATTTTTATTTTCAAGCTCGGATTGTCCGAGTTCTTTCGATCCTCCAAGAGAAGACCTGGCAATACCTCGTGGTGAGAATTCTTCCTTCGTCAAACGAACACGTTTTGGTTTGCTGGCCTCTGGCTTATTTCCCTTACGAGCTGTGCCTATAAATGAACGATTTGACCGCCCTGTTTTAGGGCGACTGGTATATGAGCCCGTCCTCGATCTTTTTTCGGCATGAGGACTTTCGGGGACTAACCGACTCTGGGCAGGAGAAAAATGGCCCACTAAAGGCGGTGTATGGGGTGAATTAGGGTTTGAATGACGTGGTGAGGCAAGATATATGCTCCCAGTTCCAAAACCAGAACGTTCCTCCGTACTTGCCCCTTGCTTACCCTCTTCACTGTTTTCATCCGAGCTTGTCGACAGAGAAGACATATTAAGGGAGGAAATTTTCGGAAAACTTGGAGACACTCCCTCATCCTCCATCGCCCACGTGAAAGTTGATGACGAAAGAAAAACCGATATACATAAAAGAAAAAAGTTCAATTTACCTGAACACATCTCATACCCCCCTGCCTGAATTCTTTGCAGTTTACGTAATTTTTATTGGATTGCGCTAGAAAAAACTTTACAATTCAGAAAAAAATGGGTGGGCGATGCAGCTCTTATCAAAAAATATGCCTTTTCGCGTTTTCTTTGGAACGCAATTTTTGGGATCATTTAATGACAATTTTTTTCGCACGACCTTTGTGACGTTGGTCACATTCCATTTTGTTGAATACTCCCAAAATGCCCAGGCTCTATTTGTTTCAGCAGCCTTTGCTCTTTTCATGTTGCCGGCTTTTATCTTTTCCCCACTTGCAGGCCAACTTTCAGATCGCTATGACAAATCAACTGTAATTCGTTGGATCAAGTTTTCTGAAGTCCTGATTGTCGGTGTTAGTGCCTATGGATTTTTGTACAAGAACCCTTACTTTCTTTTAACGACCCTCTTTTTTATGGGAGCCCATGCTGCATTCTTTGGCCCGGTCAAATATAGTATATTGCCGGACATCCTCCCCAAAAATGAGATTTTAAATGGAAATGGCTACATTGAAGCCGGTACATTTTTAGCCATCATGTTGGGAACGTTCTGTGGCGCTTTTATTGTTCACTTGAAGGTTCCTCCTTTATATCTCAGTTTTCAGATGCTAGCTGTGGCCTTGCTGGGACTTTGGTTTAGTTGGCAGATTCCCTCGCTTCCCGCAAAGTCCCCTCGACTTAAAATTCGACTCTCTTGGTTTGAGGAGATGAAAATTCTCTCCAAATACGTACGCCAGGATAAGCGCGTTTTCAGATCGATCATCAGCATTTCTTGGTTTTGGCTTATTGGAACCATCCTTCTTTCTCAACTTCCTCCCTTCGTTAAAGATGTCTTTAAGGGTGAAGAACTTATTTTTATATTCCTGCTCATTCTTTTTACTATTGGCATTGGCGCAGGTTCCATGATCTGTAACACCCTCTTAAAGGGTGAAATTACAACACGGACAATCCCCCTACTATCCTTTCTGATGACTCCTTTTTTGTTTGATATATCCTGTCATGGCCAGCCCCTCAGTACGCCTGATTTGCTTTCATTTTTAATATCGTTGAAAGGAGTTCGCTTTACAATCGACGTCCTCCTCCTTTCCTTCTTAGGCGGGCTCTTTATTGTTCCTCTCTATGCATATATCCAAACCCATGTCCCTTCGAGTCAAAGGTCTCAAGTCATCGCATACAACAATATTATCAATGCCGGATTTATGGTTTTTGCAAGCAGTGCTACATTTCTTCTCTTGAGCGTGGGCATATCCATACCTATGCTTATTCTTATTACAACAATTGGCCATTTCGTCATTTCTTTTTACATGATTCGCATTCTTCCTGACTCTAGCCTTCAGTTTGTCATCTTTAAGCTGCTTCGTCTTTTTTTCCGCTTCGAGGTCAAAGGACTTGAGAACTACAAAAAAGCGGGAAAGCGGGTTGTGATCATCGCCAATCATATTTCCTATCTGGATGGACTTCTGATTGCAGTGGCCTTGCCTGAAAAAACTGTTTTTGCCGTCAATAAATTTACGGCCCAGAAATGGTGGGTGAAGCCCTTCCTCGCCCTTGTCAAAGTTTTTCCAATTGACCCTCTCTATCCTTACGCGCTGAGAGAGGTCATTCACGAAGCAAAAAACGGAGAAAAAGTTCTTATTTTTCCCGAAGGTCGCCTTACCCTGACAGGATCCCTCATGAAAATCTACGAGGGCCCAGGCCTCATTGCTGAAAAAGCAAAAGCTAAACTTTTGCCCATCCGTATAGAAGGAAGCCAATATTCATATTTTTCCTTATTAAAAGGGCGTGTTCCCCAAAGACTTTTTCCTAAAATCACGGTGACCATTCTTCCACCTCAATCCTTGAATGTCGATGGGTCCCTTATGGGAAGAGCGCGGCGACGAGCGATTAGCGAGAAGCTTTATGACCTGATGGCCAATATGTTGTTCTCAACGTCCCCACGCAACAAAACATTATTTTCGGCTCTCATTGATGCCTCAAAATTGTATGGATCCAACACGCCTATACTTGATGATTTCAGCAGGAAAGTGCTCACATATAGAAAGATACTTCTTAAGGCCTTAACTCTTTCTCGTGTTTTTTCTCGGAACACCAAACTTCAAGAACATGTGGGTCTGCTATTACCCAATACCCATGCTTTTACAATCAGCTTTTGGGCCCTTCAAGCGATCAATAGAATTCCGGCTCTCTTGAATTACACGGCCGGACCTTCTGCCCTTTTAGCAGCTTGCCATGCGGCAAAAATTTCAACTATTTACACCTCCAAACAATTTGTGGAAAAAGCCAAACTAGATGAAGTAATTGATCACCTAAAAGCGAATAACATTCACGTGAGTTACCTTGAAAATGAAGCCAAAGACATCACGTTCGCTGATAAGCTCTGGGGAATATATGGCATGCTCTTCCCCAATAAAGTTTATCAATCACAGCAAACGCCGCATGATCCTTGCGTGGTTCTCTTTACATCAGGCTCAGAAGGCCTCCCTAAAGGTGTTGTATTAAGTCACTCCAACTTACTATCAAATCTGTTTCAACTGCATACGGTCGTCGATTTTAATTGTCAGGATCGCGTCTTAAATGTGCTCCCTCTTTTTCATGGATTTGGTTTAACGGCAGGCATGCTCCTTCCCCTTCTATTTGGGGTGTATACTTTCCAGTATGTTTCACCTCTTCACTACAAAGTGGTTGCAGAGCTCGTTTACGACATCAATGCGACTATACTATTTGGAACAGATACGTTCCTCAAAGGCTATGGACGTGTGGCCCATGTCTATGATTTTCATAGCTTAAGATACATCTTTGCTGGAGCTGAAAAACTGAAAGAGGAAACCCAAGAAATTTGGTTTGATAAATTTGGACTTCGTATCTTTGAGGGGTATGGTGCAACTGAAGCTGGGCCTGTACTTGCAGTCAATACACCTATGCACCACAAAAAAGGAACCGTGGGGCGGTTCCTCCCTGGAATCGATTTCCGACTAGAAGCTGTTGAAGGGATTGAAGAAGGTGGACGCCTTTGGGTTCATGGCCCCAATGTAATGCTCGGTTACCTTTTTGCAGATAATCCAGGCAAGCTTAATCCGCCTGAAAAGAGTTGGTATGACACAGGCGATATCGCACAAGTCGACACAGAACAATATCTGCGTCTTTTAGGAAGAGCGAAACGTTTTGCGAAAGTCGGGGGAGAAATGGTCTCTCTTATTGCTGTTGAAGACGCCATATCAAAATTATGGCCTGAATATCTGAATGGCGTCATTGCCGTTCCTCACCCTCGAAAAGGAGAGCAACTTATTCTTTTTACAAATTATAATAAAGCGGAACGATCCGAGATTATAGCCTTTTGGAAAAAACAGGGACTTTCTGAAATATCTATACCGAGTCAAATATGTAGTATAGAAAAACTCCCTCTCCTTGGCTCCGGGAAAATAGATTACAGAGCTTTAGAGAGGGAGTGGAATTCAAAGCTAACTTAATCGTTAGAATGCTTTTCCTTCAGTAAACGTTTGATATACAAGAGCCAGCGCTTTTGCACCTACAGCCCATGAAAACACCCACATGGCTGCGACATAGACCATAAAGATGAGAACACCCAAAAGGGCTAAGTAAGGTGTTATCAATGCAAGCAACCATGATATTCCTACGACAACAGCCGCACCTAATCCAGAGATAATTGAGAGAGACAAAGCAATAATTATCAATAGCCCGATCAGGCGAAGGACATTTCCTTCAAGAAGCGCCCAGCTCAATCGAAGGGGGTTTTCTTGATCGATCGAAACGAGTAACAGGGTTAAGCTCAACCTAATGGTACCGTACAAAGCACCCAGTGCAAATACGACGCCCAAAATGATGGCCAGAGGCAACATATCTGTTAAGTAGTATAGTCCATAGGCCACACCTGAAGCAATCGCGCCATATACACCGAAGATCACCGCGATGAGTATCGAATATAAAATAAATTTGATGAAACGCATATTTAAGTGCAACGTCCACCACGATTCACCTCCTTCACCGAGAACGGCGAAGCGATATCCATTGATCATAATACATACTAGAGCAATAAGGTATGCAACATAATACACTAAAGTCCCGATGATTTCGACAAGTGGTACTTCTCTGTCAGCTTGTATATTAACTCCTCCCCCTTGCATCATGGCTTGAATATCAAGCGCTGGTGATCCGCCCGCTAAAAGAGCTAACGTCAAAAACAAAAGTCCAACGAGCCATATAACGACAGGCGCTGTTGCAACGCGGGTCCAATCTAGCTTGTGGCTCCAAACGCTACAAAAACTTTCTTTAAAAATATTAAATACTGCAATTTTCATTTTTCCCTCCTCTATAAGGTACATACATTTTTCTAATTATATTATAACCCTAGCATGCTTAACATTTTATTAAAAAAGGTTTTTTTTATATTTGACCATTCCCATTTCAACGAGTATGTCTCTCTTATGCTTAAAATTGCGACCTGGAATATAAATTCAATACGTATGCGACTTCCCCTCCTTTTAAAGTGGCTCAGGGAATCGGAACCAGATGTTGTTTTGCTCCAAGAAACAAAAGTAATGGATGATCAATTTCCAAAACAGGAAATTGAGGACCTTCATTATAATATTGCCATGCACGGTCAAAAGACATTTAACGGCGTTGCTATTCTTTCAAAACATCCCATTGAAGATATTTCGACAAGCATTCCTGATTTTGAAGATGAGCAAGCGCGTTATATTGAAGCGGTTGTCAATGGGACGCGTGTTGCCTCTGTTTACGTCCCGAATGGAATGGAAGTTGGAAGCGATAAATATACCTATAAGCTCAATTTCCTAACCCATCTATACAAGCATATGCAAACTTTGCTGACCTACGATGAAACCTTCGTGATTGGTGGTGACTTCAATATAGCCCCTACTGATCAAGATGTTTATGACCCTCAAAAGTGGCATGAACGCATATTATGTAGCACACCTGAGCGCGAGAAACTCCGTGCCATGATGTACTTAGGCCTAACGGACGCCTTGCGTTCTCTCCATCCCGATGAAAATGAGCTTTATACTTGGTGGGATTATCGGGGAGGGTCCTGGCAAAACAACTTTGGTTTAAGAATCGATCACCTTTTACTCTCCCCACAAGCAGCTGATCGCTTGGACAAAGCTGCTGTCGAAAAAGAATACCGGGACGGCGAAAAAACATCGGACCATGCCCCTGTCTCTTGCACCTTACGTTTGTAAAGCGTCCATCTGTTTGCGAGGTTTCAACCAAAGCAATAAAAAGACACATCCTCCAATAAAGGCCGCTACAGGGATAATCCATAAGGCGCAATTATAGGCGTAAGTTCCATAAATCCTTTCACCACCAACGATTTCACAAACCCAAAATGTATCCATGAGAATCCCGATTGAGGTATGGAAAAAGGAGCCACCTAACATATTAATGCAGTTTAAAAAGGCCACTGTAACACCTCTGGTATTTTCTGGGACACAGCTGGTCCCTATAGCGAATACAAGAACCTGATAACAACAAAGTATTCCCACAACAAACATCATCCCGTAGAGAGGATAGAAACCGATCCCTCCAGCGTTTATCAGCATTACCCCAAATAAAAGGGCCATGAAGATACCAGCTAACCCTGTGACTTGATAAGCCGCATTTAGTTTTTCAGCAATGTACGCAAGAAGCGGCCCACCGATTAACATGCCTGTAAAAACAGCAGACGTAATAAAAGATGCATCCCCTTTTGAAAATTCATAGGCTTGCATCAAATAGGGAACACCCCAAACATCAGCGAAGCCTTCGAGGGGACCAACCATCAAAAAGTTTGCCCCGGCCATAAGAAGAAGCACAGGAAAACTTAATAGAGATCTAAAGTTCTTAATAAAAGATGGCCCTTCATGCAGGAATGATGATTTATAGGGTTTGATCACAGCCACAAGAAGAAAGGTGATCAAAAAGCCTACTCCACCAATAATCAGCCATACATTTTCCCAACCGTATAAGCCGATCAAACGACTGACGGGATTGCCGCCATAAATGGCACCCAACAAACCGAGTGTGAAACTGAGACCAACCATCCGCGCATAAACGCGAAAAGGAAAGTAAAGTGAGATAATTTTAGAAATACCTAAGAAACCAGCCGCTGAACCGGCTCCAATCAAAAAGCGCGCTAGTAATGCTAAATACCAACTTTCAGCCACGTAAAACAAAATACAAGAAACCGCACAGACAAAACAACATAAAGAAATAATTATGCGCGGCCCATAGCGATCCAAAAGATAGGCCACGGGAATTTGCATCCCGGCATAGCCATAATAGTACATCGCTGAAAACAGACCGAAATCGGTTGCATCTACCTGAAACTTAACCATAATTTCAGGAACAACCAGGCCTGTAAAAACACGCATAATAAATTGATAAGCAAAAAATAAAATGGCAACGAGCCACATAAACCAAGGGTATATCCTCGACATGATGTCCTCTTTTAAAAATTCTAAGACGTTAACTTAATCAAATATGGGGGTGAAGGAAAGGGTTATTGGCAGCAAAAACTGCCAATAATGATGTGGTGTGAAAAAATGTAACAAGTTTTGTATTTCATAGAGTTATTATGAAAAAGGTCGAGAAAGAAGTCAATTAGAATCATTAGATGTTTTAATGAGTATATTGCTATGATTTCATATCAAAAACAATATCCCGGGAGTATGCTGGGCTTAGGCCCCCCAATCAGAGCACCTAGCAACCCGGGGTTTGAAACGATATGGCACACTCTTTCAGGGGCCTCTTTTTCTGAACGAAATTATTTGCACGTAATACTAGAGTTTGCTTGGTCAATTGTACATTGATCCTCTGTGTAGTTCGAAATAGGTGCATACAATTCTATTTTAGACCTAATTCCAAAGAAAGGCTCTTCGAAAGGATAAGTACACTCCATATTTAATACTCCATCTTTCGTCACCTTTGCTACTTTTGGTTTATCTAGACCAGGTTTAAAATCTCCCCCTATGGTAGGAACCTTTCCCCAAACCTTAAAAGCAGTATCACTTGAAGTAATGTCAGGTTTTGTTTGAGGTAAATTAAATTTAATGTCTACACTTTCAGGACAAGTCATTATCATTTTTCCTAGAGGAGGTATATTGTCATCCTTCGCCCGAACATCTTGTTTGGCAGATGCTGAAATAAATAAAAGCGCAATAGAACATGTTGTCAAAATTTTAATCATTATGGATCCTTTCTAAAAATGCTTTCATTTTTACAATACAATAAAAAGATTAAATAGTTATTAAATCTTTTCTCAAGAAAGTTGCCCTGATGTCCTATATCAGCAAAGCAATTTATACGTTCGTCTTTTGTGTAAGGAATTGATTCTAGCTCCTACGAAGTCTGAGCTTGTGTTTTCTCAGAGTTTTTTCTTTCCTTTTAGGTACCTTTTCTTTTTTAATCTTCTGCCCTGTTTGTTTCTTGCTTTTTTGGATAGAGCCTTGGAAGTTTGCCATTCTTTCAGTGACCTCAAAGTTTCCCAAAAAACACATAGATAAATGGCCTAAAGTTCTTCAACAGATGCGACAGAAATCCTCTTCACTGTCGGATGTTTGTGTTTCAACTTGTTCTTGATCTAACTCATTCTGAGATGAAAAGTGGTTTGTGAGCTCATCTACGTTACCAGGAATGGCTTCAACTATTTCTTTCAAGTTATGTATGGCCATTTGAAGGCTTTCGGGTCCGTTATTCGAAATCGCAAGCCATATAACAGCTTCTTCAAAGGCAGGATTATCTGCTAAATTGTCTGGAATGTTTAACTGGTCACAATAGAGCTGAAAACACGCTGTGAGAATGCCTCTAAGCAGGTGGCCTTTTACATCCCTACATTTCACTTTGTGGAGGACCTGGTAGAGCAGATTATTATAATCTCTCATGGATGCCTGATTACTTGTTGCGATGATATATAGAACGACAGCATTTGCCAAATCTTCATCTGAAGATAGCTCAGCTGGGATCTGAAAAGTTCCGCAAAAGGATTGGAATTCCGTTCGAATTAATTTTACTGCAATAGCGGGTTCTATTTCAGGGAATTGAATAATATTATCTTCCCCTAAACGGCTACGCAAAGCCGCAAATTTCTCCGAATCTGGAAAGGGATTATTTGCCGTAATAATAATAGTCAATCGAGAGATATCTATCTCTGTTTTGAAGTAAGGGGAATAAAGTATTCGATTTTCTGGGTCAAGGTAATACATTAAAAAAGCCAAAGCCGCTTCCGCTTTTGCACCTTTGGCAAGTAACATACGATCAAAGTCCTCGACAATCATAACACCATTGAGATATGTTTTGCCGTCTGGAGCCTTTTGACATAAGCAGTCTATAAACCACCCCTTCGTAGCAGCAGCATGTAGCCACTTTGTGCCCTCAACTTTTTCCTGAGTGAACTCATCTTCTGTTTTTGCAGGGGGTTCACTAAAAGGCAGCCCTAAGAATGTTGCTATACGCCTTGCAGCTGCGGATTTCCCAACTCCAGGAATCCCCCAAAAGTAATAGGATTGCCTGTAAACTCTGCTTTCTGGACCGCAGTTGTGTGATGCGTAATACATTAAGCTTATGACAGACCAGAGTTGATGTTGCAAATGAGGTTTTAATCCCGCGAAAAATGGATCGGTATAAAATCGTTCCTTCAAACTTCGGTAAGCATCATCTGTGAAGTCTTGTGTAAGAGGTTTAGGTTCATAAGGAACCATAAGTGCATCGCGGATATAATCGACACGACCAAGGTTTGTAAAAAAACCCTTACGCGTACTTATAAGCGATTCTTCAATGGTTTCTTGAAGGGAGGCAGGAAGAAACCTCTTCCTTTCGACGTAAGCCCATTCTTCTTCTTGAACGACCTCATAATCTAGACCTTTCAAAAGCCCCTCTGCCAACATTTTTAATTCCATCACTTGTTGCATCAAACGGCCCAAACTGCCGTCTGGAAAAGATTCAGGCGCCACTCCCTTTTGTATGTTGGAAGGGACTCGTCTGAATTTATCTAGTAATTCTCCTGCTTCTTTTCCTCGGAACAGCATTGTTGCTAATTTGGCCAAATCGAAGCCGGTTTCAAGCCAGGCAACATTACTTATTTTTCTCCTCTGTTCTTCACGAATTTCTTCACAGAGATCAATTTTGCATTGCATATGGCTGTCTATATGTCTTTTAACAGCAGCGACTTTCCTTTCATGAAGGTGAGTACGAGCTTCATTTGCCTTATGTTCAGCATTGTATTGGGGAGAGACCAGTATGTGCCGAATAGAATCCTGATTGTATATATCTCTTGTAAAAATACCATTATAATCGTTTGGCGCCCCCCATGATTGGGATGTGCCTAAAAAAACAAGAAGCAAAGCTTTTAAAATACATTTCATAAAAATTATTTTTCTAATATCTCTGATGGGGCTGTAAAAGATGACCAAGATAAAATTCCTCGACCCCACTTTTTAAAATAAATTATCCGTACTTTTGGATCTATATTGTTGGATTTTTATTTATATTTCTTAAGAATAGAGAGAAATTCTTTTTTGGAATACCCGTGAAATTTACGGAAATGTCGCTGGACTTAATTCCAGAAGCTTCTGGCAAAGCTAAAGATTGCTTTTATAGAAGGTTCTGTAACAAACTGTCATGACTTTTGGGTTGAAAGAAATGCATTTCATCCCTAAACCATGTATTCTATTGAGTAAGAGAAATAAGATAGATTTATAAAAAATGAGAAAATACTTTGGAACAGACGGAATTCGCGGGCAAGCTAATGCAGAACCTTTAACCCCTCAAACTCTCACACGCCTTGGACAAGCCATCGGCCTTCATTTTATGAGGGGAGACCATTGCCACCGCGTCGTGATTGGAAAGGACACCCGCCTTTCGGGCTATATGGTTGAATCAGCTCTCGCTTCAGGTTTTGTTTCTGTGGGTATGGATGTTGCCTTCGTGGGCCCCCTCCCAACACCGGCCGTCGCCATGTTAACCCGATCTATGCGTGCTGACCTAGGCGTCATGATCTCAGCTTCTCATAATCTATATGCAGATAATGGCATTAAACTCTTTGACCCAGATGGATTTAAGCTTTCCGATGATGTGGAAAAAGAAATCGAATCACGGCTAGATTCTTCACTATTCCTTGTAAACCCTCCTTATTTAGGACAAATGGTTCATGTCGGAGATGCCGTCGGTCGCTATGTCGAATATGTCAAAAGCAGCCTTCCACGTCATATGAATTTTGAAGGGCTTCGCATAGTTGTTGATTGCGCCCATGGCGCTGCTTATAAAGTTGCTCCCGTTGTTCTAAAAGAACTTGGCGCGACGGTTATTCCACTTTCTGTTTCTCCAAACGGACAAAATATCAACGCCGAATGTGGTGCGACTTCTCCGCAACAAATGTGCGAAATGGTGGTCAAAGAAAAAGCGCATATTGGTGTGGCTCTTGATGGAGACGCCGACCGTGCTGTATTTTCTGATGAGAAAGGCAATCTTATCGACGGCGACCAAATTATGGCCCTCATCGCAACCGATTGGAAAGATCGCGGGCTTCTAAAAGGCAAAGGTATCGTTTCAACCTTGATGTCAAACTTAGGACTTGAACAGTATCTAAAAACACAAAATCTTTCGCTAACCCGCACCCCTGTCGGGGATCGCTATGTTGCTGAAAAAATGAGAGACCTTGGATGCAATGTCGGCGGCGAACCATCGGGTCATGTTATTATCTCAGATTATGCAACGTCTGGAGATGGCCTCTTAACGGCTCTGCAAGTTCTCGCATTACTTGCCACCAAAAATAAGTCCGCAAGCAAGGTCATGAGTGTCTTCGAACCTGTGCCTCAAGTTCAAGAAAATGTTAAAGTTCCCCCTTCTTTACTTCAACTATCCGAAGTGCAAGATGCTTGTAAAAAAGCACAGGATCGATTAGGTGAAAACGGCCGTCTTGTTATTCGCCCCTCTGGGACCGAACCGCTTGTTCGCATTATGGCTGAGCACACAAACAAAAAGCTCATTAAAGAAGTTGTCGATTTCATCATAAGTCAGCTTTCTTCTTATGCTCAAAAAGACGTGGCTTAAGAATTTTCTGAATCACTCTTCGTAAAATCTATAGTCTGGATTGCCGTGTTCCCCTTTGCTCTCTCGAAAAGACGCAGCCTTGCTGGGGTTTTGTGATCGTGAGCCCACCAAAACTATGGCAGTGGCGGGCATAACGATCCAGAAAAATATACTTTTGTAAGAGATTCCTTAAAGTTAAGTCTTTATTTAGAAATTTCTGAGAAGATTTATTTAAATCGAATACAGGAAACTTCTTGTGAGCAACAAATCTCTTCTTTCATTTGCCATCTGTTTTGTATCCTTAACAAGTTTCTTTGGGGGTGCAATTTACGTTTCTGCCTTACCAGAGTTTTCTCAAATATTTGATGTCTCAGCCACAGCCATTAAATATACTATTACAAGTTATTATGTGGGCATCATGCTCGGAACTGTATTCCTTGCCCCTATTTCCAAAATGGTGAACCAAAAACACGTAATGGTGGCCTCCCTCCTTCTCGGATCAATTGGACATTTAACATGTGCCACTTCCGTTGATATCTTACAGTTTATTATAGGTCGATTTATAGCTGGACTTGGGACGGGAGGAACCCCTGTTCTCGCTGCGGCGTTTGTTGCAAAAGAGTTCAATAAAGAGGAATATAAAAGACTTCTAACCTATCTGCTTGTTATGATCAGTATTGGGCTTGGTGCATCCCCTCTTGTGGGAAGCATCCTTTTTCACTTCTTCAGCTGGCCTGTGCTTTTCTTGACCCTTGCCGCTTTTCAAATTTTTGCCGCAACTATGTTTGTTAAGATAAAGCTGAAAGAAAAAAGTTTTCCTGAAAAGCTGCAACAAATTTACAAAGATTACCTTACACTTTTTAAGCACCCTGTTTTTATATACTATTGCATTATCATCGGGATTCTCTATGGAACCTTTTATTCGTTCTTAATCATTAGTTCTTATATCTTTCGGCTTAATTATGGTTGGAGCATTATCGATTTTGCCTGGATCGGCCTCGCTCTTGGTATTACGAACAGTATCGGAGCCTATCTCGATAAAACACTGATTGACAGAATGAAAGGGCAAAACCTTTTTCTCCTCGGACATAGCCTCATTGGCCTCGTCATTATTCTCTTTTATGGCATTGGGCTTCCCGAAAAAGGCGTTTGGGTTCTTTGCATTGCGAGCCTATTTATTATAGGCCAAAACCTCGTTGCATCTTATTTAACAACGATTTCCCTGAAGCTTAATCCCAAGCATACCAATATTGCGTCCTCATTTATCTTTTTTTCAAAAGGGGCCCTGGCTTCACTTCTCCTTTTCATTGTTCCCCTTTTTCCTAAAACATTAGGCTATGCTAATCTCATCCTCCTCGTTTCATTCGTTATATGTTCATTGGGGTATTTTAAGATTCGCAAGTCGCTGTAGTGGTTAGTGGCCTTTTGCACATCACGTTTCTTCCTCCCACGGAAATACGATCCAGGTATCTTGGCTGACTTCAGTCATATAAGTGTCGACAAATTCCTTACCAAGAGGCTTTGCATAAAGTGCAGCAATGTGTGCTTTTGGTAAGAGGTCACGTACTATGCGAGCTGTTGCCCCCGTATCCACGAGATCATCCACAACAAGCCAATCTTTTCCCTCATCCTCTATATTACAAGTCTTAAGGATTGTGGGCTTTACTTGTTGATCAGATTCGTCATCATAACTCACAATACTTATGGTATCGATTTTACGAACACCTAATTCTCTTGCCACGATTGCAGAAGGAACGAGCCCGCCACGGGTGATCGCAATGATACCCTTCCATGTTTTTGTTGCATTCAGTCGCCAACCAAGAGCCTGCGCATTTAAATAAAAGTCTTTCCAATTTACGGGATATCTATGAGCTGCCATACTTTATTCCTCAATTTGCAGTTTCCGTTTTTGCCAAACTTTGTAAACAACGATGATCAATGCAGCTGCAGCCACAACACCAAAAAAAATTCTTGGAAACAAAATTAAATACTCCAAAATCAAATGGGCAAAATAGTAAGCCCCAACACAGCTCCCGACAGACCATATAAGAGCAGCAAGCACATTTAAGATTGTGAAACGCTTGACAGTAACGCCACTGCTTCCAATGATAATAGGGCTAATAACCCTTATCCCCCAAATGAATCGAAAGCTCAAAATGAATGAATTTTGATACCGCTTCAAAAGGCCAAAAGCTTTATCCGCTCGATACTTTAAAGACGGATATTTATCGATGAAATGGATACCATATTTACGCCCCACATAGTAGAGCGCTTGGTCCGCAAAAAGTGTTCCAATAAAGGAAATAACGATGATTTTTGGCAGGGATAAAATACCTTCATGGGCAAAAAATCCTGCGATAATAATGATTGATTCGCCCTCAACCATCGATCCCAGAAAAACGGCTAAGTAGCCCCACTCTTCAACAAAGGGAACAAGACAGCCAAATATATCTACAAACTCTTGCAAAGAATAACTCTCATAAATAACGTTATGGACATTGTACTCAGTTATAGGCGATTCCTATGAGATTGTAAAACGGGAACACACAAGAAAAAAGACCTTGCAAACAATTGCGTTTACAAGGTCAGAAGTTATCACTGAAAGTGGTTGAGCTAACTTTTTTTGGTTTTATTATTAGCAGCAAGCTCGAATATTTTTCTCACACTTCACAGCATCCTTATGACATTCGCGGCATGCTTCAGCACATTTTTTAGCCGCAACTGCACAAGCCTTTACATATTCATGATCAACTTTTTCACAATCCTTTGCACACTCTTCACAATAACGCGCGCACAGTTCATAGACTTCTGGAAAACAAAATCCTTTCGCTGTTAGGCGCCCCACTAAATTACATATTTCAGCGCATGTTTCTAACTTTTCACGTACACTGTGGCATTCATCCGATGTTTTACAGCCTTCGCCGCAACATCGATCAAAAGCCTGTACACAGTCGAAGCAAGCATCAATACAGTTTTTGAAGATCATCTTCCATCTCCCTTAGTGGTTGTCACATCTCAACTTCTGAGTGGGACTTAGCTTCAGGATAAGATCAATTGGTAAAAATTTAGTTAAATTTTTAGATAAATTAGATGAGTTTAATTATGCCCTAACGATAATTCGTTGTGATTATAATGTTTCAAAAGGGACGCGAAGCACCCCTAATAAAAAATATTTCCATTCTCTTTTTAAGTATTCTTCGAGATATTTAACTGTTACAAGACACTGAGAATCTTTAAATCCACATAATTTTATACATGATCATATACATAATAAT
>CAYYRQ010000027.1:0-31553 GCA_964474215.1 uncultured Alphaproteobacteria bacterium
TGGAATTCCTATGGAAAAACCGACGTAGGTAAAGCGAGAAAACTAAATGAAGATTCCATGCTGGTAAGACCAGATGTTGGAATGTGGGCTGTTGCCGATGGAATGGGTGGACACGAGGCTGGTGATGTTGCAAGTCAAATGGTTGTTAGGACCCTAAATAAAATTCAATTAGGAACATCTTTAGAAAAATATATAAATGATATATAATATGTGTATAAAAAATAGAAAACATACATACATAGTAATCATTATTGCTGCTTATTTTTTCAGCGATGTATCAAGCGTCTGCGCATTATCACAAGATGAAATAGATTTTTTTAACGTTGGCAAAGGCCACGCTGTACTCATTAATAAAGTAGGAACACGCGCCGATGAGAAACCATATGTCCCCTTGCTTGTGGATGCCGGTTCTATGATGCACCCTTTTGTGGCTGGGCCACATTTCAAATGGACAGACGAAGAGAAAGAAGAACCATCCATCACAAAAATTAGTGAGAGGATTATATCCTGTTGGCGGACTGCTCGCAATGGTAGGCTAAATGGGGGGAACTTTAGACTAAACGTTATTATAACCCATTCTGATAAAGATCACGTAGGTTTAATGCCTTCCCTAGTCAGTAAACTAGGGGAAAAAGCTGCCACAAAGCATTTTTCCTTCACTGTCCATTCACTTCTAGGAGGAACTGAGGATCAATATCAAAGCTATAATCTTAAAGATCTAAATCCTATATATTCTTCTGAGTACTTAGGTTTAATCAAGCCAGGAGGGCTGAGATTCTTGGAGGATAGTGGCTGTATAACACATCTTTTTTGCCCCGGAAGGATTACGGGAAATAACAATAATTGGAGTATAGTGACCCGTATTAAGCTTGATTCTATATCGGCTATGATCACGGGCGACGCGACTATTAAAGTTAAACGCGCGATGCTTGGAGAGTTAGGAGATCGCAAGACAGAGATTTGCTCAGATATTCTTTTGGTGCCACACCATGGATCAAAAAAAGATACTTTTCTTGCTGAATGGGATATAACAGTCAATCCAAAAGCGATCGTAATTGGTTCTGCTCCAGACATGAAAAATTTTCATCCACATAGAAAAACGATATTAGACTTGTTATTAGTTAATGGAAGAGACTCTAGGCTTTGGACAGACAGAGTTCGCGCCCATGGCATTCAGTACTATTGTGAGGAAGACACGCATAGAAATATAGAGGAATTCTTGGGGGAAGATCGACTCTTTGATGATGTGCCATGTGTAACAGAACAACAAGATCAAAAATGGCGTTTAGTATGGGTAGATCTACCCATTTATACATTGTGGACGACGGGGAGTTTGCGATTTCATAATGCTGAAAAATCCCCAGTCTTTCTCGATACATCTTATGGCCTTATGAACTATGTAGCGGTTGCCAATGCAAGTTACTTGCTTCCACCCTATATGCGAAAGAGAATCACAGCCCTTTCAACTGCTGAAGAAGAGCTCAGTCAAAGAGCATTAAAAGCGATACACAGACAGGAAAAATGGGAAGAGAAAAGAACAGTTGCAAAAAATATATTTTTAAGAGAACTCTACTTGATTGAAGATCCAGAGGATCGCTTTCTCTATTTAAGTTTTATCGCTGACATATTGGAGCAAGATATACAAGAGTATTATGCTGATATACTTTATCATGCACCTTCTTTTTTCCCTCTTATGAAAAGTGCAATTACAGAGAGAAATAAAGAAGTCCCTGGCAATGTTGAAAGATTGCATGAACTCGTTAAATTTTTAATGTATAGGGCAGTTGATGAATATATAGAGAGGTATGTCGGAAGATTTAAACATTTGTATGCGTTAGGATCATTAGATATATTTTTAGGATTTGCGTCGCTTGAGGATAGGGCTCATATTCTAAAGGTTTTTTTAAAAGCCACGCGTGCTGATACAGAGCTAGCAAAATATATAAATACATTTAGTAGCTTTAATGTCTCTACTGTCATGGAACTGGATAAAATCTGTCCGTTTGGTTTTCCTGAATGGTTACAATTAGAGAGTCTGCTGGATTTCTTTAGGGATGTTTTTAAAGAAGGGGTATCAGAGGGTCTATGCATTTTAGATGTATTAGATATTGTGGAACTGAGACATCAAGGTAAGAATTTTAAAGAAATTGGGCGCGCATTGATTGATGAGCAAATGCTTTATCTTCGTATGGAAAAAGGAACGCTAGAAGAGGAAATGGGCCGTTTAACTTTGGAAGAGCAGAGAAGTAAAGGAGAACTTGAAGAAAAATTAAAGTTATATTTTCCTCCTGAATTCGATAAGTTTCTAACTTAATATGATAGCATTTCATTATGACTTTGCACTTTGAAATAGGCAGAAATGTTTGCTTTTATAGTGAGGAACATCACCTACCTATTCTGTAAGAGACCAGAGATAAAACATATACGATAAACAAAAAATAGAATTTTATTTAGCCCGTGTTCTAACTTTCTCTGCAATGTCCTTTTTATTAATTTCTATGAAAAACTCTTCAAGGTTTTTAAATCCTTCTGGTGTTTCAATATCTTCAATCAATGAATCAAAAATATTTTCAATAAAATATGAAAACATGTGAGGATGCACCTTGGCTGTTTGCTTAAGAATAAGTCTTATATCATCATAATTATGGCAAAATACTAAATGTTCACATATTGCATTGGCGCACGCACTTATTAAATATGGATTCTGAGTCGACATATACAGATTAAGCGCTGATTGTATGTTGCCACTCTCTATATAATCTACGATCGCAAAAGAACGCATACCTTTAAGATCGGTAACTTTAAGTTCTGTAAGGTCATATAATACCTTTTCAATCGCAGAGGAAGCCAGTTTACCACGAGCAATGGCAGTTGTCTCATAATTACAATATATACTCGCAGGATTAGTGACAGCAGATAGCCAATTAAATGAACCAAACGCAATACAATCATTATCAACAATCAAATTCTTGGAGTGAAGTTGAGAAACTATTATAAGGTCAACATCTAAATCAGAAAGAATTGTTCTCCCTGTTCCAGTATTGTAACCTTTATCTTTGTCGTCCGTAAAAACACAAATTTCTATACCACGCTTTCTCGACTCTTCAATACAGGTTTTTAAATCCTTAGAGTTACTATCAACCTTAGTTAACGCCCTTGATGAAATATAAGGAGATACAATAATGACTCTATCTTTTGCGGATCTTAAAGATGACCTCATAAATTCTAGATGCTCATCAGGTGTCGTGAGAAATGAGTCCATTCCATGGGCGCCAAATGAGGTAGCAAAAGTCAAAAAGAAATATATAAGCATACAAGATGTTTTTTTCATATTTCTCCTAATTTTTTAAAATGAGAGATTATTTTATCTATAGAATAATTTGTCCATATTTATATGGCAATGTCAATTTTATAATAACAGATAAGAAACACTATAAATCTCTTAAGTTCAAAATATATTAAGAAAATCAAGTCTTGGAACTGATGGAAGAATAAGGGACGAAACAATAAAATTACTCAAATGTAACCAAAAATAGCTTTGATTGATTATTACCAGTCATTCAAGGAAGAGATATTTGTAGAGTCTGGGTTTCAATAAACTAGCTAAGATACTTCTTCTTCATCCACATCCAGTGGATGTTCTTCATTGTGAAAGTAGATGTACTTTCTTTTCTTCTCGGGCTTAAGCAGAAATGCTTCTGTCTCAAATGCTGTGTAAGCTTGAAGAGGGGTTTGGAGCTGGGTACAAGGAATATCTCCTGGAAATCTAATATAGCACTCAAGGTCATTTAAGAGAGAAATCTCAGTTGGCATAACAATGGGTTTTTGATGGGTATGTCGCGTTAAGGATACACCATCTCTCATATGGTGAGCTCCAAAGGAGATATTTTCCTGAGGTTCAGCTTCTTCCTTATCCCCTAACACTTTTGAGATCCACTGCTGCGTATTCGGTTCTTTAGATCTAAAAAATATCTTTGTGTTAAAAAGATCTAACATTGTATCCGCTCCATGCCTTCCATAGATCTTCTCAATCTGAGATTTGCTTTGAAATCCTGCAAGAAAACACCCGCCATATTTTCGGCTTTCCGCAAGTCCTGTTTCAAGACTTGGGAGCTTTTGGAGAGCGGAGAGCTCATCCATAATAAACCATAAGCGACGAGTTTGGTCTTTTGGAAGAATCATAATGGCATTGAAGGCAATATCCATCCAAGCTGAAATCAGAGGCTTTAACGCCTTTCGTTGATCAGGGCGAGCTGTGATAAAAAGAAAACCTCCATCTTGTTCCTTACTCACCCAATTACGTATGGAAAAAGGCGTTTCAGTTGCTTCAAGTTGTCTTAACCCTTCAATTTGTGAAGAAAGAACACTTCGAATCGAATGGGTGGTTTTTTCGTTATTCTTAAATGCAAAGCTTGCAGCTTCCGTATTTCTAAAGAAATATTCAAACTCTTTATCAGGTGCTGTCATCAAAAAATCATAAAGCTCTTCAATGTTTGTATTTCCTTGAGCTGCAAACTTTCTGAGAGATGTCTTTAAAATCGCTCGACTCGCATTATCCCAGAAGGGATCTCCTGATCCCTCCTTTGGTTGGATCATGGCTTCTGCAAAGACATCGTAATGGGAATCTAAATGACAATCTCCCCACGGATGCCAGGCTTCAGATCTCTGATCGAGAGGGTTGAGAATCTTATCTCTTTCTTCATCATAATACAGGGAGATAAAATCTCCCGTTACATCAAGAACAATCGCTCTATTTCCTCTTTTCCTGATTTGAGGAATCAGAATATGAAAGGCATTTGTTTTGCCTGATCCTGTTGTTCCTGTAATTAACGTATGAGAAGTTTCTTTGTTTTTCATGAGAGGAAGTTTCCCAAAATGAAGGTCCGATGCCTCACCTCTTTTTCTTAAGATATTCTTGAGTTCTTTCCAAGAAACAAGGGAGTTTCCTCTTTTATGCTCTGGCCTTTTTTGAAGCCTTCCAAAAATATACCAAAGAACCATAATTAATAAAAATGATACTCCCCCAAACTGCAAACTCTTAAAGACAGCTTTTAAAAGGTAAGTTTCGACTCGTTTCGTTGTCTTCTTTAATAGAGGGTCATTTAAAACATTTTGACATGTTCTCTTATAGGGTTTTCCCTTGGGAGGTGTATAAACCTGAAATAAATCCTTATGTTTCGTATCAGGCGTTGTGACAAACATAAACTTAGCCCAATAGGTCTCATAAGCCATTTGCCAAGCGTAATGAGGAACTTTCTGACATTGCCACGCCATATAGCCTCCTGCAGCAATGAACGCACCTAAACCTCCCGCGATACATACTTGTTTGAGCATCCTCAATTGGTGAAGGTGAACTTGTCCCCCTTGAGTAACTGTTTTAAGAACGGTCATTGTTTAATCTTCCCGGAAAGGTTTTCTTCTTTAAAAACAGATGGAGTTCGTGAGTCTGAAACAGGATTTAATGAATTAACCCCTCCTTTGAGTGCCGATAGGGTCATATTTTTATCCTTTGATTCCTGCTCTTTCACTTGAAACTCCTTAATGTCTTTGCTGAGATCACCCTGCCTTTGCTCAAGACTTGAGCCTGTTTCCTGAAGTAAAGAATCAACATCAGTTTGAAGGGGGGTCTTTTCTTGTGCAGAGACTTTATCGTTCGTCCCTGTTCTATAGACCGCATGCTGAATATCGTCATGAGGATTCACGTGAACGTTATGTTTTCCCTGAACCTTCTCCATAAAGCCAGGGTTTGCTTCTGCTCCCTTAATAACGTTCTGTCGATCATGAAGGTTTTGAGAAGAAACTTCTCCCCCTGCTCTCAGATTTTGACTCTCTCGGTCATAAGAGTGCGACATAGCTTGAGAAACTCCTCCAGAGTGAAATTCTTGAATCGCATATTGCGGGTTTTCTTCTTGAAACCGCCTGAGGTATGATTCTCTCTCCTCTCCCCCCATCTCAATAATTTTTCGCGCTCCCTCATACCCAATTTTTCCTCCCCCTCCTTGTGGGCCATTGTTAACCGGTTGATGGGCGATATAATCAAGAACGTTTTGAGTAAGATCTTTGTTAACAAAGAAAGACTTACTTTGACTTGAGGAAAGATCTTTTGAAAGTGTTTCCACTTGATTTTGAGCAAGTGTAACTTCTTCCCTCAAAGATTTAGCTTGATTGAGACTCGCAGCTGCAGTATGCCCGAGATCAAGCCCTTTAAGGTCATGGGTTGTTTCCGCATAATTCCTTCCAGCAGACACAATACGCTCCATATTCTCTGCATAGCTCTTGTTTTGTCCTACTTCTCCTGTAGCATCCGTTCCTTTATGACGAGCACCTTGCGTTGATACTCCGGCACTTCCTTGAATACTTGCACCCAATACTTTTGGGGTTCCTGCCTCTACTCTAAGGGCAGCTTCAAATGCTTGTTGCTCAGAAAGTCCTTCTCGCTGTTGAATGGCCTTCGCTCGATTTGTAAAGTCCTGCAAAGTTTTAGCGTCAGACGCACTGATGTTTTTTGTAACCCCTTCATCCGCCGAAAAGGTCTGTGCAATATGAGACATAAAGTTCACTGAGTCATTAAATGAAGATTCTGCCGCATTTCCTGCAGCAATAGATTTTGATTGCAAAAAGCTTGTTGCTTGATTCAAACTTTCCTGCATCGCAAAGCTTGTATTTTCTGTTCCCATGACTTGAGTTCGCAAACGAGATAAGGAGTGATCCGTAAAGGATTGATTTCCACTTGCAAAACTTGACTGCTCTACACCAGTTACTGAAACCCCTTTAAATTGTGAAGTATTGTAACTGGGACTCGTATGATGCTGAAAGGCGCTTGTATTTTGATAAGCTTGTGTACCGAGAGAAACATTTCCTAAACTGATGTTCCCCGAAACAGCCTCTGAAGCTACACCACTGGCAGACGCTTGCATTGCTGAACCAAGATGATGGGCAAGACCTACAAATGCACTCGCTCCTTGTTTAAGTATTCCATAGGAAATAAATGGAATGCTCATAGCAAGCCAGGCAGCGAGAGTGACCATATCAGCATTTGCATTAATGATTGCGGATGAATTCAGGAGTGTAAGACCGTTTGATCCTATGAGACTAGCTGTTTCAGATCTTCCATAAAGAGTCATAATCAAGTTTAAAACAGCATATAAAGGGGCCCATAACTGCGTCCATAAAAGAATCCCAAAGTATGTACTTATAATCCGATAGCCGTTAGGCAGGAGAGCTAAAACCACGATAAAGATAAAAAGGGCATAACTAAAAACTTCTACTACATTTTTAAAGAGCGGTAGGGTTCGGGCTGCAATATCTCCTGCAATGGCATAAGTTGAACGCTGCTGAAGGAGTGCTTTAGTCGATGCATAATTTGAAGATGAACCTAGCTCGGAGAGCTTGTTGTTAGAAGACTCTTCAATGGCCTGAATTATCATCTCTTGCCTCAAGAGATCCATCGCTGAATTAGCAATTGTAGCGGAGCCCGTGAGAAGACGCGCGCTTCCTAAAATCCCTGTATTAAATGCAGATTCCGTTAACGTTCGATTTTGAACTCGACTTCCATAAATGGCTGTTGCTCTTTTTATTTCTGTGGTCCATAGGGCATTCAGCTTTTGGGCTCCAGCTTTACACGTAACAACTGTTCCTGGGGTTTTTCCTTCTCGATACATAAAGCCGAGGACAGGGGACGCTTGAGTGCTCACCAATTTCCAAATATCAGGAGTACTTTGAAGGTCAAAAAGCGTATATTTATGGCCTATCATGACGTCATAAACCACACACTGGTTTACAAACCTCTCCATGTTCCCCTTAAAGATGGCATCAATAATGCGAAACTGTCCCAATTGACGCATAAGAGAGGAGGCAAAGACTGTTCCAGTTTCATGATAGGGCATATAATCTGGAAGACTAAAGACAGACTCAACCTTTTCCGTAATTGTTTTTCCTGCATGGCTCACAAAGCTTGCAAACACGCCTAATGTCAGAGGTACGTTATCAACCTTAAATTTCTCTTTCGTCAAAGGATCATGAATAAACACTGTGGTCTTAGGTAAAAATAAGATATTCGTTGCAATTACAACCCAGAAAATCCAATAAAAACCTTCAATCAAGCTACTTCGAAAAAACATCAAAATAATTGTATAAACAAGGCCGACCATAAGCCCTACGCGAATTAAGGGCATCACCATCCCAGTTGAATCTTGTTTAAAGAGGGCAGCTATTCCATTGAACACAAGGGAAAAAAGTTCTCCACCTCCATAGGTGGTGATTATATGATCCATACAGTTCCCTTAAGAATAATTTTCCTCATGGACGGGCTCCTTGCTGGTGTGAGATAAACATATTCTGAAGTTTTGATTCGATCTGCTGGGTGCGCTCAATTAACTCTAGAGTAATGGCCATTTGTTCAAAAAGTGCTGTTCGTTTTGCAAAAAGTAGTTTTCGCGATTGCGCTATACCAGACCTAAAGGCTTCTATCTGATGATCATTGATTTGAGAGTTCTTGAGTTGTGTTACGCTCTCCCAGACAACCGCCATGATCTCATCCAGGTATTGAAGGAGAATATCATGAGCAATAGCTTCACTAAAGTTAGCGATATTTAGAGGTGCCCCTCCTCCCTTAAAAGCTGATTCAACAGCGATAATCTTTAAGACAGGAATCATGGTTGAATTGACAAAAGCTTTTTGCTCTTCGGATAAGGTTCTGTCCTCTCTTACATTGTCAGAAATGGATAAAAGGAGTTTCTGAACTCTTCCATGAAGGGCGTTTGTATCAGGAAGCGTGAGGCGTTGTGTTGTGGGATTGAGACACTGGGCTTCTCCATAATGGTCACACTTATATATTTCAGCTGGAACATTTCCTTGGACAAGGGCTGTGATGAGATTCCCGTCTCCACTTTTAGAGGGGAGAACTTTCATCTCCATTTTTTTGCCCTGTATACGTGAGATAATCGTTCCTGAAATTGTCATAAAAAACTCAGCAAGCTGAGAGTCATGAGCTAAAAAGGAATTCTTCTGAATCGCTTTCCAGGCTATGTTAAACTCATCTCCTAAGACATCACTAAATTCAGCTTTTTCTCCTTTTCGTGCGTTCATTTGTTCTCTTTGTTGTTCAGATCCGCACTTTTGACGACTTTGTGCCCAGTCAGTCGCAATTCCGAGTTCTTTTCCCATGGCATTACAAAGAAGTTGAGAGGAGGCATCCGTTCGGGGCCACACACCTCCCACTAACGTAGCTGCTGCTTCGCAAGAATTAATATTTTGATTGGTCATCTCTTGTACTTTTGCTGAAAGCTCATCAAGAACCGACTTGATTTGTGGGGTAACCGTTGCAAGAGCGAGGTTAAAAGCATAACCCGCTGCATTACTCCCAATGTTTCTGAGGAGTTGCGTAAACTCTTTTGCATTAATATAGCTAAACCCTCCAAGAAAGAGATCGATGCCTCCACATCCTGCACGATAGTGAGGAAGCTGCATCGTAAACAAATCAGGATTATTCACCCTCGATCGCGCAAAGACATTGCCTCCTGTATAATATCCTCCCGTTTGGTCCTGATATCCTCCGCTACTTGAGACATTATTGGCCATGCCTAAGTTTTGGAAAGCTTTTTCAAGGTTGGATTTCATATCTGCATGGAGAGAAGAACTTATAATTGAGAACCAAAGAGTCAATGCAAGAAAAAGTTTTGAGCAATTCATTTGTTTTTACTCCTTATCATTTCCTCTTGAAGCTGTGTTAAAAGCTCAACCCGCTGTTCAATCTCACTCATCGATGTCATCCCATAGGCGAGAGGAATGAGCTTTCCACTCTTGGGATGAAGGGCAATCAAAGCTGGTACATGAGTAATTTGGAGCTTCTCAGCAATGCCATTATCGCGTTTCGCTTTTGGAAACTCAGGTAAAGTTCCTCCGTCTAAAGATATGGGAAGAACGGTCCATCCATAAGATTTGGAAAAATTCTTTACAATAGGTGCAAAAGCATGGCAGTAGGCACACCCCTTACGAAAAAAGAAAAAGAGACCATACTCTCCAGCTAGCTTCTTAATGCGGTCTTTAATCTCTTGGTTTTTTTCATGGTAATAGATTTGACGTGCATTTTGATCGACAGGATAAGTGAGTGTCTCGTCCAAGGAAGGATTGGTCATAACAACTCGTTTCCATGATTCAGAAAACCTCTGGCTTTGATCCATTAAGGCCTTTTGGGCCAAGATATAGGAAATAATGTTTTCTTGACTGGGTTCAACAATCGCAGCATGAAGTTTCTGTTCAAGTTCTTTTCTTTGGGATTTAATGGCCTCTGTAGGCGTTTTCTTTTTTGTCTGGGTACTGTTTTCTGGTAACTGATCACTGCCGCTTTGCGGCGCATACCAATGCCACCCTTCTGCATGGCGCTCAAAGAACCCTGTCGATTCACAACTCTTCTTTATATTGCATGAGGCTTTGGGTTGGGTCTCTTGAGACCCCAATGTTCTGTAATTTTCTGCAAAGAAAGTCACAAATAGTGAAGCAAAAAAGACTTTCTTCTGACTTCTGATCACTGAATACTGACTTTTGCTAAAGACCCTCATGCTTCTTTCCTTTGGATCTGTTGCTTCATTTTCGGAGGTTGCATGCCTTTTTGTATTGTCTCTAACCTGTGCTTAAGAGTATCCGTTGTTCCTTTGAGTTTTTCAGGGTTATAAGACTTCATGAGATCTTCAAAAACCTCACTGAGATCGAGCTTTGAAAAGTCAATCTTTTGAATTTCTTCAATGGTAAAACCTCGGCATTGAGGTTTCTTGGCTTTTCCCCAACCAAGGCCAATTTGTGGCCGTCCTTGTTCATGGAAAGCTTTCAGAAGCTTTGATCCAAAACAACAATAAGAAGATTTCTTTGTCACACATTTCCCAAGGATTTTCTTGGAGCAATATGTTCCTACAAAGTGACAGAGACTTTTTTTACGTTTTTGATTGAGGAGCTTTTCTTCTGAACTACATTTCGCAAACCCTAAGTCTTTTCCCCATCCTTTTGCTGATCCACAACAGTCTTTAAAGCTTGTAATTTGTTTAGAGCACTTATGCTTCTCTCCCTTGAAAAAACCTCCACTCTGAAACTGTCCCTGAAGCTCTTTAAGCACGCTTAACTGAGCAAGTGTTGACATCATCTCATCATTCAATTCCCAACCTTGATCTCGGCAATTTCCATCTAAACAAAAGGGCGTCTTTCCTCCTGTAATACTATGAGCCGTTTTTGAACCACCTTTGCATTGGTAGGTTTGACTAAAAACCACACAAGAACTTCCAACTTTTTTCTTACAACTTGATGCAATTTGAGCGCATCCTCGGGCCCTTAAAGGACCACAATCATTTTTTGAAGGGTAGGCACAACTATAGGTGTAGGTTTCTTCCCAACAATCACGTGTAACAGGAATTCCTTTTATCTTTCTTGTTTGAGGCCCTTGGGTACATTCTTTTGTGACATAATGACAAAGACCCTGATCTGACTTTTCCTCTAACCGAGGACATGTACTTGTCCATTCATCGGGAAGGATTTCATAACTTTCTTCTTCATATGTAAGTATAGCAGTTGCCGCAAGGTCATACCCCTTTAAATGACCATGACTACATGTACGAGAACTCCCTGAAATGAGATAATTTCCACTGCTTCCTCTAGGAATTGTAACTCTTTTTATTTTGCTTTCATCTATGCTCGTATCAAGACTGTTTCTAGGATCTTTACATTTTTTACAGCTCGTGTCTTTGTGAGTGCGAGCTTCATTCAGACACTCTTTGTAAGCTATCGTAACATTAAGAGGCAGGGGTATAATTAGATTTTTCCGCTTTGAAGAAACTTGTCTCAGATGATGAACTAGGGTATTTGCAAGACTCTCACAAGATTTCGGGGGCCAGCTTTTATAAGACTTTTTACACCCCGAAATATTAAACGAAACTTGTTTCTCTTTTGTGAGTGTCGTTTTCTTGACCTCAACATGAAGCGTATTTTTACAGGTTTCTAAAGACTCTTCCCCTCCTTCTTCGCATAAGATCTTTTCATCTTTATGACCGTGGATGGTTTGAATACTTTTCGTTCCCTTTCCTCCTATATGTTCCAAGGCACCTTCCGTAATCTTTTGAGCGCCCACAACCAAAGGATCTGTCTCAACATCAATTTTAAATTGTTTGCGCTCGTTGGATGTCTCAAAAATCATCTTACTTACCGGATCCGTTTGTGACCGAAGTTGAGACTGTGTGGTTAGACCTTTATCTGAATACTGACTTTCTTTAGGAGTTCCTTGATAAAAAGGATGTTCTCCTGCTTCACTTTTCTTTTTGTCTAGTGTTCGCAGAAGCTCTGTAGCAGTATTATCCTCTTGTCTGAGATGTTCCCAGGAGTCAGCTTTACAGAAGTCAGTGTTCAGTACCCCGTATACAGAAAAAAGAGCTAAAAAAAGCAATATGAGAGTGAGAGAAGTTTTTTTTATCATGGCTTTCCTCTCTCAAGTAGAGCTTGGGCAACTTCTCTCAAATCTCCATCTTTTGCAATACGCTCTAAAGCATGATGAAGGCTCATATCTCCATATATGCGGTCATGGAAAGGCGTGCTTGTTCGTGTCGAGGCGTTCATTTGAAAGGGGGTTGTTAGGATAT
This sequence comes from uncultured Alphaproteobacteria bacterium, assembly GCA_964474215.1. Classification (GTDB taxonomy): domain Bacteria; phylum Pseudomonadota; class Alphaproteobacteria; order UBA9655; family UBA9655; genus UBA9655. The sequence continues at coordinate 12,618 of CAYYRQ010000027.1, forward strand.
ATGTTGGAACTGAATTTATATGAAATAAATTATAAGGTTCGGGATCCACTATGAAACCTTGCCCTGTCTTTGTTATAATCTTGTGCAGGGCTTGAGCCGTCTTCTTATAGTTTGCATCTTTAAATCCTCTTAAAACAAGCGTTCCTCCATATTTCTTGGCCTCAACAGCTAAATTAAGAAGAGCTTTTTCGCCCAATGAGAACGACACAAAAATCAAAAGTTCTCCCTTTTGTTGGGGCGTCTTTGATCTTTGAACCTCAGGAAGCTTTTCTTGAAGTTTTGCCACAAACTCTAAAAACTCTGGGTTATCGAGGAGTGAACCCACTTTCTTGGAACTCTCCTCTTGTAACTCAAGAACCGCACTTTCAAATTTGCTCCCATCCTGAAAACACGACCGACCACCAGAATCTGCCTTTAGTTCAAAGGCACATAGTGTGTTGATAAAAAACGAGAAAACTAAAGCGCACAACAATTTCGTTTCCTCCAAATCAAATAACCAAAATCTTCTCCTTTGTAAGGAAACTCACGACCACTTCCCCAAATCACTTCCGTTCTTCCTAAAGGATTGCAAGCCATAAAACCTTTTGTTGTGAGTCTAGGGTAAGTCATCTGGGTTTTGTATTGAGATTTCTTAATGATGGGCAAGGGATACTTCTCACAGATTTGTGCATTGGACGTGCCACTTGTTCCCCAAAGAAGAAGTTCCCTGTGAAGCCTGGCCATAATGCGCCCTACCATCAAAAGGCTAGCCTGAACCCCTCCATTATGAGCTTCAATATTGCCTGTAAAGGGATAAAGACTTCCCTGACACCCATTGCACCAAAAAAGAATGTCCATAGGAAATGATGCACTTGCAGCTGTACAGTCCGCAGCACAAGCAGCTTGAGCAATTGAATTGCCAAAGAGAACCGCTTCCGGGTTTAAAATAAAAGAGAGTTCATCTGCATTCCATAGAGGATCTAGCTCTGTGATATACCCCACATCAAAACTTTGTTTCTCTAAACAAACAAAGTCTGTCAAAAGCTCAAGCCAATAAATAACGGGATAGACATACCAATGAACCTGATAAAAACCGTTTTGAGTTTTACGAGCTCCACTCGATCCGTGAATTCCATACCCAACTTTACTGCCCCCGAGTTGGAGTCCTCCCATACTTACCATACAGAAAGGGACACGAGTTACATCAACAAGACGCGCCGGCTCCCAAAACCCAACCGGAATACCAGGTATAGGTAAAGGAGAAGGGGGTTTTGGACAAAGACAAGGAATTTGTTTGGGATTAGATGTGTCCTGTCTTCCTCCTGAATTCACTTTCACAGGTCCTATGGAAATAGGAAACAAGCATGGCCAGCATATGTCCCTAACAGGGTTTACAAATCGTCCCGAACAAGTTGTACTATAAGCGGGCGGAATCATGATAAGGGGGTAAACATGTATGAAGATAACCACTATAACATACAGTATTTTCTGCCTCACTTTGTCTTTTGTTTCTAAGGCACAAGCAAATTCTTCTCTATCCTCGAGTGAGGATATGAATTTTCTCTCTTCACCCCTTTTTTGGCCGCACATTCTGCTTTTTATAGCAACGTTTGGCTTTGCTTTGAGACTGTTTTGGATTGATAAAAATAATAAGTTATAGGACATCATTTTTGATCTCCTAAAACAACTTCTTCAATATGCAGGCAAAGTGACTTCACAGTTTTCTCCGCTGTGGGGTTACTTTGGCCTACAATGGCTGGAACATGATTAATTCCAAATTTTTTAGTTAAAAACCCACCCTGATCAAAATAGACAGGGATTCCCAGCTCTTCAGATAAAGCTAAAGGGGGTCCCTTTACGAGGACGAGCCTAATTCTTCTTTCCTTCTGCTCACTGACAACTGACTTCTCGATTCTGTCAAAAGCCCAACTCTTCTGTTCTGGATCATCCCCATCTATAAATAGAAGATCCTCTGTCATGGTGACCGTTTCTAGAGGATTAATTTTCGTGCCTTTAGCGTAAATAATTCGCCCCAAATGATCTTTAATATCTTTTTGAACCGTAAAGGTCGGATCATAGGTAAACAGTCGGCTCTTTGTGGTTTTGCTAATGCCTTCCACAGGACTGGGGCGTTCAACACTTTCTTTTGTGCGCTTTTGAATGAGGAGGTTGTGTTTTAGAAGCTCTCCCTTTTCTTCCATTTTCTTGAGTTTGTTTTGGATAAGAGCGATAGGATCTTCCTCAGCTATGGGACAAATGGACCCATGAACACCTAAATCTTTGGCTTCACTTGGATTTATACCGAGTGAAAAAATAAAGAGGAGAACTACCACCACCATATCGCTCTCCCCCGAATGTTCTCGATATTAACCAATCCAAACTCATCATATCGAGAATCAAAACTTTTAGGATGATCCCCAGCAACAAATACATATCCTTCCGGGATAATTGTAAAGGATAATGGAGATAAGGGCTCTCCTTTGCTTGTTTGTTTTAAAAGAGGAAGGATAAATGGTGAAGGTATGACCTTTATCACACTTCCTACTTTTTGAATCTGATCTCCCGGAATCCCTAATATACGTTTTCCAAGAGGTTTATTTCCTTTAACATATTGAGGCTTATGTCCTTGAAAGCAAACGATATCTCCTCGTTCAAAGAAAGCTCCCTTTTTGACTACAAGATATCCAATGCTAGATAGACTGTCAGATTGACATTTGAGAAGCATGGTTTGAGTTGTTATTCCCCAACACACGAGAATCAAAGATCCAATCCCTATTGTAAGATTAAGAACCTTTCTCTTCATAGAGATGTCCTTTGTTGGTTGATAACTGACTGTATCGCTTGCTTTAAAGTTTGGCCCTGTTTCATAAGACTTTGAACAGCAGCAAATTCATCTGCCTTAGTGGAATAAAGAACTTTTGAGAATTGATCCAAAATCAATCGACCTACAGCAAAACCTTTTGGACCTTTAATCATAACCTCAGCATAGTTGCCTTGCTCTGTCCGAAGTGATCTCAAAGTTCTCTCCATAATGGGATCCATGCTCAGACGCTTTGATGCTTTAAGAAGTTCAATGGATTCATCTTTTTGAGACAAAAGGCACATCCAATCTGCATTATCAAATGCTGCTTGAGCACCTGGCGTTGCATAAAAGTCATTGATGGATTGGGTTCCTACGACAAGCCCTCCAAAGTATTTTCGAAGACGACGGGCAGCGGTTTCAATAAAGACGCCAGATTGTTTCCCTCTGAGCATATCCCAGGCTTCATCCAGGATTAAACAAGACGGCGTCTTTCGATTTCCCATGTAAACGGAATTAGCAATTTGGAGGATGACCATTTGAACAATGACGGATTGAAGGTCTTTCCGTTCTTTGAGTTCTTCAAGTTCAACTACAACTAGGGAATCTGAAAGGTCAATTGTGGAAGGCCCATTAAAAAACCGTCCATAGGTTCCCTTAGCTGTGTAAGGATAGAGCCTTTCTCCTAAACTCTTGGCAATAGGATCTGGGTGAGAAAGAAGAGCTTGAGCCACATTCGTAATGGTTGCGGTTGTTTGTTTCTTGTTCCACGCTTCCTGAATGGCTTGTTCTAAATACGTATCCTCAATATCTCGGGTACCTTCTTTGGGTGCTGCCATAAGAGATAGGATAGGCTTCAACATACTCAAGGCATCCGATGCAGCTTCGGGGTCATCATGAGGAATCGAAGAAAAGGGGTTAATACAAATTGGTGAACGGGAGCTAAACTCAACGTAGGTTCCGCCTAAAAGCTTAACTGTTTTTTCAAAAGATCTTCCAACATCTAAAACAAATACGCGTCCTCCAATGCCCAACATACTAGTCAGAAGTTCTTGCATGAAAACTGATTTTCCAGAACCGGATCGACCCACAACACAAGTGTTATAGTTGCCTTCATTGTTGTCAAAAGGACTCCAAGTAAAGAGTTGTCCTCGACGCCCTACGAGCATCATCCCTGGAGATTTTGTGCCCTGCCATTCCCCTTGCAAAGGCATTAGGTTTGAAGGTTCATGACTTAAGGTTGTTTTTGTCTTTTGAAATATCCTGCTGTCCTCATCAGCACCTTCACCCCAGGTCATGGGCAAGCAACTAAGGAAACTTGGTAGTTGGAGATATTTATCTTGAGCGAGCTCCCATCTTTGAGAGCGGTAGAGGTTATATAGCGTTTGTTCTCCCCCTCGAATATGGTGAGGGTCACTTATAAGCCCCACCTGAAAGCGGGTTCGTACAAGACGTTGCCCCTCGTCAAACTTTTCTCTCACAAATTGCCATTCTTCTGCTTCTTTTCTCAATGATGGAACATACTTTGCAATGGGACTTGCAGCTTGTTTCTCAACGTTTCCACATTTAGCAAGCATCCTTGTTTTTAATGTGGGTTCATTACAGATATGAATCCCATAGGCGAGGAAAAAACCTCCTTGCAGTCGTAAGAAGTCATTAAAGGGATCTCCTATCAAATTCCCCATAGCACCTAAATGCCACATGGGAGGAAACTGGCGGATGGTATAAAGGCGTATCACCCGCTCCCTTTCACCTATTGAAAGCTGGGACGGCTCTACAATAAACCTTGTTTCAGGGCTTATGAGTTGATGGGAGAGGGAATCATAGGGGTTCCATCTTAGGGATGGATCTAAAAGACTTGCTGAAGGATTTAAAAGCTCATCAAGACCTCGCAAGAGGTCTTCGGCTTGCCAAACTTTAATAGGTAGGCCAAACCCCCTAAAGGTCGTCAAAAGTTGCTCTCTTAAAGACAAAATATCTTCTGTTGATGGTAGGGAAGAAACATTTTCACTATATGAAAGAAGAAGTCGAAAGGTGCGCACACCTTTTCCATGAGAATGTTCTTTCAAAAATGATATTCGTTCACTTGCTAGTTCTTGAAGAACTTCAGAATGCATATGTGAGGGAAGAACTTTTCGCTTGTTTTCCCAATTCTCTAAAGTTCTTCCTATACGTGAACTTGCAATTAATAAACACTGCAGATTTGAGCCTTGAGGAAAACTATGTTGAAAAAGTCCTGTGAGTTGGCGAGGGACATCATCCCCGCATCCAACCAAGGGCAACGTTTCAACTACAAAACCTAGACTTGCTCGATTGTAAAAGAGCTGAGTTTCTGGATCAAAGCTTCGATAGGGTAAAATCTCACCTAGACTATGGGTTCCCAAAAATTCATTTGCCATCCTGAGTATTGCAGATGAAGTGCCATATTGGGATTCAGATGGAATCTTGAACATCAAATAGTTTTGCGTTTGATTTTTGGATATAGAGAATCTGAGAGTTAGTAAACCAGGGCGAATACCATATAGAATTATCAGAATTTGAAGAGCACTTATGACATGCCTTTTTATTATCTTCTGGAAGTTGATGACCCATTTCTTGATTCTGGTTAACCCAGTCGTTCACCTTTGAGACTGATGTACAACCCAAACCCTTTCCAGGAGGGCATTCAAATCCTCCTTCATAAACTCCCATACATCCGCTTAGAATAAGGGGAGTCAACGGAATCAAATAATCAGTGATTAGGTGCGGAAGGGAGAGGCCTTGTTTGTTAATTGTGTTGCTCTGAATTTGAGACATTATTATTTCCTTTCATTTTTCTGATGACTGTTCACTGATAACTGATCATTGGAGCTGCCAAAGGCCGTTCCTTCTGTAAACACAATGTCCACGATTTGTCCTGCATCTGCTTGAATCACAGGCTGGAGCTGTTCTGCTCGATCGATGTAATACTGAGAAAGACGATCAAGAGCTGTTGAGGTACCCTGAGCCATCCCGGAAATAAACATCTCTCCAACATTTGGGGGGGAAACTTGAGAACCTCCTGGAGAAAAAGGATTCACTTGAGCTTGACGATTTTGAGGATTAGCCACATTGCTAAGTCCAGCAAATACTCCTCCCATCAAGCTTCGAGCAAGTAACTTTCCATCTTTGGACGCAACAACGCCTCTCATGCCTGCCTTCCCATCACTCCCTGCAATATACCCTGCTACTTGAGTTTCAATCACTTCACCAGTTCTTTGATCAATACATGTAAGTTTCTCAAGCCGAGCATAAATTCGTTCAGAAGATAGATCTCCATAAGCCCCAGCTGTGCAATGACAGTCTTTTAGGTCACTTTGAAATCGCCGAGATAGGGTTCCATGGTCAACAAGCCTCAATAACATCGGACGTGGGTCAGCGGAGGCATTCATTGACGCAGAAGCATCAAGGCCGGATAAAAGAATGGTCTTTGCAAATGCTCCCGCAGGAATGGTGGTCTCAACTGTTTTAAGTTGGTTAGGTTTTGGGTGCTCTGAAAGATTAAGAGTATGCTTCTGAGTGAGATGATCAACTTGCTCTTTTCCATGTGAAGAAGCAAATGGAGATTCAATATTTTCAGAAAATTGATTTTTCTCGAACAACTGAGATTCTAATTGTTCAATTTTGTCCTCGAGACTCTGAAGATAAGGTGAAGACTCTTCGTTTCTATCCTTTATACTTTCTTGAAACACATCCTTGAGTGCTTTTAGTTCTTCAGAGAGTTTTCGATTATCTTCTTCAAGTCTATGATATCTTGCTTCATCAAGGTTTACCTTGTTTGTGCTGGTTTCAATTAACAGGGGTTCTGGCTTTTTCTCTTCTTCAAGTCCTTTCTCTTTGTCGAAAAAGACAACTACGATCCCGTAAGATACAGTAAGGAGTACCAATAAAAGCCCCCCTGCCCATAGGTACTGAAGCCGACGTGTAGCATCAGGCGTTCCAGAATGGAACTTTGATTGAAGCTCTTTAATCCAGACTTTAATTTGATCTTGCAACGACGTAAACATAGGTTTTTTCTCCTGGACTGAGGATATGTTTGGGTATCAACACAGCGATAATGTCGTGTTTGTTTATGTTTAAAGAGTGAACAAATTTAGGCTCTGAGAGTTTCAATAATTGTTTATTGTTTCTATCTGATAAAGAAGGAAAAGAGTTCTTAACTTCATAGATTAAGCAGCGAAGGATATCTCCTTTGAGTTCTTGAATAAGCGGGTAGGGTTCTCGAGATGAGTGAACATGAATCGGAATACGTTTATATCCCAGAGGAATTCTACCTGCTTTGCACGCTTCAAGCAGGCTTTCAACGTCTTCTTTGGTAATAGGAACTTGGGTTCTTTTTAAATTTTCCCTTTCATTCTCGTCAGCAGTATTTAAAACAAGTGCTTCAGCAGGTTGATCTTTTGGCGCAAACCTTAAATCCTGGGTTCGTCCTTTTTCAGTTGTAAGGGTCAAACTAAAAGGTTTTTTGCTTTCTTGTTGAGTTGGACGAATAAAAACCTGTCCCTGAGATTCGTCTGTTTCAAGAGCATAGTCTCCTGTATTGCCGAAAACATGTAAGATTCGATCCCCTTTGACCGTAATACGAGTTAAGTCTTGCCCTGAGATTGAAATATAAAGAGTTTTCATCTCATCTAGAGTTCTGATTTGGGCTGCATGAACTGCAGAGGAGAAAAATAAAGGAAAGAAAAATAGAGTTTTAGGACTCATGTTGAAATCCTCCTTTCACGCGCTTAAGGAGTAACCCGCCGCCTCGTTGAGTAAATTCAAGAATTATTAGCTCCTGAGAACTCTCCACTTCTTTTCCTGCGATGTAACTTGTCAGTGTTCCAATCACATCGACTTGGAGAGTTTTTGGGTTAGCTGTGATTTGGGAGGGTTTAAAATTTGTTGAGAGTTGAAGTTTTGTATATTGTTCCCCGTCTTTCAGAAATTTTTTCTTCAAAGTTCCATAGGATTCGGGTGTAACGTATTTGAGCAGAACTTCATGGTTGTAGGTAAGCGTTGCGGGGGAAAGATCTAAAAGAAGCTTGGACATATAAACGCCCATCTCTTCGAGATACTCTTGTGAAAAGTCTGACCCCTGAACTCTTAAGGGTTTTGCATGATGTGGGGGGATGAGAATCACTTGCTCCCTTTTTCCAAATACCACTATGCTTAAAAGAACATTACTAAGGGCTAGGGTCACTGTAAGAGCGATCAGCCAATCTCTTTGAGAAAGCAGTTTTGTCACGTTTTGGTTCAAATAAGAAAGATTCATCCAATATACTCCCGAATGTGAGAGTACAAAGGTAACTTCAATGTTCTCTTTGTTGTGGGGAAATACCAATACAGGGCATGGATAAGGGAAGCTCCTTCATTTTGTTTCTTGAGATATCGCAATCCTAAAAGAGCGCTCGCCCCACAGCAAAAACCACACAAAATCCAACCCATGCAAAGGCCGCCTACGAAAGGAACCAAAAAGGTAAAGGCCTCATCTTTGTTAATGCCTAAGAATCTGAGGGGTTGATCTAATCTGTTAAGAAGGAGTGTTTCTTGCTTATCCACTATTCCTCCTTAAATGCACAAGGCGTAAACAGACGTGAGCCACTTGTTAGCAAATCCATATCCAACGGTTGTTACAAGAGCGATAACGAGTGGCGTAAATGTAGATTTTATAAAAGCAAACGCCGTCCCCCCAACAACACCTGCTGTTAAAATGAGAGGAACAACATTGTTATCAAGTAGGGCTGTTACATAATCGACACTGGTTTTCATCTCACCAGCTTTTACGGCATTAGCCTCTGGACTTGATAAAAGGCAAATAGTTCCAATCGTAAGGCTCATTAACATAAGAGCCATTTTGTAATTTGTTGATCTATTCATTGGGCTTCTCCGGTTGGTTTTAATTGATGGTAAGATTTTCTTCGTCAGAGGGTATTTCATTCTCCTGAGACGTGTTTTGATCTATGGCTTTTATCTTTTGATTTCTGTCTTGAGGAGAGCGAATGAACTCAATCTTTCCATCTCGATTGGTGACCATGATGTGAGGTGTGGCACGAGCTTGACCAAATTTATCGGTCCAACAATGATATGAGAGCTTTCCTTCGATGTAGACTGTTGTGCCTTGTTTCACAATGTCTTTCATCCACCTGACCGTTGACTCTTTAAAAACCGAAATCCTGTGCCAATCAGTATGAGTATTCCACTCTCCGTCTTTATCTTTCCAAGACTTACTAGTTGCAAGGAAAAATCTTGCAGCCTCTTTGTCGGTTTGCGTCTTTGCATACTCAGGGTTTCGGCCGATGTTTCCCATGAGAATGATTTTATTCAACATATCTTCTGCCTTTCTGTTAACTATGTTTTGTAGGTACAGTGTCCTTTTCCTTAAGACGTGTTCTTAAGTTCCGAACATTGGGAAAAGTTCTTTGAATGGGAGAAAGCAGCTTTAATCGAAGATCTTCAATTTGATCCAAAGCTTTTTTATCGACACTTTCAATCCAAACAAGACGGTCATCTTCAACTTCACAAAATCTTGCTCTGACAATATTCTGCAGCTCTTTCAAAGAAACAGCGTTGGGAGAATCAAGAGAAAAGTCTAACGCAGAACACCATTCTCTCCAGAGAGGATCCTCAATCAAGGCCAGAAGACTTTGGATTTCATCTTCTCTGGCCCTATCTGATAGGTTTCTTGCTTTTTTCTTGAGTGCTTCCTGAGGATCAAAGTTTCCCTCAAGAACTTTGAGGAGGTTATCCTCACACAAAATCCAATCAAAAGTGACATGCCATCCTCGTGGACCATCACCCATCAAGAATGGAGAGGATTTGATTCGCTCACAAAGAGCTTGCCATTGGCTAAGGTCATTGTTTAAGTGCTTAGTAAAAAGGGAGCCTAAGTGAAGTTTACGTTCTTTAGAAAGGTGCACATCTTGCCCAAAGTAAATTTTCCAAGTTTCTTGAGCTTCTTTGAAAAAATGTTCATTACTTTGTTTATGCGCGGAGGGTGTGTTTTCTTTGTTTGTAGTCTTTGGTGTAATCTCTGTATAGGTATATGAATGTAAATTCCTTACTTTCGAATGCACATTGTCTTTGTTCGATTGTAAGTGACTTTCAATCGAATGTAATTTTTTTACCTTCTGTTTTTTCTTGGTTTCAAGAAGTGAAAATTCTCTCAGGAAAGTGGATGGAAGAGTTCGCCCAATTCCTGCAAGATCATCTTGAAGCTTTCTAATATTGACTCTGTACTGAGTTGTTTTATTCCATTTATCATTAGGATGAGATCTTTCATCGATCCATCCCCGATCGATGAGAAGTTTTAAATATTTTCGCATGGTTGGATGAGTCATCCCAAGCATCGTCTCTTCAATGAGATCATTCGCTGTTTTGTAAATCCACCCATAGCGAGGAAGGGTCTTGCAGTTGGGAGGATTACCACAAGACTCTTCCTCTAACAGGAGATCAAAATCTCTTACGTGCTGTGTCCAATATAAAAGTTGATTTAGAACAACAGCACTAAAGTGATCTCCTGTAAGCTCTACAAATTCTTTTCGGATAACTGAAACTTGCTCATCATCAGAAGGGGCTAAGGGGAGAGTTTTTTGAGATAGCTTATTTTCTATGGAATCAGCTTTTTTTGTTTTCCGGATGCTGGATCTCATCACAAATCCCCTTTCTCTATAAGTTCGCTCTCTTCCCTTCTTTTAGTAAAATATTCTGCAAAAACAGGCAGGTTATAGCCCTTTTTATCTAGGTCAGCTTGCAATTTTTTAAGATTGACTCGATACTGTTTCCCACCCGTCCATCTATCTTGAGCATTGGGCCGCGTTTGCACCCATCCACGGTCAATAAGGTAAGCTAAATAACGCCGAAAGGTCCCAATCGTAACACGAAGCCTCGTTTCTTCCTGGAGAGCGGCAACTGTCTTGCTAAACCATCCATGTTTACGAACTTGGGCCTTCAAAAGAGAGGACTTCTCTTCCTCAATATAAAGGTCAAAGTTCTTTACTTGCCAACTCAAATACAGCAGCTGTGATAGAATGGTTGCTGTCCTTGGATCTCCCGTCAAAGCAATAAGTTCACCATGAGTTGCGGTTAGGTTTAATTGTCGATTTTTTGCCTTAGGTAATGGAGAAGGGCTATAGATAGAATGGTATTGAGTGTAAATGACTGGGCTCATTTTAGCCCCCTAGATAAAACTAAAATACTATGAAAATGGTTGTCTAAAGATTCATGAGGAAATACCGTTCCAGCGTTATGCCAAAAACCATACTTTTTGAGTTTTGTGTGTTCGTTCACATTCATAGAAAGATATAGAAAATCAATCCTTTTCTTTGTTCCAAGGCCATTAACAGTTTTCAAGAGATTCTGATAAAAATCCAAATTGCTATTTAGTGCTTTGATTTTAGGACTATGAGCTTCATGCTCTCGATAAAAACCAATTCTGATAGTCCATACAATGTTTGTATCAGACTGAAATGTTAAAATCAGTTGTTTCAGTTTTTGGTCTAGATCATACACAGATTTTTGTAGAAGAAGTGCTCCGCCATAAACACCGAATTCATTATCTGCTGCTATGATGAACATCCCATCTTCCCAGTCTTGTGGGAGAAGTGAATAGTTTTGATATATGGTCAGTAGACTCAAGAATGAGTCAATTTGAATTTGATAATCTTTCTGATCCAGTGGTTCAATAATGTTTAACATGAGTACTCCTTGTTGATTTGAACTTTTTTGCTCAAAACCCAACTAGGCGCCTTCCAGTGAGTAGCAGGAATAGTAGACGTTAAGTTCGTTATTCGCTAAACTTCCTGACGTATAGGCCTTCATGGATTCTTTACTTTAGCACCTGTGATCGCCTGCAATTGAGCACAGGTGCTTTTGTTATTATTTATTCTCCTATGTAGAAGCGGTTTTGATCTTTGAATAAAGATTATTCGCTTTGTAACACGTGTTCTTCATGACGTATTGGTTCTCAAAGCTTTCAATATCTTCTAGAGTATAGCGAACGCGCTTGCCTATTTTTACAAACTGGGGGCCTTTCCCGGTCCACCTCCATTGCTCCAAAGTACATAGAGGTAAGCTCCATCGATCAGCAAGTGCTTCAGGTGTAAGAAATATCTTTCCCATAGTTTAGTCTCCCCTTTTTTATTATTACATTGTTTTTGTACAATGTATTTGTATATTAGGTGAGCTATTGTTGATATGTCAATGTTCGTGTTTTTGGACAGCATAGTTTAAAAAAGGTTGCAAAAGGTGTGAGAAGGCGCATAATGCTCTTATGAATACAAGTGTTGCCAAACAAATATCCGTTCGAATGAAGGCGAAGAATCTCTCTATTCTTATGTTGGAAAGAGAAGCGGGTTTAAAAAATCATGCGGTAAGAAATATTCTAAGAGGCAAATCTAAACGACCAAGTGCTGATATTTTACAAGCAATTGCAGATGTTTTGGGATGTACAGTAAAAGAGCTTCTAGAAAATCAAGACGCCTTTCAAGATGATCTTTCTGATGCTCAAAGTGAACGACTGAACGAGTCGTTCTGCTATCCTGAACTTTATTTTGATACTGTTAAGTTTGTTAACAATCTGCTACAGCAAAAAAAATCTAAAGCAACGTTTCAACAAGCAATTACTTGCTTTGAAGAGATTTATTTTCATTCTGCCCAAAAAGATTCCTCTAAAGTAGACGAAAAATTTGCAGAGTGGTGGGTTGACCTAGTCCTTGGTTAATTAGGAACAGGTAATCCCAATTGATCAAGATGTTTTAGGATTTGTTCTGTCCGAGGGTGGTCGATTCCAAAGTTTGAAATATGGAGATTTAAATATTTGTGAGCAAGACGCTCATCTTTCATGTCTGCACCTAAAATGGCCAAATCTTTGTAAAGATCACTCACATCATCTACTTTTTGCTCTTTCAATAAGGTTTTATAAACAGTCTCGCTTAAATTATATTCTTCAAGAGCTTTGTCATAGTTCTCTTCTAATACATATGCTTTTCCCAAAGCTAAATGAATTTTACCATGACCGATGTGCTTACCATCACCATGGTATTCCGCATTGAATCTATTCAGAGCATTGTTAAGAGTTTCAAGAGCATGACCAATATCCTTATTTCTTTCTACCAAAATTAAGCCCTTCAATAACCCTATATGTGCAAAGAAAATATCATCTGTAGATTGAAAAAATTGTTTTGCTTTACTCTCGCAATCATCAATAACCTGAGACGCTTGATCCAGTCTGTTTAACTTCAAAAGGGCGAGAGCTTTTTGATAGAGAATATAAAACTCGATTGTTGGGTAGTTTGTGCCAAGATTAGGATAAGCTTTTGCTCTATCTGCAACCTGTAAAGCTTCTTCATAGTTTCCTTCAGTATTTAAAACAAAGGCCCAAACATAGATGAAAAGGGAATTAAAGAGTTCTGAGTTTAAGTTGCCAAATATCTCTTTTCCTGCGTCGATATAAGTATTTGCTTTATCCATGTGACCAAGAAAACAGTTGTATTGAGCTAGGTTGGTAATGGCTCTTAATTTTTCCTCTTCATATCCTTTTAAGGCATTTAGAATTGAGAGACCTTTTTCCATATATTTAATGGATAAGTCGAACCTTGGCATTGACGTTTCATAGAAGGCTTTGTTCATATAGTAAAGGGCCATATAATAGGGCTCAACTTTGTGGCCCTCATGTAATCCTTTCTCAATCTCCTCCATCAGTATTGCAGCTGCTTTAAAGTCTCTCACGCCTCCCATAAGGCATTCAAAAAGGCACACTTTCAACTGTAGAAGCTGGGGGCTTGTATATCCTATTTTATTAGCACTTTCACAGAGTTTTTGAGCATGCAGTATATGGTTTCGCTGACTTAAAACTTTTTTTGTGAAAACTTCTGTTGGCCCCGAATAAACCTCATTTAAAACCTGGACCGCTATATCTATAAGCCGTTTCTTTTCCTCAAGAGGAATAAGTTCTTGTATCAGTTGATGCGTTAGATCATGTAAAGATAGGTTATGTACATTCTCAACTTTTGCATCACTATGAATATCCTCATCAGTAACTTCTCTTACTTCAAGGAGAGATTGGTCATAAATGTACTTTATAGCTTCATCTGCAGTTAATGAATTTTGTGTAAGTCGCATGTAACTTTCAATGTAGGATTCAGGAATGTCTTTACTGTTCAAAAGGCTCATAAAATACAAAGCATCAAGGGCTTCCTCAGAATGATCTGCAATAGATTTTAAGCTGATCTCTAAAGCTGCTTTAGCTCCATGAGTATAATCATCAAGAATTTTAGTTTGTTGGTGCTTGGTGTCTTCAAGAGTTCTTTTCATATGGAGTGTAAGGTACTTCCTAATGGTTGTTGTAGGTGCAGATTTAATAAAACTTACCGCCAATGCTAATCCTAAAGGATAATCACTGAGAGATCTAGCTAACTCTTCCATGTCATCATTTTTGTCTTTTGAAAGTGCTTTCTGTATGAGTTCTAGAGAATCTGATCTTTGGAACTTACCAACTTCTATCCGATCCCCCCAAACGTTAATACTCCGGGATGTCAAAAGAATATGCTGCCTGCGATGAGGATCAGTAAGGTGGATAAAGGATTGAACTTGTTTATAATCTTCAACGTTATCAAAAATAAGCAAAAATGGGATATTTTTAGATTGCAAAATAGCTGCTACTTTAGAAAAAAGGGCTTTCTTAGAAAGAGCTGAAGGGCTTATTTTATCTTCTTCCCGCAGTCTAGAATTTAAAGCTGTTACAAGATGCACGAACTGGTCACTTATGTCTTGTTATGCGTCAAACCACCAAATAAGTTCATAATCCTTTTCAAAATTTAAAGCATACTGTTTAGCAATTTGGGATTTTCCAAAGCCTGGACCACCTGTTAAAGCCACTATAGAGCCTTCGCTTTTAAAGAAGGATTGGATATTTTTGAGTTGTGCTTCTCTACCAACAAAGAACGGATTTTCATAGGGAATATTTTGAAGAGGAGTTTTGGTGGAGGCCAAGCTAACTGGAAGAATCATTATATAACAAATGCCAATTACTAGCCAAAAGCATGAAATGAATCGATTAAAGTAGCCTGCCCTTTGAGAGTCTCTAGTGAAACAATTGAACAACATTACTGCCTTCAAATTCTTCAACCATGTTTGGGAGCAGGATTTTAGTAATATTAATCCCACGTTTATCCCTGGTATGATTATAGGTAAATCCGTTTTCCGCACAAAAACGCTGGAAAGTATCTTTTGCCAAAAAGAAATCAAAGGACTGGTTGATTTGTTTTTGACTTCTTTCATCTATAGGGAATCCAGTATCTGTTATTTGAATTTGAACACAATCTTGAGTTTGGTTTACTTTAATTTCCATTTTTCCGTGTTTAGGAATCATAAAAATGTTTTTCCCAATGACGTTCATTAAAAGCATCTCAAGCAAAAATCGATCTCCCTCATAAAACAAAGTTCCAGGACAATTAATATTTAGATTCAGATTTGATTTGTGTATCCTCTCTGAAAATAGAGCTCTCGCATTTTCTAAAACACCTTTAACGTGGATAGTTTCTTTTCTCAGGGATGTTGGCACACCTTCTGCTAAGTGTTCGGCAATTTCTACGGAGGAGGTGACGATATCTTGAAATTCTTTGGTAGATAACGAAACATCCTGATTCTGATAATCTTTAATCACAATATCTAATATGCCCAGTATAGAGAGAGCTTGTTCTCGTCGATGATTATGGAACTGTATTTGGAACTGTTTGTAACTTTGATTAGCTGATTGGTGAACTTCCTCCAATTGTTCTTGATCGTTTAAATTTTCCTCAAGGTTATTTACCTCATCTTGCGTTTTAGAAAGCTGCTGGCTTAGGATAGAAAGCTGCTCTTTAAAGTTTCTCCTGATAATGACAAATAAAAAGATAGTGCTGAGCCCTAGGCAAATCAAAGAAATTATCCACACTAGAAATAAGGCAAGGTAATGTTGCCAATGTTTAAGTCCATATTCCCAAAAAGGAGAAGGTTGCTTGCCATATAAAGCGATAGGTTCTTTTTGAAGAAGGATAACGTTTTTATCAGGGAAAAATGACAAAGTATCTTTAAGATTGAAAGTATATAAGAAGGAAGTAAGAGGAATCTCAATCTCTAAAATGCCCTCAAGGTGGCCTTTTGGACCTAAAACCGCGCCACTTAACTTCACATCATACTCGTCGAAGGCAAGCAAATGAATTTTGTTATGAGGAGCTTTAGATTGATTTGCTCTCTGCTTCAAAGAAGAAATACCAAATCTGGTGATAAGCTGGTTTGGTTGAGATAGTTTTTTATATGTTACTTTTTGAAATTTGACAGGAATTTCATCGGAAACAAGTGATGGAACAGATGTGAGTATGTTCTGTATTCGTTTTGTATCACCTGAGGTTGCTGCGATTCTTTTAACCGTAAGGTCCAGTAACTTTTTTAAAGCTTCCTCCTTAAATCTAATTTCTTCTTGGGTTGCCTTGAGCTCAAGGTGCTGCGTTTGTAAAAAAGTCGAACTGTAACTTTTGAAATCAATATAAAGATACGCCCCGATAAAAATAATAGAGAGGAATGTAAACATACCCATAACCCAAAAAGCAGGGCGTAGGGCTTTCTTATATTCTTGTTTGATTTTCATAAAAGAAGATAATTCCCTGTTCTTATCTTTTTTTCTAAGGTTAGCTCTTTTAAAGAAAAAATCAAATAATCTTTTTAGGGCAAAGAAGGGAGGGTGATTTTTGTTCTCTTGGTGAAAATTTGGTGAAAACTACTTTTTAAAGATTAGGCGTTTTCTATTGAAATCCAGTTATTAACTGGTGCCGAAGAGGTGAATCGAACACCCGACCTACTGATTACGAATCTTCTTTAGATGAGCCTAAAATTTTATACTAACTATATGATAATAAAAAATTTTTTATAGACTTTTCTCGCCTATAAAATTTTATTATCATCAAGGTATCATCAACAAGAAAAAACATCAAACTCTAAATTTCGGTTTCACAAATTATCGCTGATTAAGAAAATTTATTTGTCCTACTTCTAGAGCCCACCTCTGCCTTAATTAAGTACTTCTCTATAATATCGCAGGTTGATTGAATATAAGAGTTATCAAATAGCTCCATATGTGTGCCGGGCACTTCGGTTATGCAGAGTTCTTTTATAAATTTATCCCATCCATAAGGATTTTTCTTTTGACAAAAAGCACTCTTTTTTGCTACTAGGAAAATTGCCTTTCCATTGTACTCCTTTAATGTGTATTTCCTAAGTTTTTTTTCCCATTCAAGCACTTGTCGAGCCATTATAGGAGATACTCTAGAACTGTCTGGAGGTTCTATGATTTCTTGAAGAAATTTATTTGTGTCTTGCTTTAAAGAATTTATTTGAAGATTCTCAGGACACTCTGTGTCAATCAATAAAAGACGTTCTACCTTTTCTTTTTTTGAGGAAAGCTGTTGAGCAATTTCATAAGCTATTAGCCCACCAGTTGACCATCCTCCTATATAGTAAGGACCAGTAGGATACAGTTTTTTAATCAGGCTAATATAAAAACAAGATATTTCTTCTATTGAAGAAAAATGTTTAGGAGGATCAAAAACTTCTGGACTATTAATCCCATAGATCGGCCTATCCATGTATTGATTTAATCCTAGATAGCAATATGAAAGCCCACCAACTGGATGAATCATAAACAAAGGGTTTTTTTTCTTGCTATCACTTATGCAAAAGATATATGGGTCAACTTCTTTACTCTGCTTTTTATTTATTAGTATTGCCAATGATTCAATGGTTTGATTTTTAAATATATCTGCAATTGATAAATTAGAATAAAAAATGTTTTGGATGTAAAAAAGCATTCTAATAGATAATATAGAATTACCACCTAATGTAAAGAAACTCTGATCTGTTGGAATGTTTGATGTGTTTAGAATTTTTTCCCAAATACGTATTAGCGTTAATTCTGTTGTTTTAGAAATACTGTGGTAAGAAGAATTTTCAAAATTTTTAGGAGAAAAAAGATTAACTCCTATTAAAGACTTGCGATCAATCTTCCCATTGGATGTCAGAGGGATCTTATCCAAAAACACAAAGAACGCAGGAATCATGTAATCTGGAAGAGAGCGTGAGAGATGATTGCGCAGGGTCTCTGTAAGCCCTGGCAAGCTCTCTCCACGAAGAACAGCAAACTCTTGTTGAGAAGAAGAGGTCAGCAGGGACTCTTGCTCGAGAGAAGAAAGAAGCTTCTCTTGGGGAATCACATAAGCGACGAGCTTTTTATCACCGGGTTCATCCTCACGGGCAACGACGACAGCTTGAGTGACATCCCCATGCTGAGACAACGTTGATTCAATCTCTCCAAGCTCTATCCTAAAGCCACGGATCTTAACTTGATCATCGATGCGTCCTAAGAACTCGATGTTACCGTCTGGGAGGAAGCGTGCTAGATCTCCTGTGCGATAGAGACGCAGACTCTTGCCTTCCTTGAGATTCTTTTCTGTCGCAAACGGATTCGGAATAAACTTCTCCGCCGTCAGATCAGGTCGGTTCAAATACCCGCGTGCGAGCCCCACACCTCCGATATAGATCTCTCCACTTACCCCAATAGGTACAGGGGTTTGATTTTGATCTAGGATATAGATCTGTGTATTGGAAATAGGACGACCTATGGGGACAGAGGAATACCTTTCTTTATACAAAAAAGCAGAAGAACAGACTGTACCTTCTGTAGGTCCGTAGGCATTAATTAAGGCTCTATTTTTACTCCAAAGTCTAAAGAACTCGGATGAAGCAGCCTCTCCAGCTATCACGAGGGTCTTAAGACCCAGAAGATCATTGGCATTAAAACTGCTGAGGTAACTTGGTGGTATTGTGGCTAAATTAATATCGTGCTTAGTTATAAGAGAAGTGAAAGAACGCCTGTCTAAAAAGATCTCATTATTTACTACATGCAATGAGGCTCCCTTACTGAGGGCCGTCCACACTTCAGAAACGGCTGCATCAAAACTTATTGATGCAAACTGAAGTAACTTTGTGCTCTGCTGAACATTGAAAACACTGTTCTGTGAGTTAATTAAGTTGACTGCGCTTTCTTGAGAGAGAATTACTCCCTTAGGCTTTCCTGTAGAGCCTGAGGTGTAGATAACATAGGCGAGATGATGAGGGAGAGTGAG
>CAYYRQ010000028.1:0-31023 GCA_964474215.1 uncultured Alphaproteobacteria bacterium
TCGTGCCTATATTACAGTGCGGCTTCGTTCTTTCAAATTTTTCTTTCGACATTCTATTGTCCCTCCGTTCCACAAATTTTGTAAAAATGGAGCGGGTGAAGGGAATCGAACCCTCATAGCCAGCTTGGAAGGCTGGAGCTCTACCATTGAGCTACACCCGCTTAATCATTAATTAAATACGCTGTGGAGGGAACCGGTAAAGCATAGCATTCCCAGCCACTTTCTCTCCTCTTATACACCTTTCTCTCTATTTTTCAAATGATTTTTGCGGAGAGGTTTTCTATCCATTGGCAATATGAAACAGTCAAGGCTATATTATATATACATATATGTTTTACAGTAGAAATATATATTTAATGATTTTATAATAGAAAGTCTTGCCAATACAAAAAATTGTACCACATATATAATAATACAATTAAGCGAGACCCATGTTATGAATTTTTTTAAAACCTCTCTCCATGCTGGAGCATCATTACTTATTTTTTCCAACTTCATTCTCCATCCGGCCGCTCATGCCATGGATGATGAAGAGACCAGCCCTTCATCCCACCCCATCAAAAGACAAGCACCAGAAGATTTATCTCAACCTCCGAAAAAAAGGCATGAAAATTCTTCTAATTCATCTGATGATGAAGAAATCGAGACATCAGGAGCTTCTTCTTCGAATGGCAAGAAGACACCTACCCTTAAGGAATATCGAGAACAAGCTCAAACTATTTTCAATGCAGTATTAAGTGCCACAGATTCAGCCGAAAAAGCAAACCACTTAAAACGATTGGCTGACGTGATGGAAAATGTGCTTGCCCCATCTCGGAATCCTAACCCAACATTCCAGGAACTTAAATTTGCTGCAAAGGCCAATTACTATACTGGAAGTTATTTCCAAGACCCTACCTCTAATATAGACTACAAAATGCGCGCAGCAGAACTCTGGGATCGTGCTATCGATACAAACCCAACCCTAACAGCACAGGACTGCTTAGAAGCAGCGAGTGCAATCTTCAATTTTGCGGATCTTCATTCAACTTTTTCCAATGAATCCCATCTATTCGAACGATCTGCAACACTTTGTATATATGCTCTTGATCCAACTCGAAATCCAAATCCTAAACTCCATGACTACAAACTGGCAGCTCAAGCCAGCCAGTTGGCTGGGGAATATAGTATTGATCCAAAAGCCAAGGCACAGTTTTTCGAACATGCATCGACCTTTTGGGAAATTAACCTTGATCCAACCCGAAATCCAACCCCTGACTTAGAGGACTACCGAGAGGCAGCTGCGGCTCATGATGAAGCTGGACTTCGAGCAACCCAACCAAACGCCAAGGCAACTTTTTTCGAAGGAGCCGCAAAGTTTAGGGAACTCGTTCTGGCTCCAGCTCGCAACCCAGCCCCAGAAATCGAGGACCTACAAATGGCAGCTATGGCTAATATTGTTGCCGGAAGAATTGTCAAAGATCAAATTGCAAAAGAACGTTATTCAATGCGCGCAACAGAGATTTGGGAGCTCATTCTTGATCCAAATCAAAATCCAGATCCTGACTTAGAGGACTTCCGAGAAGCAGCTATTGCCTACGAGATGGCTGCTGATATTAATTCAGATATGGATATCAAGGTTCAATATTTTAGTCGCGCTACGGAACTTGTAGGGGTGTTTCTTGCGCCAAACACATCACTCGAGGATTGGCGACTTGCAGCCAAAATCTACCATAATGCTGGAATTACGCTTTACAATGAAACGTACCTTAGTCGTGCTGTAGAGCTTTGGCAGCGCGCACTTGATCCAACCCGAAACCCCACTCCAGAATCCGACGACCAAAATATGCTTACTGAAGCAATCGATTTTATAAAGGGGTTTACTCATGACTTTTCAAGCATGGCGATAGAAGATCGATAAATAAGTCGTGAAACCTTGCCGCAATACAGCAAGTCGTACTAGAAATGGCTACATAAAGAACTGTCTCACAACAGAGTTGATAACTCCATTATCGGATATTATTCCCACTGGATTTGTCCTTACAAATGCGAGGCGCAGGAATCTAGGGCACCCGACATTTCTGGCCCTCGGTTCAAGAAAGGCTATAATTTTCTTTGAAAATCAAGCCATTCTAGACCAAGGATGACGTTTATATGCTTACATCGCTTCTATCATTTTTCTTAGAGACTTGCTAGCCGTAGCTGTATCGAAAAGATGGGTGGTGGAGGGAGTAGGATTCGAACCTACGTAGACGTACGTCGGCAGATTTACAGTCTGCTGCCTTTGACCGCTCGGCCATCCCTCCAGCAATTGATATATTGAGGAAATAAGAGATTTATGACCATCTGTCAATGCGTTTCATACAAAAACAGTTTAAAATTTTGTGGCTCAAGTGCTCTCGATTTTAGGAACTTAAAATTAAATACATTAATATATCACACGCAATGTAATTATTTTCCATTGACAAAATTATATTTGTAACTAAATCATTTGTATTATTTTATATTTTTATAGGGTTGGTACAATGGCATTTAAATATTTTTTACTCAGCATGAGTATCTTAAGCTCATTATCCTTACCTAATCATTCAGCTCTCTCCATGGTTCCTCAAATAGATATGCAACAAAAGGGGCCAACGTTTTCTCGCCCTAAATTTAATGCCATCCAAAATAAGTTAAGTGACCATGAGCCCTTTTCAGCTACAACTTCTGTCAAATCAGGAAATCTCACACTTACAACGTTTAACGCTTGGGCTCGCGGCACAAGAAATGGCTTTATGAACACCACAGGTTATGAAACAGGGAGAGCTGAACCAAATGTGGAGGGAAGAATCAACAGTCTCATAAAACACATCACAGATAGCCTTTCTCAAAATCCTGAGCAGATTTTGGGCCTTCAAGAATGGAATATCAATGACGCTGATAAACTCCTTAAATCTTTGCCAGCTTCTTTTGCAGGTTTTTCAGCACCAACAAAAGGTGAGAGCTTTTACAATGTTATGATCTATAACAAAAATCGCTTTAAACTTGTTCCAAACCAAACACAACTAGAACCCAGCCTTGATAAGCTGGGATGGATTTTCTCGCCAAACTCAGGAATACAAACAGGTCGATATATCTCCGCACAATTTGAAGAGGTTACTACTGGAGATAAGCTTCACGTTGTCAATCTTCACTTAAAAGCCGGAGCATCACCCCAAAATATCGCTAGTGCGTTAACGGCTATTCAGGCACAAAACCTTGTCGTCATGGGCGATTTTAATGCCGATTTAACTCATCAGGGTGTCAATGGCTTTTCCGTTGGCGTAAATTCGAATGGGACATTAACAACTGGGCAAAACGCCCCAACAATCAAGACAACTGATGCGATTGCATTACGGCTTGATCCTAATTTTGGTAGAAACTGGGGCCCGTTATCAAAGAATACTCAGCTAAAACTTGATACTGAAACAGATTCAGATCTTCATCCTTCAGCCATCATTCATAAACATATCACAAATCGACTTCAAGTAAGAGTAGAAGCGGCATTTAACGCAGGGCTAATTAAGGAAGATGACCTCCAAAAGTTAGGAAAAACGGCTTTTAAAGACCAGGAAGATTTCTTGATGAAGGATTTGAAGCACGCAGATATATTAACAAACAATATTAAAAAAAGTTTGCAAGAGCGTGTTAAAAGCTTGATCAAAGAAAAGCGCATGAATGCAAACGATATCATATCTATAGCGGCTTTAGACTTTAAAGACCAAGATGCGTTTATTAATAAAAACT
The DNA here is from genome assembly GCA_964474215.1 of uncultured Alphaproteobacteria bacterium. Taxonomy (GTDB): domain Bacteria; phylum Pseudomonadota; class Alphaproteobacteria; order UBA9655; family UBA9655; genus UBA9655. Next base: position 3,748 of record CAYYRQ010000028.1, read on the forward strand.
ATCCTAAGACCAAATAGATGTTTCGTTTAGTAAGTTAGAAAACTATTTAACTAAATACCTTAGGATTCTAACTTTGAATCAAGGCCTCAACGCCTGGCAGTGGTTTTCCTTCCAGCCACTCCAGGAAAGCCCCACCCGCTGTTGATACATAGGTGAAGTCTTCAAGAACGTTAGGGTGCGAGAGGGCGGCGACTGTGTCCCCTCCCCCCGCAACGGTTAAGAGTTTTCCTTCACGGGTTAATTCGGCGGCTTTTCGGGCCAAGGTATTGGTTCCTTGATCAAAAGGCGGCCTTTCAAAAACACCGAGAGGTCCGTTCCATAAGAGGGTTTTGCATGTTTTCATCGCTTCCAAAATAGTGTTACAGGTCTGAGGCCCAATATCAAAAATCTTGTCATTTGACTGAACATCTTTTACGAGGCAGGTTTTAATTGAGGCCTTATCATCAAGATCATGGGAAACAATTACGTCTTGGGGCAATAAAATGCTTTGCCCTTTCGCCAACATAGCATGGACCGTGTCAACGAGATCAGGCTCATAAAGGGAGGCCCCTACCTCATGACCCTGAGCTGCCAAAAACGTATTGGCCATCGCACCGCCAATCACCATCACGTCCACTTTGGGCAACAAGTTTTCTAAAAGGGGCAGTTTGGTTGAAACCTTTGCCCCACCAACTATGGCCATTAACGGACGTTCTGGGTGCCCAAGAGATTGTTCAAGCGCATTGAGCTCTTCTTCCATCAACCGCCCTGCATAACTGGGCAGAAAGTGGGTTATTCCTTGGGTCGAAGCATGGGCCCGGTGGGATGCGGAAAAAGCATCATTCACATAAACATCCCCCCAGCTCGCGAGAAGGCGCGCGAATTCGTCGTCATTTTGCTCCTCTTCCTTATTGAAGCGAATGTTTTCGAGTAAAAGGATACTCCCAGCTGGCATCTCATCTATGGCTTGCTGAACCAAGGGGCCATAAGATGCCTCACAGAATATAACGGGCGTCGAATTCATCGAAGCTTTGAGGGCATCTGCAACGGGTTTTAAGCTTAAAGAAGGATCATCTCCTTTGGGACGTCCAAGATGGCTCAGGATGATGACTTTTGCCCCTTGTGAAGTTAGTTCTTTTAAGGTGGGCAATACTCGCTTAAGTCGCGTCGCATCACTCACCTGCCCGTCTTTCAAAGGAAGGTTTAAATCAAGGCGAACAAGGGCACACTTACCTTGTGCATTAAAATCGTCGAGGGTTTTAAAGTTCATTAAAATCAGCCTATTTTTGATAGCAATCATAGGCTGCGAGATTCAAAGTTTCAATATTTGACTTGCCGCTTCTCGGCTCAACATTTTTTAAATGGGCAATTCCTAACGTGGCGTTTATTCACATTATTTGACATAATGGAATAAGGCAACGGGAGGGCGTATGAAATCTGCTGAGAAAAATTTACGTGATTTGGAAAAAATTTATGCACTTGCCCTAAACAACGAAAATTATTCCGTTGCATTAAAGGCAAAAGAATTACTCGCCAAAGCACAAGGGCTGTTTAAACAAAAACCAAAAACAGCCCTATCTCTCAAAAACTTGACCACTGATGAATTGGAGCAGCTCTTGGCACAGGTTGAGCTAAGGCTGGGAGAAGATTTGCTGAGCTCAGATTCATAAGCTATCCAAGCCCGCGGTTAATAAAAATTTAATCACATTTCCCTTAGAATATAAACTAGACATTTTAAGGAGATAAAATATGGCGACGACAACAAAGAAAACCTCCGCAAGGAAAACCAGTAAAGCAACAACGGCTCAAGCTAAGGCTCAAATGGCAACAAAAAGCCATAGCTTTGATGAAAAACTTTGTGAGGCTCTAGAGATGGGCAAAAAAGGGTTTGAAGCGGGCAAGCAACAAACCATGGAACAAGCCGAGATTTTACTTACAAAACTTGAAAAGGAAGTCAAAGACAAGCCACGACATAGCATGTTTATTGCTTTCTTAGTAGGAATTATCATTGGCAGGTTCTTGTTAAAATGAAAACTTCTGAGCAAATGAAAAAGCTGGAAATTTTGATGAAGGCGGAAGCCCATGTGATGCGCTTTCAAAAGGCACGCCTGATGAAAGGAATTTTTGCGGGATTCCTCATTTATATTTTCCTAACCATCGCCTATGTACTCGCCAATGTTGCAGGATTTCTCTACCTCTTCGAGAGCCTTCCCGGATGGGAAGCCGCAGCTTATGTCAGCGGACTCAATGTTGTGTTGTGCATCCTTGTGGTTGCTATTTTGAAATTCCAACGGCCGAGTGCCCATGAACAAATGGCTCTTCAGTTAAGGCAAATTGCACGACAACAAGTCTGCCAAGAGGTCCAAGAAGTCGTGGATGAAGTCAAGTCAATTGAAATGTCGATTCGATCGATTCGCGACTTGCTGCGCAGCCCGGCTGCGATCGCTGGAGTCATTAGCATGCTCACTTCTTTATTGAGTCCTTGGATAAAAAAAGCTAAGAATCGCCAGAATAAAAAAAACAGTTCCTAAGATGAACTACCTCAGCTTTTGAGAAAAAGGAAAACAATGAGAGAAGAGCTCTACCCCCTTGTCGAACCTCATTTCTCAGGCTACCTCGAATTAGATAACCTTCACCAAATGTACTGGGAAGAGTCGGGAAATCCTAATGGCGTTCCCGTTGTCGTTCTCCATGGCGGTCCGGGTGCAGGATCATCCCCCTCTATGCGTCAATTTTTTGACCCTCAACATTATCGCATTATTTTGTTTGATCAAAGGGGTGCAGGCAAGTCCCTTCCCCACGCTGAGATCAAAGACAACACCACACCGGATCTGATCGATGACATTGAAAAATTGCGGACCTTTTTAAACGTAAAGCAGTGGTATGTTTTCGGTGGCTCTTGGGGTTCTACCCTTGCACTAGCCTATGCCCAGTCCTATCCTGAAAAGTGCTTAGGACTCATTTTAAGAGGCATTTTTCTATGCCGAAAATCTGAATTTAAATGGCTGCTTGAAGGAGCAAGAGAGATTTTCCCTGAAGAACATAAGCGCCTTTTAGATGTTCTCCAACAAGAGGAGCGCGGGGGCTGGGAAAGCATTTTAAAAGCTTATTACAGGCTCCTAACCGACACAAATTATCAAATCCAGCTCGCTGCCGCCAAAGCGTGGAGCCGATATGAAGGATCCCTCGCCACTCTGTTGCCTAGTCCAGATCTTGTTCGGTTTTTTGAAGGAGATGCTTTTGCTTTGGCCCTTGCTAGGATCGAAGTTCATTATTTTGTTAATAATATTTTCTTGCCAGAAGGCGTACTTTTGAATAACGTTGAACGAGTCCGCAACATTCCGGGGGTAATCGTTCAAGGGCGTTATGATATGGTTTGTCCAAACATCTCAGCTTATGACTTGTCTCAGGCTTGGCCTGAAGCCGACTATCGCATTATCCCTGATGGCGGACATGCCTCTTCTGAACCGGGGATCCAAAAGGAACTCGTGAAAGTCATGGAAGAATTCAAACAGAAAGGAGAATAATAATGAAAATAACTTTTTTTGCAGCCATTTTGGCGCTATTAATACCAACAATAACATATGGAGAAAAAAATATGTCAGTTACAACACCCTCAGGGTTAAGCTACACAGATCAAAAGGTCGGTGATGGTGCCTCCCCCAAAAAAGGCGACACGGTTATTGTTCACTATACTGGTTGGCTAAAACAAAACGATCAAAAGTTTGATAGCTCTGTTGATCGTGGGCAACCTTTCCGTTTTCATATCGGTGAAGGTGAAGTTATTCAAGGATGGGATGAAGGCGTCATGTCCATGAAGGTCGGTGGTAAGCGCCAACTCGTCATTCCAGCTGAACTTGGCTATGGCGCGACAGGTGCTGGCGGGGTAATCCCTCCCAATGCAACTCTTGTCTTCGACGTTGAACTCTTAGGCATTGAGTAAGCGAAAAAGATATCATTCCTTTGGCAACAAAAGCGTGCCCAGGGAAAATAAAATTGGATTGCTTTGTCGGAACAAAGTTCCTCCGCGCAATGACGAGACCTTGTAAAAGTGTGTCATTGCGGGGATCGCAAGCGACGTGGCAATCCAGAATTTTTCAGAAAGCATATTCTTTTTTTTAAATTGCAATGGTCTTTCTGTTCTTAAAACTTCAACCACCATCTCCCATTAGTGATTTGCATCTAAACTTCCTCCGATTACCGCGTGCGCCTTTGCGGTGATGACGAAAAGAGGGAGAGAGGCAAAAAATGGATTCCTCACCTGAATTAATGGTATACTGAGATCAGTTTACACTTTTGAAGAGAGGTGTCCCATTGAAAGCGCTTGAAGGAATTCGCGTCTTTGACATGACCCGCGTGCTGGCTGGACCTTTTTGCACGCAAATCTTAGGAGACTTGGGTGCAGATGTCATAAAAATTGAGCAGCCTGGGATTGGTGACGTTACACGAACCTGGGGCCCTCCCTTTGAAAAGGATGCTGCAGGAAAAAATACGGATGAAAGTGCTTATTACCTAAGTTGCAATCGAAATAAACGCTCAGTGACGCTTGACTTTACAAAGCCAGAAGGATTGGAAATTGCGAAAAAACTCATAAGAACGAGTGATGTTTTCGTGGAAAACTTTAAAACGGGAACCCTGCAAAAATATGGACTCGGTTACGAGGATGTCAAAAAAATCAAGCCAGATATAATTTACTGCTCAATCACAGGATTTGGACACACAGGCCCCTACGCAGAGCGCCCTGGATATGACTTTCAAGTCCAAGGACTATCCGGCCTTATGAGCCTGATTGGCGATCCGGAGGGTGAGCCTTTACGGGCAGGCATTTCGATCTCGGACCTTGGGGCAGGTGTATATAGTGCCGTTGCGATTCTTGCCGCCCTCTTTCAACAAGCGCGCACGGGTCAGGGGCAATTCATTGATATGGCTTTGCTGGATACAACCATGGCTCTCCTCTCTTTTGCCGCTCAATCATATCTTTTGGATGGCAACCTTCCCCCACGCGTGGGCAACGCCCACCCCAATATCGTTCCCTATGGGGCCTTTCAAGCGATAGATGGCTATGTTGTTATCACAATCGGAACAGATGCCCAGTTCCATAAATTCTGCACATTTGTTGGGCGGGAAGACCTTATTTCAAACCCCGATTATGCAACGAATAAGGCACGCGTTTTAAATCGGGAGAAGGTTATAAAGGAAATTGGCCTGATTGTTAAACAACACCCAAAAGCCTATTGGATCGAAAATTTGGATAAACTTAATATCCCCGTTGGGCCTGTCAATTCTTTGGCTGAGGCTTTTAATAACCCACAAGTTCAATCACGCGATATTGCCCATAACTTTCAAGATGGCTTGAAAACAATTGCATCGCCCCTTCATTTAGGAAATTCGCACCCAGCATATAAGAGGCGTCCACCTCGCTTAGGAGAACATACGGAAGAGATTCTTTTGGAGGTCGCCGACCAAGACCAAATCTTAAAGTTGCGAAACACCAAGTCTATATAAGAAACTTCATTGACAATTAAAGTTAAATCTTTCATGTTTACTCTCTCTATGGGGGAAAGAGATAATAAATTTATTAATATAAAAGGTAAATACATGAATAGATTTTTTTATATTTTAACAGTATTATGCTTTACTTTAGCAGCAGCAAAAGCGGATACACCAAATTGGAAGCGTGAGTATTCATTACCAAATGGAATAAAAGTAAACCGCTCTCCAAAAGGTATTACATTTGATAAGGGTAAGATTCATTACTCAGCAGGCAAGGGAATGCATTTAAATGGTGTAGATCTCTCTATGCAACAAGACGAGCCTACTTTCAGCAAAGAGGTTTCAAAGCTAGCGCGAACTGAATCGCAACAGCCGAAAGCAGAACCAGCGAAGAAGTCAAAGCGCCATAAAGTAAAGTCTAAAGCTGAAGAGCCAAGAAAGTTTAAAAAAGCGAGGCCTGCTAAGAAAACAAAGCGCGTTAAGACTAAACATAAAAAAGAGGATTCTAGAACGCTTAGGAAAACAAAACATGCCAAGAATGCGAAGCATGTTAACTCTAGGCATTCAACGGATGAGTCTAAGCTGAGCACAAAAGGACGCAAAAAAGCTTCACGCAAGCTGTCAAAAGAAGACAAGAAAGCACGTAAAGCTGCCCTAAAGAAGCAAAGAAAAGACCAAAAAGCTGAGCGTAAAAGGATTGCAAAGCAGAAAAAGCTTAATGCTAAGAAGCTTAAGAGCGAGCGCAAGCTTTCCAAAAAGCGCCAATCCAAGAAATATTCTAGAAAAAATGATAGAAGGAATAGACATTCTCGGAGAAGGTAAGCTTTTTAGCTTTTAACACACGAAAGGGGGTCTTTATTTGGGCTCCCTTTTTTTATAACTGTAAGTGGTGGTAAATTAGAGCTGGCTCTCTGGACTGCTTTGTCGGAACAAAGTCCCTCCGCGCAGTGACGCCATTCCTCCTTCCCTAGCATTCCTGCGAAGCTTGTCCTTGCGAAGGCATGGGATAACATCAGGATTTAATGACAACAAAAGGATAACAACTTCAGTTAGGTATTACCAGATCGGGCCTCAAGTCCCTCCACGTAATGACATGAATGATTTATTGTTGCAACCACGCGTGGCCGAAGGCATGGGATAACGTCGGGGTAGGAGAACTTTAGAGAATCCGTGGAGAATGCCAAAAGGGTAGCGCCAATGGATGTCAGCCTTGGAAAGAATTGCTTGCCCTTGGCAGAGACAAGGGCTGTAGCTATTCTTGTCCGAGGGTCTTGTTCTTAATGCCCCCTGATTGTTGTCATCCCGCTTTATACAATGAAGACTTAATTTACTTGGCTTAATTAAAAAACTAATGGGGTTGACTTTTGTATTCCATGTAATTATGTTAAAAGTAATAGAAAAATATCATGATTTTTTAAATTAAGGAGAAATTGAAATGAATAAACAACTTTTTGTCATGTCTCTTGTAGGCGCTTTGTCTGTCAGCTCGCTCTGTTTCGGTGTCAATACGTACAACAACAGAGACGAAGGAGAGAGAATTGATCCACCTAACATGAATAAATTCTTAAAAATCAAACCTTTAGAAATATTTAATACTTACACTCTAAATAGCTTTAGTCCCAAAGTACCTTCAGATACAGGCGGTGAAAGCTTGGATGCCGATGGAAATAAGCCCGAAGGTATTACTTGGAAACTTTGGAATCAAATTCAAGATCAAAACCAAGACGAGTAATAAATTCTAAAAGATGGCACTCATCCAGAGTGCCATTCTGTTTTTTCTGAAAGAGTAGTTTTTTTAACCCAAATCTAGATTGCTTCGTCTGGGCAAGGACACTTAGCGCTAAGACGCCATAACGGTCGTCATGGCGAGGAGCGAAGCGACGTGGTAATCCAGAAACAAACGCACAAGTGGATCCCTGCATGCGCGAGGATGAGAATTTCACTAAGAGATGGACTGTTGATCCTTACCCGCCTGCTCTCTCTGAAATAGTATCACTCGTTAAACCTTCACGCTCACCGCTTTGACGTTCACAAATTCTCGAATACCAAACCAAGAAAGCTCACGCCCATAGCCGCTTTCCTTCACACCCCCAAAAGGAAGACGGGGGTCAGACTTGACCTGTTGGTTCACAAAGCAAGCGCCGGAATCAATTTCAGTGCGAGCAATCCTGATACCTTTGTCAATGTCTTGGGTAAAGACAGCTCCGCCCAAACCAAAACACGAGTCGTTTGCTATACGTATGGCATCCGCTTCATCCTTGGCCCGGATGAATGTGGCAACAGGGCCAAACAATTCATCCGCATAAGCTGTCATACCCTTGGCTACATTTGTTAGGATGGTCGGCGGATAGAAGGCACCAAGCCCTGAAGGAATCTTGCCCCCAAGGATACAATTGGCCCCCTGCTCAATGGTTTGAATGACCTGTTGATGGAGTTTGTCGCGCAGCTCAACGCTGGCCAAGGGACCGATGTCTGTTGAAAAAGAAAGTGGGTCACCATAGGTTATGTTTTCCATCTTGTTACGAAAGAGTTCAAGGAATTCTTCATAGACCTCTTCCACAACAACAAATCGTTTGGCCGCAATGCAGCTTTGCCCCCCATTGACTAGGCGGCTTTGCACACATGTTTTTGCAGCAGCTTCAAGATCAGCATCGCTCAAAATAATGTAGGCATCGCTGCCCCCCAGTTCCAATACAGACTTCTTTAGGCATTCTCCTGCTTTAGAAGCAACTGATCGCCCAGCATTTGTGCTCCCTGTCAGCGTGACGGCACGAACAAAATTGTTTTCGATGACTTGATTGGACTGTTCATGATTCATTAAAAGGGATCGAAATGTATTTTTCGGAAAGCCTGCTTTACGAAACACATCCTCAATCACAAGTGAGGTTCCTGAGACATTGCTAGCATGTTTTAACAAGCCCACGTTTCCTGCCATGAGTGTTGGAACTGCAAAACGGAAAACTTGCCAAAAGGGAAAGTTCCAGGGCATCACTGCAAAGATGACGCCTAAGGGTTGATAGGTTACAAAGCTCTCAAAAGATTCGGTTTGCACTATATCATCCGCGAGAAAACGCTCCCCATGATCCGCATAAAACGCACTGAGCCACGCACATTTTTCAATTTCTTGGAGAGACTCTCTGTAAACTTTCCCCATTTCAGTTGTGATCATCAGAGCATAGTCATCTTTATTTGATTCAAGAATCTCAGCTACATTTTTCATAAGCTTGGAACGCTCTTGAAATGTTGTCTCACGCCAAGCGAAAAACGTTTGATGAGCGGATTCAATGATGGAGGATACCTCTTCAGGGGTCATTTCAGGATAGTCTTGGATGAACTCGCCTGTGGCTGGGTTGATTGACTTCATGAAATTATTCTCCCCCTAGAGATTCCATTGTAATTTCTTTTAAATGATCAAGAATATCGTTGTCTTTATAATCGATCGGAATTTCAATTACGTGAACGCCCCCTTGTTTATGCGCTTCAATAATGGCTGATCCAAGATCTAATACGTCATCAATGCGCATCCCTGTTGCCCCAAAACTGTCTGCGAGTTTAACAAAATCAGGATTGTGAAACTTTAATCCATAGTCCTCATAACCTGCCGCATGCTGTTTCCACCGTATCATGCCATAGGAATTGTCTCGTAAAATTAGGACAACCAGGTTTACACCGAGGCGTGTTGCCGTCTCTAGTTCCTGCACGCTCATCATGAAGCCCCCATCCCCGCAAACGGATATAATGGCTTTTTGGGGATATAGTAAGGCAGCCGCAATGCCTGAAGGGAGGCCAGCCCCCATTGTCGCCAAAGCATTATCCAGTATTAAGGTGTTGGGTTGGGCAGCTCGATAGTGGCGCGTAAACCAGATTTTATACATCCCATTATCCAAAAGGACGATACCATTGTCCGGCACTGCATTTCGAACTTGGGTCACAATATGGTATGGAGTATTCCCAGAAGATTTTGCAAGCTTTGCTTCGTGCTTTTCTAAGGCAGCACGTACAGCATGGAAGTCTTTTTCCCCCCATCGACTGGACGGCTCGAGATGCTTGGATAGAAACGCGAAAGTGGAACCAATATCCCCGATAAGTTGGCCACAGGGGACATAGACTTCATTAAAGAAAGCCGGTTGGTCATCAATATGGAGAATGTCCTGCAACCCACAACACGCCATGAAAGGTGGCTTTTCTGCATGATTATGACCAACCATAATCAGCAAGTCACTTTCACGTATTGCTTGGTGAATAATGTCATCCGAAGAAACAGCCGGTGTTCCAATGTATTCTTTTCTGTATTCACTCACCGCTCCCTTGCCCATCTGGGTCGTCACAAAAGGAATTTTTGTCTTTTCAATAAATTGAGTGAGCGCCTTAGACGTTTCCGTATTGTTGGCTTTTTGCCCCAGGATTAAGAGAGGCGCGGAAGAATTTTCAATCATCTTAAGCCCCATCTCTAATGCCCCATGATTAGCAACTGGTTTATAGGTTTTTGGATACCGAATATTAAGTGTTCGATTGGGGACTTCTTCTTTCGCAATATCTTCGGGAAGCTCAAGATGAACGGGGCCACGCTCAACAGTGGCAATATGGAAGGACTGAATAGCGATGGGTGCCGCTGAGGCATCACTGACAATACTTTGGCTAAAATAGGCTAAAGGTTCTGACATGGAAAGAACATTCAGCATTTGGAAATCACCCTGCTTAATGGTGCGCGCAGGCTTTTGGCTGCTCAGTAAAATCAATGGCATTTGACCCAGCTTTGCATAAGCAAGTGGCGTAAATGCATTGGTTGCACCTGGCCCAAGGGTTGTTATGCAAAGACTTGGATAGCCTGTGAGTCGTCCAATCGTTGCGGCCATGAACGCTGCACCTTCCTCGTGACGGGTGAGTATAAGTTCAATTTCAGAATTTTGAATCGCTTTGAGAATTTCAAGGGTTTCCTCTCCGGGAATACCGAATACATATTTGATGCCAATTTTTTCCCATGTTTTAATGAGTGTATGTGCAACGTTCATAATATACCTTTAATTAATATCCATTTTTTAATTCTAAGGAGAAATATATAAAGAACTGTTAATTTTGTGATTTACATGATGACTGTAACTTGAACATCGGTATAGGAACTCGGCGAAAACATATCATGAGCGAACCATCACGAAAAAATGAGGATATTACGATGGTTTTAAGATAAGTAGAAATGTTTTCAAATCTAGGGTGTTAGAGAGCTTTTGGCTATGGGGCCTGAGATACGTGACTCAAACCCATTTAAAGACTTTATCCATGAAAATGGCTATGAGATCAAATTTTGAATTTACGCCGAAGCGGAGCTTCATATTAATCATATGGGATTCTACAGTACGCTTCGAGATGTTAAGGGTATGCCCAACTTGTTTGGTACATTTCCCCATACTTAAATGATAAAGACATTCGAACTCACGCTTGGAAAAATACAATCCTTTATCACTATCAACGTTATATCGCGTTATATTCGTTTTCGAAAAGAAGTCATAAATGATGCAACGTATTTCATTTGCTTCGGCAGCTAAATCAATGCCGTTCGAGATCTTGTAAAGCTTATTGCTATCTTTCGTACTTACCAACTCAGGAGACGTTGACTTAAAATACAAAATAAAGTGTTTAAGAAGGTTTAGATTTGACACATAAAAATCGATTACCCCTTCATTTTGAACCGTTGATCCGAATGACCAACCAACCAGGGCGTCATCTGTTCTCTCGCAAATCGTTATTCCATTCCATATATTATTATCCTTTAAAGCAGCGTAGATTTCGTTAGAGGGATCTCTGGTCCAAAGGCAATAATGTAAGTCATGGGTTTGGCAGCTCTGGCGAATATCTTTATGATATCCATTGGGATGGGTATGAAAATTATTATTAAAATAGACATCAGACCAGCCCAAATCTGTTGAAATTCGGTATGTACTTCCATCTTTGAAAAATTGAAAATGGGCAAAGGTTGATATACCAAAATCCAAAAGAGGCGAAGCCGCTTTTATGAGGCTTTTGTTAATGGCTTTGTTATATTTCAGACTATTTTCAATGCCCATAAATCACCTTTGGGGTCGATATAGCGCGCTCATTTTAAAAGGCGCTTCAATGTTTAAAGTAAAGTTAAGGCTGGACCCCCGAACTAAAGCAAGCACGACAACACAGAGGAGCCCAATATAGACATCCATAAACCACTCAAGATGATTTGCTCGCAGGTAAGTCAAAATGGGTACTACCGTCCCCCCAAATATAGCTAAGCCAACTGTATAGCTAAGGGCAACACCCCTATATCTGGTACTAAGTGGAAAGGATTTTACAAGAAAGAGGTTCGTGCATACCTGAAAAAAGCATGACATCAGCCCTAACCCGACAATGGCAACCGCAGGGAGAAACATGTTGTCAGAGCTCAGGAGTTTAAAGAAGGGATGAATAAAGAGCATGGTTCCCATGGCCGCGAGAGCCATCATCTTTTTAATGCCTAATTTGGGAACTAAAAGCCCAAATAGCGGAGATCCAACGGCATAAGTTAAAAACCCTAAGCACGCGTAGAATGTCACCATCTGAGAGCTCCAATGGCTAAAAGCATGCATCGCAATACTTGGGTATATAAAGTTTGTATAAAAGATAGCGCCCGCAAAGCCAGACACCATGATGCCAATGATGAAGTTTTTATATGAGTCTTTAATAAATTGAATCAATGGAATGGGTTGTTGAATCAAGGCCGTATGTATAGCCGAATCATCACGGATATAAGAACGGACGATAAAGCTTAAGACGCTAATGACTGCACCTATAGCAAAAGGGATCCGCCAAGAGCCTTCGAAATCAAGGTAACTACAAAGCGTATTGGTGAGAATAGAAAGCAGCATACCAGCTGCAATTGAAAAGTTTAATATGCCACTTATAATTCCTCGATCCTGCTTTTCTGCTTTTTCCAAAAGGAAAACGGAAGCGCCACCAAATTCGCCTCCCATAAAAAAGCCTTGAGCAATGCGCAAAAACACAATCGTGAAAGAGGCCCAAATACCAATCTCAGCATAGCCGGGCGTGATCGAAAGGATAAATGTCGGCCCCCCCATATACGCGACGGATCGGCAGAGGGCAAGCTTTCGGCCCTTTCTATCACCAATTGTACCAAAATAAAGGGCGCCTAGAGGTCGTGCTAAATAGCTTACAGAAAAAGCCCCAAGGGCTGCCAGCAACGAAACCAGCGGATCATCATGGGGAAAGAAAAGATGAGAAATTTTGGGCGCGAGAAAAGCATAGAGCGTGAAGTCGTAATACTCAACGATATTTCCTGAGATCGAAAAGCAAACATCCCGGTTAAAAACTTTTCGGAGTCTTTCTATTTTTTTTCCGAAACCTGAACTCATAAATACCTCACTATTTTATTCCAAGATGTGGGGAATATTATGGTGTTATGATCTTTCTCCAACTATTCTTAATACATGCTATATATGATTCATTCATTTTACAATAGTTAAGCAGATTTATTCGGTTTCGTGGTGTATGAACGATATTTTAGAGAGTAGAGGTTAGTGGTTAGAGATTAGGTGGGAAATATTCTAATTCCCTGAGCCCTCTCACCTGCAGCAATGATAGCCCCTCTCCCACAGGCGGGAGAGAGATAGGTTTACTTATTATCCTTTGGCATTTCGACACTTTTTGCATCAAGCGTAATTGTTGAGGGTGTGCGGATCTCAATAGGGCCCTTGCTCTCAATGACAACTGTGCCATCGGGTTTTTGCGTAATAACTCCCGGAGCACCTTCCAGCTTATCGAGCCGATGCTTCAATTCCTGCACATATTCAAAAACTTCATTCCCTGTTGTGGGTTCACTAAAAAATGGCGCTTTAGGCGCAACCTTTTCAGCCTCAGCAGGCGAAGGGGGTTGATCGCTTGGAAAATAAAGATATTCTTTTCCATCTTCAACTTTTTGGGCTTGAAGAGAAAGGGGCATCAGAAAAGCCCCCATTAATAATACATTTCCAAGGCGCATCATTTTATTCCCCCGAATCTTGGTTAGGAGATATCCAACCAATGTTTCCATCAGACCTGCGGTACACAACATTGAGCTGATTATGGGCACTATTCTTAAACATTACAGCTTGGGTATCACCCAAATCCAGATGCATCACGGCTTCACTCACGGAAAGGGTGGGAATTTCCGTTTTCATCTCTGCAATAATAAGGGGGTTATCTGGGACTTCGTCTTGCTCAGATTCTGCGTTTATCACATACTGAAGCGCAGGTGCTTTTTCATAGGAAACATCACGCTTCTTGGTATGGTCGATAAGTTTTTTCTTGTAACGACGCAGCCTTTTTTCAAACGTTTCTGCAGCTTGATCCAGCGAAATATGTGCATCCTCCGTGTCATTATTCGCACGAACATAAACGCCGCGACCCAAGTGCATTTCTATATCACAGCGAATATATGGCCCATTCCTTGAGAAAGTCACAGCGCCTTCGAGGGGACTAAGATCATATTTTTTAACAATTTCATGAATTTTTTCGTCTGACTTTTGACGTAAAGCTTCACCGACTTCAATTTTTTTACCTGTAATTTGAACTTGCATGAAACATCCCTTTGTTTTCTGTATGATTTGTTACTACAGGATTATAGCATAAAATATCAAAATGTGGGGAGCAATTTCGTAAAAATGAGTTTATGTTCCCCCAAAGTAAAATTTTACTATGTCGCAACCACTTATGCGATATCACGGCTATCGCTTTTCGTCGCTTTAATAATATTCTTTCCCTAAAAAGGGCCCGTAGCTCTATGCGAAAAATCCATGGTAAACTAAGAAAAGTCCAATTGCAAAAAACACCACTGAAACCGTGTAAAAGCCCTTAGTGTTACTGATCAACTTTTCGGCCAAAACAACAGCCTTGTGAGGATAAACGACACGCATGATGCCTTTAATCAAAGCCAGCCATGCAAGGATTGTAATAATAACCGGCCAACCCAGGACCCAAACATTGTGGCTTAGTACCAGCAAGATACCCAAAATGAGAGCAATAAAGCCCGTTATAAATATAAGCGCTTCATCTTTTAAGATTTTTTCAAGGAGTATCATGGCGCGATCACCATTAATAATCATTGCAAACCCTGTGATGAGAAAGTATAACCCGAGCGCTTGAGCTAGAAAAATTGACAAATCCATAATAACCTCCCAAATAAAAAACTACTTCATAATTATTATATCATTTTTTACATGCAAAGTACAGATTGTGAAGATGTTACCGAGAAAGTCTAGATTGCTTTGTTGGGACACTGTCCATCCGCGCAATGACGACCAAATTTAAGTATGTAAATATCCTTTACAAACTGACACAGCACGTGAACATTATTAACAATCGTCATTGCGATCAGCCGTCACCGAAGGCTATGACGAAGAAGCAATCCAAGCAAATATTCCATTAAATGCAGATCTTGAAATTTAATTTGCCTTCGCTTTTGAAAAATTATAAAAAATTAATATGGCCAAAATTAATCAAGCATCCCCCAAGTGGGAACCAACAAATCTTCAAATAGAAGAGTCAAATCTTTACCAATTCATTCAGCATGTAAATAAACGTCATAAGACCGTCCTTTCAAATTTTGAATCTCTTCATCAATGGTCAATTGAAAATTCAAAAGATTTCTGGAGAGCGGTTTGGGACTTTTGTGAAGTGCTATCGCCGGACCAAGGCAAACGAGAAATCAACCTGCCTCATGGCCTATTTAAACCGCAGTTTTTTTCCGATGCAAAGCTGAACTATGCCGAGAATCTCCTTCGCCCCCGCCCAGATGATGCGTCCTGCCTTATATTTTGGGGCGAAGATAAGGTGAAGAGATCCCTTTCCTACAAAGAAACCACTCAACAGGTCGCCCAACTTGCGGCCTATCTTCGCTCTCTCGATGTTCAAAAAGGCGATCGGATCGCTGCTTATGTACCAAACACACCTGAGGCCGTGATCGCCATGTTAGCTGCAGCGTCCATAGGTGCCATATGGTCCTCTTGCTCGCCTGACTTTGGGGTCAGCGGCGTTTTGGATCGCTTTGGCCAGATTGAACCGAAGGTCCTCTTTATCGCAGATGGGTATTACTATAAAGGAAAATGGTTTAGTTGCCTGGATCGCATTCCCCCTCTGTATGAAGGTATGTCATCACTTGAAAAAATCATTGTTTTTCCTTATGGAGATCAGCCGCTACCTCATCAAACGGACTCTTATTGCATTACTTGGGATGAGGCCTTAACCCCATTTAAAAATAACAGTGAAATCGAATTTACGCCCCTTCCCTTTCACCATCCTGGGTTTATCCTTTACTCTTCTGGGACAACGGGTAAGCCCAAGTGTATTGTTCATAGTGTGGGTGGAACTCTTCTGCAGCATTTAAAGGAGCACCAACTTCACTGCGACATCAAACCGGGAGATCGCATTTTTTACTTCACCACTTGCGGTTGGATGATGTGGAATTGGCAAGTATCAGCGCTAGCATCAGGGGCAGCACTTGTTCTATATGATGGATGCCCGGCTGGCGATATTCTTTGGAGATATGCTGAAGAAGCCCAGGTCACCCTTTTTGGGACCAGCGCAAAATTTATTGATGCTTTGAGAAAAGAAGAAATTCACCCGAAGGATTTATTCGACCTTTCCTCCCTTCGGATGATTACCTCCACGGGCTCTCCCCTTTCGCCGGAAAGCTTTGATTTTGTCTATGAACATGTTTCCCCTGACGTATGTCTTGCCTCTATATCCGGAGGAACAGATATCATTTCTTGCTTTGCCTTAGGAAATCCGATGGGGCCTGTGTGGCGGGGAGAACTGCAAGCTCCAGGACTTGGGATGGATGTGCAAGTTTTTGATGAAGAGGGCCAATCCATTGAAGAACAAAAAGGTGAGCTGGTTTGCCGAAATGCTTTTCCCTCCATGCCCAATGGATTTTGGGATGATCCAGAAGACGAGAAATACTTTGCAGCTTACTTTGCCAAATTTCCCAATGTTTGGTGCCACGGAGATTACGCTGAAAAAACACAACATGGGGGATTTATTATTTACGGACGCTCCGATACGGTTTTGAATCCGGGCGGCGTGCGCATTGGAACGGCTGAGATCTACCGAATTGTTGATCAGTTTCCTGAAGTCCTTGAAAGCATCGTGGTCGGGCAAGAGTGGGAAGATGATGTGCGGGTGCTTCTCTTTATTAAACTAAAGGAAGGGCTCGATTTGTCTGATGACCTCACTCAAAGAATAAAAAAGAAGATTAGGCTTGAGGCATCCCCCCGGCATGTGCCCGCCAAAATCATGCAAGTCCCCGATATTCCTAAGACAAAAAGTGGAAAAATCGTTGAAAAGGCCGTTCAAGATGTCATTCATGGTAAAAGGGTAAATAACCTGGAGGCTTTGGCAAACCCAGAAGCACTCGATTTTTTCACCCATATTCATTGGCAAAATATATAATATTTCACTTATACATACATCCATGTAGACTTTATATAAGAGGCATATATAAAGTTAAAAAATAGTTGACAAACCCAGGGTAGTCCCTATATGTACATTATACGTTGTTAGTATATTAATTTTATATTTGTTGTGAGGTACAGTTTATGAAAAGATTATTGTTATCCGTTGCGGTGGTTTCCCTTGCTTTAGGACAGTTTGCAGCTGTTGCTAAAAATGCATTATCTGAAGAAGATTTTGTTAAAGTGCCTTCGAAGCTGAAATTTACCCCAAAAGAACTAGAAGAATATGTAGATTTTACTATTTCTCAAAGAGAAACTCAAAAAAAGATTGAGAGCGGAGAGCTCATTCTTTCCAATGACCCGAATCGTAATTGGAAACGTGGGATGAAATTTGTTAAGGGCACCGCAGGGTTTGCTTTTGATGTCCTTGCTCCCGTAGGTGCACAAGTTGCAGCTCGAGCTTTAGGTGATGTTATTATTAATTATGTAGCTCCTTACTCTATTAAATATACGGGTAAAGTAGCAGCTAATGTTGCATCATCCGCTAGCTCTTGGTGGACACAGTATGACCCAACAGGACTTGGAGATAAGTTTGTTCGTGGCGCTGCTAAAGCCACAGCTCAAGGAGAAGCCTATCGTGATGTTGGAACTATTGCTGATTACGTTCAAAAGTATGGGGTTCCTGCTATCCAATCAACATATCGGGTGGGCAAGGTCCTTGCCACCAGTACAGCTACATTAGGCAAAAAAGTTGGAAGCTCTCTTTCCGGAGGTCTTTCAAAAGCAAGGTCATACTTATCTGGATGGTTTGCAACTACAAAAGTTGCAGCTGCTGCTTAGAAGCTCATCCCTTAAATTAAATTTAAAAGCCACTCAAATGAGTGGCTTTTTTATTGGCTACAGAAAGGCTCTATATAAAGTATTCGCCTAGGGATTTTAATTGTCCATGTTGATTTGGAATACCTGGCATACCAAATAAAACTGCAAAATATTTGACCGTATTATTTTTGCTATTTATAGTATTCAAATAACGATTATTTAGTTATTTGATATCTTGAGGTGCAGTATATGAAAAAATTATTATTATCAGTAGCAATTGTTTCTATTGTTTCAGGCTCAAATGTTGCGATCGGTAACCCCCTTACCGATCGCCGTGTTTCTCCAGACTCAGATGAATATAGAAGCGCAATCTGCAAAAAAATGATGAAGGAGTTTGTAAGGATTGAGGATGAGCTTGCTCCTAAAGTTGATTCAAGTGGTGGTGTTTTTTTTACTAGCTTAGAGGCCGCTAAAGCCTTTTTTGAAAGAGAAGAACAAAGTGCTGATTATAAAAGAAAAGTGGCGAGTGGTGTCATCATCGAATCAAATGATCCCTACTATTGGCGTAAGACAATATATTCTTATTTAAGCTCAGGTGTTCGAGAGTTCGCTAAAATTTCAGCCCCCTTTGTCCTACCGGTTGGAACGCATTTATTGTCAAACTATATTTTAGATAAAACTACCCCAAGTCTTGTCAGCGCTGGAGGAAAAGCTGCTGGAGAATTGGCCGTCAAAGCATCCGCATTTTGGACTTGGATGGACCCAACAGGAACAGCCAAAGGGCTAGTCCGATCTTTTGGCGAGTCCGAAGGCCGCGGTGAAATGTACAGAAGACTTGGCTATATCACAGATAAGGCAGAAAAATTTGGCCCTGCCATCGTTATGACAGGATATCAAGTCGGAACCAAAGCCGCTTATGGATTTTCAAACCTTGCACAGTCTGTATCGGGTGGAATCTCTGGTTGGTTTGGAAAGTCAAAGGCTGCAACGGCAGCTTAATACCCCTCCCCTCCTATAAGCTATAAGCCACTCAATTGAGTGGCTTTTTTCTTTAGCACATCAAAATAAATTATAATCATTTACTGCAATAAAAACACATTCTATTGACATTATCTTGGCTCTTAATTAAATAAAAGACATTAATTTGAAAAGGATTCTTTATATGTTCAAATTTTTATTCACTTCAGCAAGCCTGTTTTTGCTTCTGGCTTCCGTTTCTAGCCCTTTACTATCTGTAAATGATGAGCTTGAATTTTCTACTTTAACAGCTACTCTCCAATACTTTAATGCTCAAAATGATGATGATGCATCTGAAACGTCCTCAAATCTCTCAAGTAGAAAATCATCTTCAGAAGACTTAAACAGTTCAGATGAAGAGGATTATCATGAAGCGGATTATCAAATTACACGTAGAGGTGCCCGCTCTGTACTAACAGGCGATGAGATCAATCAAATACGCCGTGCATTATTAAGAATCCTATTAGATGAGGTTTCGCGTAATATAGTGCGTCATATAGGTAGCCTCGCTGTTAATAGTGAACACTTCGCTCCACGAAGAACAGGATGGAGAGAAACAGTTAGAAGCAGCATTAGTAACGTTTCTGGATTTTTTAGTAACTTAGGCTCAACAGTCTCAGGATTCCTGAATAGATCTTCACGTCATCCTGATGCCGCTTAGAGGCAAGCCACTATTGAAATATAGTCACTCAATTGAGTGGCTTTTTTGTGATTTGCATCTCTATGCATATACGTAATATCTGATATGCCTAGAAAAAACCCCCATACCATTGACATAAGGCAAGCAAATCATTAAATTCAAGTTAATAATTTGTTAATTTTTTTAGTAATAGAGGTTTTTGTGAGAAAATTATTGTTATCGGTGTCTATGGTTGCTTTAGTATCAGGACAGATTTATGCTGCAGCCGCAAGGTCTCATTTCGACGATGACCTAAGAAGCCATACCACACGGCGCTTGCCCATGCAGTTTGAAAAGGACGTATTGGAAAAGGGCAAAGGAAAGAAATTTCAAGAAACTTCTGAACAAGATAATGTCAAATTAGACGAAGAACCAAAGATCGATATATCACAGGCGAGCAAAGCACCTGCTAAAACATCTGCTGTTTCTGGCGAACCGAAAAAAGAAGAGCAGCCTGAACCTGATATCTCTGCACTGAGCAAAGCCCTTGTCAAAAAAGATTCAACGAGAGATGAAGACAAAGAAGAAGAAGAAACAAAAACAAATCAACAGCTTGTTTTTAAAACAAAAGAAGCGGCCCTTAAATTTGTAGATGACTTGAAAGAAGCTCTTGAGTATCAACGAAAAGTCGCGAGCGGTGAAATCATTGAAGAAGATGACCCCCACTACACCCAAAAAATGGCTTTATCCTATGCTAAAAAAGCTGGCTGGGCAGCCTTTGACTTTATCAAACCAGCTCTAATTTCAGGCGGAACGCGCGTTGCGGTGAATGGCCTTGTTGATCTGTTTGGCCCAATGCTTGTTGATGCAGCCGGTTCAGCTGGTGGAACCCTCGCTGGGAAAGCAACATCCTGTTTAACGAATTGGGATTCTTCGGGAACATTGGCTGGCTTTGCCGAATGGTTTGGACGAACCCAAGCTCGCGGCGAGACCTTAAGACATATGGGAGACCTAGCGAATGCCATGGAAATCTATGGCCCCGGTGCACTGCTTTCTGCACTCAAAACCGGCAAGCTCGCTGTAAACGGTACAAAAGCTGCCTATAACAAAGCCAAAGGTGCTCTTTTATCACAGGATAGCACTGATGTTGCTGACGCAAACAACACTCTTACACCAGGTTACACTGTTACAAAGGATGGGGAAGAGGAAACCTACTCATTCAATAACCTTGATGCTCTTGTTAAATTTCATGAAGAAGATGAAAAAGCTGAAGAATACAAGAGAAAAGTAAAAAGTTGGGAGATTATTGAATCAGATGATCCTGACTACACAAAAAAAATGATTCTATCCTATGCATCTAAAGGTGCATGGACAGCATTTGATATTGCAAAGCCGGTCCTCTTTCCTATGGGAACACATATTTTAGTTAATGGCGTTCTTAGCATAGGTGGTCCTCTCCTTGTTGATGTCGCTGGAGACCTTTCAAGAGAACTTGTCGTTCGAGGAGGAGCTTATATCACAGGTTGGAATCCTACAGGAAAATTGGCAGGCGCTGCCGGTTGGGCCGCAAGGAAGCAAGCTTGTTGTTGAGGCAAAACACGTATTCAAGAGTTTTGGTGAAAGATCCATCATTCGCGATTTTTCCTGTCGTATCCAACGCGGCGATCGGATTGGGATTATTGGCTCAAATGGATCGGGAAAAACCACACTAATTAAACTTTTGTTGGGCGACATTCAGCCCGATGAGGGACATATCCGGCGGGCTAAAAACCTTGAGATTGCTGTATTTGATCAAATCCAATCAACGCTGGATCTTGAACTTAATCCTTGGCAAACTTTGTGTGAACAAGGAGGCGATCAAGTGATGGTACAAGGTGTGCCCCGCCATGTGATGGGCTATTTGCAAGACTTCCTATTTGATCGTAAGCAAGCCCTGACGCCATTGAAAAACCTTTCGGGTGGCGAACGGAATAGGCTATTGCTTGCAAAAATCCTGGCCAAACCCAGTAATTTCCTGATCCTGGATGAGCCCACCAATGATCTGGATATGGAAACGCTGGACCTTTTGCAGGAATATTTGGCGGATTATCCAGGCACGTTGCTGCTGGTCAGCCATGATCGCGACTTCCTTGATCGCATAACAACGCACTTTTTTGCTTTTGAAGGCTACGGCAATGTACAAGTTTATATGGGGGGATATACAGATTACGCACGACAGCATGCCCCCTCACCTGGACCAAAGGTTGATAAGAAAAAGGACACAGGCCGTAATGATCCCCAAGATATGCCCGGGCCCGCAAAAGAAAAACCACAGGGCATACGCACAAAGCTGGGCTACAAGGAGGCCCGGGAGCTTGAACACTTGCCCGGTGAAATTGATGTTCTTAATGAGAAAATCAAAGAGCTGGAGACAGAATTAGAGGATCCTGGGTTTTATGAGAGAGATCCTGCCGCATTTGATCGAACGATCAGTCAACTGCAAGAAGCCAAGCATTCTGTGGAACATAAAGAGATTAGATGGCTTGAGCTTTTGGAAAAAGAAGAAACGTTAAAGGAAGGAGCATAATTTCGTGAACATTATATTTTCACCCTCCCCCAATTTGAACGATCGTTCAGCTGATATTGATGCGATCATTATCCATTACACGGATATGCCATCTGCTGACGCAGCCCTTGCCTGGATGCGCAACCCAGAATCACAGGTTAGTGCACACTATTTGATTGATGAAAAAGGGGCCATCCATCAACTCGTTCCTGATGAGAAACGGGCCTGGCATGCGGGGGTGAGTTATTGGCAAGGCGACACCAATTTGAACGATCGTTCAATTGGGATTGAGTTGGCGAATCCCGGGCACACCCATGGCTATGTTCCCTTTCCTGAGCCGCAGATTGAGTCTCTATTAAGTCTCTGTCAGAAGCTAAGGGTGAATTGGGATATTCCGTCCGCACGTATTATTGGACATTCGGATATTGCCCCGCAACGGAAACAAGACCCGGGGCATTTGTTCCCTTGGGAGATTCTAGCGCGGGAGGGATTGGGACTCTGCCCAAAGGATGATGGTTCTGTAATTCAGCATGAAGGGGCCATCGAAGCTCTCGGCAAGATTGGTTACGATACGACCTCTCCCCAAGATACGGTAGCGGCATTTCAGCGCCACTTCCGTCCACTGAAGATTGATGGAATGGTGGATGAGGAGACGCTGCGGCTGATTGGGGGGCTTGTATAGTACTTTTGTCATTTTTAACCTTCCTTGCTATTTCCATCCTTTCCTTGTTATTCCTCGCCTTCGCAAGGACAAGCCTTGGAAAGGAATGGTTTGTTTTTGATAAAAAACATTATCATTGCTTGTCCGAGAATCTTTTTGATTGAGATCTTCGGGTCAAGAAGAGACTTCATTTGCAAAGCAAATGATTCCCTTCTAGCCCAAAGATGACAACTTTTTTGTTGATGTCATTCTTGCGAAGGCAGGAATCTAGCGGAGCCGACTCTGTGGATGGCCTTCTCCTTATGTGTCATTCTCATCAAAACGGGAATCCAGGATAAACCAGACGCATGGATCCCCGCATGCTCGAGGATGACAATAATGCGGCAGCAAACAAAATATCAATAAAGATGGATTGCCGCGTCGCTTTCGCTCCTCGCAATGACACAGATTGACTGGGGTTTCGTCATTGCGCGGAGGGACAACGTCCCGACAAAGCAATCTAGTATTTTATTTTCCCAAAACATGAGTGCGTTTTCAAGAGGATGACAATAGAGGAGATGCGGAGATAACAGTTGAGGGAGGAAAAAGGTAGCTGAAAAAAGATGTCATCCTTGGTCTAGAAAGGCTAAATTTTCAGAGAAAATTATAGCTTTTCTTGAACCGAGGATCTCTATCTATAAGATTATTGGATAAGTAATGGTAATGCTTTTCTTCAAAAAGCAAACCATTAACTTTCCAAGAACGACAGCATTGTTTTAGGGATCCCTTCTTTGTCATTCCTGCGGAAGCAGGAGTCTAGGGCAGCCGCATTCTAGATTGCTTTGTCGGGACTTTGTCCCTCCGCGCAATGACGATAACATACAGACGTACGTCATTACGAGGAGCAAAGCGACGTGGTAATCCAGGAACAACCGCACAAGTGCATTCCTGCGGAAGCAGGAATTCAGAAACAAACTTCAATAGAATTCAGAATGGTGAAACGCTTACATAAACGGGAGCTTCACCCTTTTTATTGGCGACTTGTTCACGCATTAAAAAAAGATTATATATAAGATACAGACGGCCGGAGAGGTGCTGTGCTTAGCACAGAGGAAAGTCCGGGCTCTCCAGAGACGCGGTGCCGGATAACGTCCGGCGAGGGTGACCTCAGGGAAAGTGCAACAGAAAGCAAACCGCCCCACTGGGGTAAGGGTGAAAGGGTGCGGTAAGAGCGCACCGCGCATTTGGCAACAAAGGCGGCTAGGTAAACCCCACCGAGAGCAAGACCAAATAGGAATGGCACATAATGCGTCTCTGCATTGTCATTCGGGTAGGTCGCACGAGGCGGCAGGTAACTGGCGTCCCAGATGAATACCTCTCCCCTGCTCCGCAGGGACAGAACCCGGCTTACAGGCCGTCTGACTTGTTAAATGTCTAGCTATAATCAATCTTATTTAGGAGATTAAACACCAATAAGCAGAACGACATATTAACCAAGTGTTAATATCTATTGTTTTAGAATAGTAAGAAATTTAGAGGGGGCCCAAAATATGAAATTTATGCAAGTTATCTTATCGCTAACTTTTCTCTATGGAGCCATATTCTCCCAAAAGGCTGACGCATGGACGAACTGCGTTATTAACCACGTTAAAAAGATAGAATCTAAAGATCCAGCTCAAGCTTTCTCATTAGTTGCCAGATACAATTCGGGTGATATAATTGGGGAAGACAAAGTCTTTTCTAAAAACGGCGAATATTACTGTACCCATGATAAAAAAAATACAGTCCATATTGGATATGGATCGCGGCTTGTTCAAGCTAAATACGTATGGAAGCACACGTTTGAATCCAAAGATACAAATGAGCACAAACATCCTTATCTTAGAGTTTACTGTGGGAAAATTAAATATCATTATCATGAAAATGGTAAAGATAAGTTAAAAACATATAAATGGGGTGATAAAAATATAAAGAGCTGCGAAAATTACTGACGAAGTAAACTTTTCGAATCCTGTAGAAATGCACGAGGTGTCAGGTGGGTAAAATCTAAATATAAATCCATCAGCCACGGCAGTAAAAGATATCGTGTTAAGCTCAAGACTATGGATGGTCCCTTTGCCGAACGTTTTCATGAGACTCATCCTGAATCTGTTCACCGCAACGTGACATTTAAAAAAGCAGATGATAGCCCCCACCTCACTTATCAGGACACTGAAATGTATTTCACAACCCCTGCACAAAATGAAGCTCCTCACCATGACGGACTTGTGATTTTGAAAGCCAAGAAAATCATCTAGAAAAACCACCCAGTTGAGCTCTTTGCGTTTCTCATCGTAAGGGTTGCTCGCCTTTTAGCATCTTTGTGATCCATCGTATCTTTAGTGAAGACACAGAAACAGTCCTTACGATTTGTCCCAAGGTTATATTTAATTTTAAATTGAAAATTATTTCACATTAGCTATATGTGTAAATAATATTTAATTTAAATTATTTAAGGTGTGTTTATGTATCATAAAATCTGTAATTATCGCAAGCGTTTAGCGTTGGCTCTTGTTTTATCTCTTTGTACATCTTCCTCTCTATACGCTATGGAAAATGATGATAATAAGAGTCAGGCTGTTAAAAAGGCTAAAGTTGAGTTTGATCAGTCTGAGGGCACTGTCCCTCACAATTCCATAACAATGGAAAAACTCTCTGACATTATAACCCATCCTGAAGCGAGAGATATTAGACAAGATATCTATCAATATCTTTCCCCTCAAGACTTAGGGCAACTCAGATTGGTGTCAAAAGCTTCTAATGTGGGTGTGCTTGAATACTACATGGACACCGATGAGCAAGACCTAAAGAATATGACATGGTCTAAGAAACATCCCCCTACTGGATCTTTAGACAACTTTATGCTTAACGCCGCTGTTTGGCATGCGATCAAGCAGTTTGGTATTATAAACTTGATTAATGTTAAGAGACCTGAGATTGATTTTTTAGCACTTAATCAATTAATTCTTGATACAACGGCTTATATTGATAAGGTGCTCGATAAAGATGACTTTAAAGAACTTAGACTCTTTATACGCAATAATTTTAATGAACTCTACGGAATATTTTTCAATACAAATAATGATGACCTCTGGGATTTACAAGATAGCAATAAAAATACGGTCTCCCCACCATCTGGAGACATGGCTTTCAAAAGAATCAAACAATTTCTTATGTTTCCAGATCAAATTTTGGGCGACACGAAGGCTTTGTGGGATCCAACGATACGAACCTATAATGTAAACAGCAATAGAAGGTTTTTATTGTCAAAGCCGATAACAAAACACTCTTCCGAGGAGGAAATAGCTGAAATAGTTAAGGGTTGGGAGTATATGCTTCGCCATGACCTATCTTTCTCGCCCAAGATTTTATCAAGACCATTAGAATTTCAAATGGATAACTACAGACGCGCTATAGAAGCCTATGAAGATGTTTCCGATACTAAACTGTCAGAAACCCGAACCGTTGAACTATATGAAGAGTTCTTTAGAAAATTTGGCAATCAAGCAACGATGTATGACTACATAGGTGCTGGAAGTGCCAACAATAACGTAGAAAATTATCGTCGAGCAGCTGAGTTTAAAATGGCAGCCATTATTAAGTTTCCCGATGAAACTACAAAGGATGATATAGAAGATGCTGTAACTTCTGGACATAGCGAATTCGGAAGCCAAAGAGTGAATGAACTTTGGGAGTCTTTTTATAAAATACGTGGAGAAAAAATTACTATAGGTGAACTTGAAGCTTGGTTAGATGCCTTTGAGATTGTTGATATGGATGATACCGCAGATAAAATCTCCAAGCTCATTGAAGAAAAGAAAAAGGGAAATTAGGCTTATATTCAAATTGGATACATTTTCTGCAAAAGGAAATTCCCACACGAATGAACTTATAGCTAAGATTGCCAATTCACAAACGTTCCCCACCGATGTGAAATGGGCGCCTTAGGATTTCTTGGAATGCCGCTTGATATCGATTAAAGAGAGGTAATTACATATGTTGGAGTAAAACGAAATCGCTCACCAGCAGATAGAAATCCAGTAAATTCGCGTTATGCTCCCTTTTTTTTGTTTGATTTATTTTAATTGCTATACACATTTTTCAATGGTAATCATATTTATGCATACTCTTTTTTCTAGAGGACCATAATATGTTTCGTATTTTATTTATTTTACTCTCTATACTCCCATCCGTACCTTCACCTACATTCGCTGTTAAAGGTTCGAAAATAGAGCTAAATCATTCAGACGTAGTCAGGTGCATAAGATCTAAGTATAAATTCATTAGACACAAAGGTAATAGATATCGCGTTAAAGCTAAGATCATGGATGGCCCCTTTGCCGATCGGTTTCTCAATCATCCTGAATCTGTTTGTCGCAAAGTGACTTTTGAGGAAACGGCTGAAAGCCCCCATCTCATTTATCAGGACACAGAGATATTTTATACAACGCCCGCTCAAGAGCAGCTTGTCATTAACGGACTCGTAACCTTGGAGTTAGAAGAACTTAAGTAGGGAAAGCAATGCCTCCCCTTCCCTCTTTCAAGGTGATGCGGTCTCTGGTCACACTTACGTGAAAATAAAAATCTTGAGGCTCCACCATGCCCGTTATTCATTAGGTAAATTTCTACTTGATATAAAAATTTAATGTAATTAAATTTATTCCTGAAATAATAT
>CAYYRQ010000029.1:0-24034 GCA_964474215.1 uncultured Alphaproteobacteria bacterium
GTAAAAAATATATTTTTATAAAGATAATGTAGCAACAAAAAGCAATTTTGCAATATTATTAGTTTTGTACTTGCTAGCATCAGCAAGTGTCTATGTTATGGAATTTGATTTAACTGAAGCCAGGGATCTGAGTGATACCTAATAAAAAATTAAAAGAAGCCCTAATAAGGCAAAAAATATAACGACAATCCACCCCCAAAAAACATTGCGGGGGGAGTAGTTATCATTTGCAACTTGGGAGACAATTTTTGAATTCTGCTTGATGCGCATGAAAAAATTCTTTTTTGGGGATTCAGGCATGGCTTTATTTGTTCCTTGAATCCATGGGTTGATATTGACGCAAAGTATGGCCTGTATAAAGTTGACGCGGACGGCCAATCTTTTGGGCAGGATCGCCAATCATTTCCATCCACTGAGCAATCCATCCAACCGTTCGGGCGACAGCAAAAATCACAGTGAACATCGATGTTGGTAATCCCATGGCTTTGAGGATAATTCCTGAATAAAAGTCAACATTTGGATACAGTTTCTTTTCAATAAAGTAGGGATCTTCAAGAGCAATTCTTTCAAGTTCTTTTGCAAGATCTAGCAGGGGTTCGTCATGACATCCCAACTCGTCGAGGACTTCTTTTGACGCTTTTCTCAAAACGGATGCGCGCGGATCATAGTTTTTGTAAACGCGGTGCCCGAATCCCATTAATCGGAAAGGATCATCTTTGTCCTTTGCGCGTTTTATATATTCAGGAATGCGATCTTTGTGGCCGATCTCCTTTAACATATTCAAAACCGCTTCATTGGCGCCACCATGGGCAGGGCCCCACAAACAAGCAATTCCAGAGGCAATACAAGCAAAAGGATTGGCTCCGCTCGATCCAGCTAGGCGAACCGTTGAGGTGGAGGCATTTTGTTCATGATCAGCATGAAGGATAAGAATTTTTTCCAAAGCCTTGCTGACAACAGGGTTTACTTTGAATTGCTCTGTTGGAGTGGCAAACATCATATAGAGAAAGTTTTCAACATAACTTAGGTCATTTTGCGGGTACATAAAAGGTTGCCCAACGGAGTATTTATAAGCCATTGCTGCGATAGTTGGCATCTTTGCAATAAGACGGTGAGAAGCAATGAGTCTTTGCTGGGGATCTCGGATATCGATACTGTCGTAGTAAAATGCAGACAAAGCACCAACCACACCCAGCATTACGGCCATAGGATGGGCATCCCTTCGAAAGCCTTGAAAAAAATTTCTCAGCTGCTCATGTAGCATGGTATGAAGGGTGATGTTTTGCTCAAACTCTTTGAGTTCAGATTTGGTTGGCAGCTCACCTTCCATTAAAAGATGGGCAACTTCTAAAAAAGTGCTTTTTTCAGCCAGTTCTTCAATGGGGTATCCGCGATGGAGCAAAATACCTTTGTCACCGTCGATAAACGTTATTTTTGATTCACAGCTTGCTGTTGATGTAAAGCCAGGATCATACGTAAAGCAACTTGTTTCACTATAGAGACGTCGTATATCAAGAACATCTGGTCCTAGTGTTCCATGAAGAATAGGAAGGTCAACAGGTTTGGATCCCCCTGGGCGTCCCGGAGTGACTTCGAGGTGGGCAAGATCATTATCTTCTTCGGTAAACCGCGATGTCATAATATCTGTGTCATGTTCCATTTTTTTCTTATCCTAGCAAATTATCTCTTAATAAATTTATAATGCGGCTTGCAACCTTTCCAAACTTTGGTCCTTGCCGAGGACATGCAAAATTTCAAAAACACTCGGTGAGACATTTGTTCCTGTTAAAGCTGCGCGAAGGGGTTGAGCGGCTTTGCCAAGCTTAATATCATTGGTTTCAGCAACTTGACGGATGTGAGCTTCCAAATCAGTTTCAGTCCAAGCTGTCTCTGGGACATCTGATAAATGTTTAACCATAAGCGCTAATATATCAAGTCCTTCTTGATTAAGGATGACTTGGGCTTTTTCATTCATGGGTTGTGGCCTAAGATAAAATAAAGCGCTTTCAGCAAGTTCAACGATCGTCTTGGAGCGTTGTTTTAATCCTTCCATCCCTCTCTTCAGGATATCCTTTTCTTCAGCAGATACATGAATTTCAAGATTTTCTTCTATAAAAGGAATGATAAGACTGACCAAACGGTCATTATCAGCTTCTCGAATGTAATGTCCGTTTAAATTTGTTAGTTTCGCAAAGTCAAATCGAGCAGGAGATTTGCCAACGTGATCGAGGTCAAACCATTCAACGGCTTCTTGAGTTGAAATGACTTCTGCGTCTCCGTGGCTCCAGCCTAAACGAAGCAGGTAGTTCCGAATGGCCTCTGGTAAAAAGCCCATTTCTCGATACGCTTCAACACCAAGAGCTCCATGACGTTTTGAAAGTTTAGCGCCATCTGGGCCATGAATGAGAGGGATATGAGCAAAGCGGGGAACGACCCAATCCATAGCTTTGTAAATTTGAAATTGGCGGAACATATTTGTAAGATGGTCGTCGCCTCGAATGATGTGCGTAACTCCCATATCATGGTCATCAACCACAACAGAAAGATTATAGGTGGGTGTCCCATCCGCTCTGACTAAGACCATATCATCAAGTTGTTGGTGGGAAACGGTTACTTCACCTTGTACCAGGTCGTGAATAGTCGTTTCACCTTCTAAAGGAGCTTTAAAGCGGATGACAGGGGGAATTCCCTCGGGTGCCTCAGCAGGGGAGCGATCTCGCCACCTCCCATCATAACGAGGGGGCTGTTTGTTTTGACGGGCTTCCTCTCGCATAGCCTCCAGCTCTTCAGGACTGCAGTAGCAATAATAAGCGTGGCCACTATCAAGAAGTTGCTGAGCAACTTCAACATGTCGTGATTGGCGTGTGAACTGGTGGACGGGGGCCTCATCCCAGTCAATTTCCATCCACTCAAGGCTTTTGTATATGGCTTCGATAGCTTCAGTGGTTGATCTTTCCCGGTCTGTATCTTCAATTCTTAGAAGCATCTTACCTTTGTGATGACGTGCAAACAACCAATTAAATAGAGCCGTTCGAGCACTTCCAATATGCAGAAATCCGGTTGGAGAAGGTGCAAAGCGAACTACAGACATTATTTCCCCTTTTCATTTATGGGTTAAAAACATAAAAATAACTCAATTTTATGTTTTTGTCATCGAGAGCTTTGGCAAAAACTTTTAATTTGCTCCCATTTCTTTCGCTTACTGTTAATGGGGGAGAGTGATGCTGTTATCTCTAAGAGGCGACTCCAAATCAAAGGAGGCTAAGAGGGGGGGTAACAGCATCGCCATCCATATTAATGTTACATTTATATAAATTATATCCGTAATTTTTACGGGGTATACCCTCTAAGTAATTTTTACCTAACTGCCGATGGATATCTTTCTTACCTAAAATTATGAAATGGCTATCGAAAAAGTCTAAATTGATCTTTTTTGTTTAAAAATTCAGATAAATATATATGATAAAATTTTAATCAAATTTTACCATAGTGGAGACGTTTAGCATCATTATTGATTCTTTCTATAAAGATTTTCACCGCTGGCCCCTGTGCCTCCCCGTTTTCTTGGGAGGAGGAATTAGCATTTATTATAGCTTGACCATTGAACCCTCAATTTGGATTGCTTTTGCTAGTATACTTTTCTTTATCCTTTCGCTCATACTGATGAAGGTATGGAAAAAGGGAGTTTTTGTTGTTGCTTTGGGCGTCATGTCTCTCGGTTTTTCAATTTCAGCTTTCAGGACAGCCTGTTTAAAGACGGAAATGCTTCAATATCCCTTAGCTCCAGTAGTTATTGAGGGAACAATTGTTCAAGTTGAACTGAAACCAAACAAACAATCTGGATACTATCAAAAACTAATTATAGAAGATGTCCAAGCCGACATAGTCAAGGAAGTGCCATATAAAGTCAGGGTGACGATGAAAGGAGACCGAGAACGGCTTTGGCCAGGGCAAGTTATTCGTATGAAGGTAAAATTGAATCCTATTCCCGACCCATCGCTTCCGGGGGAATTTGATTTTCGCAGGCAGGCATATTTTAATGGAATTGGGGCAACAGGATTTGCCCTCTCAATTCCTGAAATTATTGGGAATCGAGAAACTTGGAAAACAAAGTTTGAAAAAAAACGGGAACAACTCACAACATTTTTTATTGAAAACATGGCCGCTCCTCAAGGGGCAATTGCCGCAGCACTCATTACAGGTGATAAGGCAGCGATTCCTGATGATATCCGTGAAGATTTTGTTCAATCGGGCTTAGCTCATATATTAGCCATTTCAGGGCTCCACCTAAGTATCATTGCTGGTGGGGTTTTTATATTTTTACGCAAAGGAATCGCTCTTATTCCTCCATTATGTTTGCGGTATAGCAGCAAGAAAATTGCAGCCATTGGGACGATTCTTGTCACGCTGTTATACTTGATTCTCTCAGGATTTGGTGTGCCGGCTCAGCGAGCCTTTATCATGATATCCGTTGTTATGGGAGCTATTCTTATTGATCGGACGGCCCTTTCTATTCGAACAGTCGCTTTGGCGGCTTTTTTGATTTTACTATTTTGTCCTGAATCATTGCTCGGACCGAGCTTTCAGCTCTCATTCGCAGCTGTGACTATTCTTATATGTGGGTATGAAACCTTAAAAACGCCTCTTGCAAACTGGGTGATAGGGGGAGGTTTCGTTCGAAAAGCTGTGACCTATTGCGGAGGTGTTGCACTCACGTCTTTACTTGCAACTCTTGCTACTCTGCCGTTTACGATTTATCTCTTCCATCGATTTAGTCTTCATGCGGTTGCAGCTAACTTGATTGCTGTGCCCTTAACGACACTTTTGGTAATGCCATCAGCATTATTAACGTGTGTAACATTGCCTTTAGGATGGGAAACTTATTTTCTTATGAGTTTTAAATATTCTATAGGCCTCTTACTTGGGGTGGCGCACGAAGTATCAACATGGCCGGGAGCAAATATTTGGGTGGCGCGTCCTCCACACTATGCATTTGTCCTTTTTGTCGTTGGAGGACTTTGGTTGTGCTTATGGCAACAGCGGTGGAGATGGTGGGGATTCATACCAATGGTTCTAGGAGTTATGTTTGCTTTTCAAACAGATTTGCCCGAAATCTTAATTGATGGTCAGGGAAAATTGGTGGGCCTCTTTCATAACGGATCCCTTTACCTCAGTTCAAATCGTAAAGGCAAGTTTACAGCAGAAAGTTGGAAAAAATATATTGCGGCAAGAGAACTCCGATCAATGTCCTGTGAAGGTGGTCTCTGCCAACAGCAAGGTTTGGACGTTCCAATATGTGTATCCTATGATAAGGAAAACCAACCCTGTATAAAAGGCGCCCTTTTGGTTGATTTAGAACCTGCTCAAAAGGCATGCCCTGAAGCATTCAAAGTTATTGATTGGTATGACATTTGGAGAGAGGGGGGATTAGCCATTTGGCTGAAAGATGGTGGCATTCGAATTGAGTCAGTGCGTTCAGCGCAAGGCCAACGCCCTTGGACCCGACGTGCCATTCATCGGCGGGATCGGCCAACAACATATTGATTTTAGTTTTTCTTCACCAGGCCATGGCGTTTTTTGCCAGCTGAAAGTTTGAGGGCGTGCTCATTCTGAAAAGTGGCTTCTGAAAGCTTTAACAGCTCATCATTGATGGGGCAGTCATTGAGGCGCGCGCCTCCCCCTTCAATAAGGCGGCGGGCTTCACCTTTTGACTTTGTTAGGCCAAGTCGGCACAGAAGGTCTGTCACAAAGATACCTTCTGCGAGCTCAGCAGAATTTAAAACCACTGAAGGCAAAGATGCCTCATCGAGTTCAGCGCCCTTTTGTTCAAACAGTTTTTGGGCGGTTTCACGGGCCTCCACAACCGCATCTTTTCCATGCAGAAATTCAGTCGCATGATCAGCCAATACTTTTTTCGCTTCATTAATTTCCGCACCTTGCAAAGATTCCAGGCGTTTGATTTCATCGAGAGGTAGAAGGGTGAATAGCTTTAAAAAACGACCGACATCGGCGTCTTCCGTGTTCCGCCAAAACTGCCAATAGTCATAGGGCGAAAGAAAGTCCGCATTCAGCCATACGGCTCCTTGCGCTGTTTTTCCCATTTTGGCGCCACTGGCTGTTGTAATAAGAGGTGTTGTAATTCCATAAACAGTTTTATGAACCATGCGGCGGACAAGCTCGATGCCATTAATGATATTTCCCCATTGATCCGATCCACCAATTTGAAGGGTACAACCATACCGTTTGTAGAGTTCTAAAAAATCGTACCCTTGAAAAATCATGTAGTTAAACTCAAGGAACGTCATCGGGTGCTCTCGTTCAAGTCGTTGCTTAACACTTTCAAAGGTGAGCATGCGGTTGATGGTGAAATGGGTTCCGTATTCTCTTAAAAAGTTCGGATAATTCAGATGGTCGAGCCAGTCTGCGTTATTTAAAAGCATAGCATCTGTAGATCCTTCACCAAAGGTAAGAGGGCCCTGAAAAGTCGTGGAAAGGCTATCGATGTTGGCTTGAATTTCCTCTTCACTAAGCAGCTTTCGGGATTCATCTCGACCGGTAGGGTCTCCAATTTTTGTTGTTCCTCCCCCCATCAAAACAAGAGGTCGATGCCCAGTTTGTTGGAGCCAATAAAGCACCATAATTTGAACGAGGCTTCCTACATGGAAGCTTTTGGCCGTTGCATCAAATCCGATATAGGCCGTTTGAGTTTCTTTGGAGAGTTCAGCATCGAGCCCTTCAAGATCTGTCGTTTGATAAATAAAACCGCGTTCTTGGAGAACATTTAAAAAATCAGACTTTAATTGCATTTTCAGATGAATCTCTCTCTTTAAAAGGTTTCCCAGATATCAGTGTATAAGTGGCTTCAGCAATATTTTGTGCTTGGTCGCCAATACGCTCAATGTTTTTAGCGGCAAACAGCAAGTGGGTGCAAGGGGTAACATTTTGGGAATCTTTAATCATCTCTTCAAATAGTTTACCTAGGTAGGCATCATAACGGTCGTCAACCTCCCGATCCATGTGCCAAACCTCGAGAGCCAAATTGATGTCGAGTGTTTCAAAAGAAACAAGTGCCTTTTCAAGCATTTGGCAGGGAATTTCGATAAGCTCATTAAACTTTTCAAGCTTTCGAAAATGTGGAGATCCCTTTAATAATAACGTGCGTCTGGCAATATTGGCTGCATAATCGGCAATACGTTCAATTTGGTTCGAGACTTTAAGAGAAGCAACGACGATGCGAAGGTCTAGTGCAACGGGTTGGCGTAGGGCAATAATTCGTGTGGCAAGTTTATCAATTTTTGTTTCCAAGTGATTAATTTCTTCATCATTTTCAATAACTTCATGAGCAAGCTTTTCGTTGCGCTCCATGATAGATACAGTTGCTTTTTGAATTTGCAGCAATGTCAGTTCACCCATATGCCGAATGAGTGAGCGGAGTTTTTTTAGATCCTTATCGTAGGCTTTAACAATATGGTTATTCATCCGTATCTTCCTGTAATATAACCTTGTGTGCGTTGGTCTTTTGGTGTGGTAAAAATCTTCGCCGTATCGCCGGCTTCGACTAAATAACCACTGTGAAAAAATGCTGTTTTTTGAGAAACACGTGCCGCTTGTTGCAAGTTATGTGTTACAATAACAATTGTAAACTTTTCACGCAATTCATCGATAAGTTCTTCAATGCGTGCTGTTGCGATTGGGTCGAGGGCTGAACAGGGTTCATCCATTAAAATCACTTCAGGATTCACGGCGATGGCGCGTGCAATACATAGCCTTTGTTGTTGTCCTCCTGAAAGACGTGTCGCGGGATTTTGAAGCCTGTCTTGGACTTCTTCCCATAGACCTGCTTTCCTTAAGCTGTCTTCAACAATGTCATCAAGCTCAGCTCTATTTTTAAAAAGTTTATGGATGCGTGGGCCATAAGCAATGTTTTCATAAATCGATCGTGGAAATGGATTTGGCTTTTGAAAAACCATCCCCACATTTGTTCGAAGGTCCACCACATCAACAGATGGTTTATAAATATCTTTTCCATCAATAAGGACTTTGCCTTCGATATAGATATTAGGGATCATGTCGTTCATACGGTTGAGGCAGCGCATGAATGAGCTTTTACCACAACCCGAGGGGCCAATAAGAGCTGTTGTTTTTAGACGAGGCAACTCCAAAGAAACATCATAGAGAGCTTGCTTGTTTCCATAAAATAAGTTTAAGTTTTCAGTGCTTATCTTGATATCAGTTGCCATGCAAACTCTCGTACTTTTTCCGAATAAAAATGGCTATCCCATTGAGGCACCCAAGTATAATTAACAGCACTAAGATAGCGCCAGATGTATTCTCAACAAACCCTATTTCAGGGCTTCTGGACCAATTGTATATTTGAACTGGAAGAACGGTTGTGGGATCAAGGAAGGAATGGGGAGGGTTAGCAATAAAAGCGACCATGCCGAGCATAAGGAGAGGCGCTGTTTCTCCCAGCGCTCTGGCTAAACTTAAAATAACGCCCGTCGTGATACCTGGCATTGCTGAAGGAATAATATGGTGAAAGAGAACTTGCATTCGCGTTGCTCCCAGCCCAAGGGCGGCTTCTTTTAAAGCAAAGGGAACGGATGCAAGAGCAGCGCGGGTTGCAACGACAATAATGGGAAGGCTCATGAGCCCTAAGGTAAGGCCCCCAACCACAGCTGAAGGGCGAGGAAGCCCCATAAAATGGATGAAGATAACAATGGCAAGCAAACCAAAAAGAATGGATGGAACGGCAGCTAAATTATTAATGTTGGCTTCAATGAAATGGGTAAGCCTGTTTTTAGGCGCATATTCTTCCATGTATATAGCTGTTCCAATGCCAAGGGGAATGGCTGTGAAGAACGTAATGAGAAGAGTGAAGATAGATCCTAGAACACCTCCCCATATTCCGGCGAGTTCGGGCTCACGAGAATCAGAGTGAGTGAAAAAACCAGTGTTAAAGCTTACACGGATTTGTTTTTCTTCCTTTAACTTCTCAAGGGTTTGAATTTGAGTGGGCGTAAGATGACCTGTTTCGCCATGTTTCATATACATGTTGACCTCATCTGAGGCAACAATCCAATCTCCCGTCTTTCGAATATAGGGGGCGTAAGGATTTAAGAACTCAGGATGCTGCGCTGCCACATTGATTTCGGTAACAAAAAAAGCGGAGTACCCTGTAAGGAAGATTTTCCCAAAAATGAATCCAAGAAACAATAGAGTAAGTGTGAGGGTAACAAGTCCTAACCGTTTGAAATTCCGTTCGCGTTTGAGTCTTTTTTGGGACGAACTTTTCATGACAACCTTTTAAATAAGTACATAACAAGGTTAATCACAATACCGATGATTAAGACGACTCCGGCGATAATTAAAAAGCCAAAAGCGAACAACAGAGCCACAGCGATCAAAACAGCTATGCCTAACCAGTGTTTCCATGTAAGCTTTGGCTTTCCAGTTTCCCACTGCCAACTTTCAGCTTTGAGATGGACGTCTTCATCTTCTGGGACTTCTGGGGGGCGTTTTTTCGTCATGGATTCTCCGTTACGTTTAAAAATGCACTTCTTACGATGTGCAAAATGAGCTTAAAGGATAGTATGATGCAAACAGCTATAAAAGAAAAAAGTAATGTAAAAATCACAGCCAAAATGAAGCCCGAAAAGACATATTCTACACCCCAGCTAAATATATAGGCTAAAGCGAATAGAGTGCTTGTGAAAATACCAAAAAAAACAGCTGCTACATAAAGAAAAAAAATGCTCCGATTTTTGTCACGACTTTGATTTATTTTTGAGTAGCTAACCATAAATCCGCCTATATCTTTTGATGCCATATAAGGCCAGTATATTTAGAAGGAAGGTTAAAACAAAGAGCACAAGACCAAGGCCAAAAGCAGCCAAGGTTTTGGCGTTATCAAATTCTTGATCACCTGTTAAAAGGTTCACGATTTGTACAGTGACGGTGGTTACGGATTCGAGAGGATTAAAGGTTAAGTTTGCCGCTAAGCCAGCTGCCATGACAACAATCATGGTTTCCCCTATGGCCCTTGATAAGGAAAGTAAAAAGGCCGCAACGATATTTGGAAAGGCTGCTGGTAAAAGGACGAGGAGGATTGTTTCAGATGAAGTCGCACCCAACCCCATTGAGCCTTCGCGCAAGTTAAGGGGGAGTTTGTGGAGGGCGTCCTCACAAAGCGACGTCATATAGGGAAGAATCATAATTCCCATCACAAGGCCCGCCGTAATGGCGCTTTCACTGGAAACAGAAAGATGAAAAAATTGGGCTACGTCTTTAAATATGGGAGATAAAATTGTAGCCGCAAAAAATCCGTAAACAATTGTAGGAATGCCGGCAAGCGTTTCAAGCATGGGTTTAAATAATTGTCTGGTTTTTGGCTTAGCATATTCTGACAAATAAATGGCAACCATGATGCCAAAGGGAACAGCGATCGAAAGTGCAATCAAAGTTATAAGAGCTGTCCCTGTAAAAAGAGGAATCGCACCAAATCCAGAAACGTCTCCCGAAGGAAGCGTTCGGGGAGACCAAGTAAGGCCAAACAAAAAATCAAAAAGAGAAACGCGCGCAAAAAACCGGAAGGCTTCGCCTAAAAGGGATGCCAGAATCCCTACAGTTATAATGCTGGCAATTAAAGCGCAAAGAAAAAAGAGAAAATGGAGCAATTTTTCAACCCAATACCCTTTCATTTTTTTTCTCCAGGATTTAAGTCTTGGGCGCGGCGAGAGACGATTTTCTGTTCCTGTTTTCGAAGAGGAATAAGTCCTTTTTTAACGAGATATCCATTTTTTCCAATCGCCGAGTCAGATGTGAATTCAACGGCATATGTTTTACGTGTCGCAAAATTAGAGCTGGCATTGGTTTTCATGTATAAAAACAAAGGTCGGCTTAAGGGATAGGTTCCATTTTGAATTGTAAGGAGTGATGGTTCTACGCGATTTATGGGAAAGGCTTGTACCTTTCCTTTGTTCTGTTCAAAAAAACTAAAGGTGATGATCCCCACACTTTTAGGAGATCTTACTATTTTTTGGACGATTAAGTTTTCATTGGCAGGAGCTTCCACATAGGTCCCATCTTGCCTGAGGAGGGAGCCACATGGCCCAGAGATCTTTTCAATCAGAACATCATATGTGCCCGACGTTGGAGCCGGTCCAAGGACACGGATTTTATAATGAGGGAAGGTGGGATCAATATCGCTCCATAGCATATAAGGGTTTTCGGTGCACTTATTATGGAGTGAAATATTCTCTAGAAGTGCATGTGCAAGCTTTCTTAAACTCAAAGAAAAACCAGTGGATTTTTGGCTTTGGATGAGAATTAACCCGTCTTGCCCAATCTTAAATTCCTCAAAAGTAATCCCTTTGTTTTTGCATTTTTTCTTTTCACTTTTTGTCATGGGACGAGAGGTGATAGCACCATCTGGTCCATTTAAATCTTCACAAAAGATTTTAACACCAGCCCCTGTTCCAATCGCTTCAACAATAGGCGCGGGAATATTGTCTTTATACTTAAGATGTTCTGCCACGGTTGCTGCAAAGGGAAATACAGCAGAAGAACCCACAATACGCAACGGAACTGCGTTGCAGACAGTATATGTCAGAGAAGGGAGAAAAACGCTAATTAGTTTTATTATTCTCATTCCCACTACTATGCCAGAATTGGGAAAGAAAACCAAATGATAAATATTTCTGCACACCTTGTTATTTGACACTCGATGCGGATGGGGATTTTAAAGATACCGGAATCATGCACGCGTTTTCTGGGAAGAGCTTGCGATTTATAACCTAAATATCTTTGTCTACGAAGACGAGTTAAGTGCCGCCTGGGGTTTCCTTCTGAAGTCGAAGGCGCATATACACGAATCGGAAAGGTGTATCAGGCAGAAATACTGTTGAATCGAGGATTCCGCCCAACGGGCATTGATGATGAAAATGCGAAGGCAAAACTTTACTTCATCCATAAAATATGTACCTTATATTACTGAGAAAAATAATAACAAATATGGAGTGGGGCTGAGTGTTTATATCTAGAGTTTTAAAATTTAGCTTGGTCTTCTTTCCAATTGCCTACTTCCAAGCAGGAGCAAAACATCCCGAGCAGGGGCACGAAGATGCCTTGCCTATGAAGGGTAACTTTGCTTTACTAGGTTCACAGCAGCTTGGTCCTTTTTTTGGTTTTGGGCAAAACATCATTGATAAAGGGCTGGTTCAATTTTTTATGTTTAGTGATGGGCATGTGGGACCGAAGCAGCGATCGGTTGGACTTTTCCCAACTCTTGTATTCGGTATAACAGATTCTTTCTCAGCCTATTTTGAGGCCCCTATCAATGTGAGGAATAAAGATAAAAATGAGCACTCTTCTGGGATTGGAGATGCCCATCTTCAGTTTGAATATGGTATTTATGATTGCGATACCAAAGACTATGTTGAGGAAGCCACTCTTGTTGGAGCTATGTTTATGCCTACGGGATCTGTACAGAAAAATCCTCCAACGGGTATAGGTTCAGCTACGTTTTTTGGAGGAGCAACCTATAACCGAATGTATCAAAATTGGTATGGATATACATCGCATGGGTATGAGGTAACAACAACGCGTGAGGGATTGAAGCCTGGAAATACATTTACCTATCAAGCAGGTGTTGGTCTACATATTTGCAGTTGTCCTGAAGAATGGATTTTTGCCGCACTCCTTGAGGTTGACGGGCATTATGCCGGGAAGGACAAAAACCATGGTCGGAGTGACCCAGACTCGGGAGGGAATGTGCTTTTGCTTATACCATCCCTTTGGTTTTCCACGCAAAAAATAACTCTTCAATTTGGGATTGGATTTCCTCTTACGCAGCACTTGAACGGAGGCCAACGCAAAAATAACTATGTCATTGCAAGTAACTTTGGTTGGACGTTTTAAGAGACTTCCTTATTCAGCCATTGAAGAAACCCTTGGTTGGCGGAGTGAACATCAAGCTCAGCAATGAAGTTCGTATAGTTAATGTGTTGGGAGATCGTCTTTTCAATGTCATTACGCTTTCCTTTTTTTGTTTTCACAATAAGGACAACTTCCGCTTCTTCTTTAACCTCACCCTCCCATGAATAGGCGCACATAATGGGAAACCAGTTAGTACAGACAGCATGCCCATTTTTTAAGAGGTCATGGCTGATGGCTTTGGCTTCTTCTTGTGAATTTAAGGTGATGTAGAATATTTTCATGGATTCATCCTGCCATATTTAGAGCATAAAAAAAAGGGACCAGAGGCCCCTTTTGAAAAACATAAGTGAGGTATGTTTTAACGTTTTGAGAATTGGAAACTACGACGCGCTTTCTTGTGACCGTATTTTTTACGTTCGACCACACGTGCATCGCGGGTAAGGAAACCTTCCTTTTTCAAGATGGATCGAAGGCCAGGCTCATAATAGGTGAGGGCCTTACTGATGCCATGACGAACAGCTCCGGCTTGACCGGATAGTCCGCCACCGGACGCTGTACACATCACATCGTACTGTCCTTCGCGATTTGTGATACCAAAAGGTTGGTTGATTAACATCTGTAAAACAGGGCGAGCAAAGTAAACTTTACCTTCACGTCCATTAACAGTTACTTTACCTGTGCCTGGCTTAATCCAGACGCGAGCAATTGCATCTTTTCTTTTTCCTGTTGCATAAGAACGGCCATGCTCGTCAATTTTGGGAGCGGGTAGTTCTTTTTCCACTTCAGGAGAAGCTGTTGCTTCCGTAGGTGTTTCGGAAACAGCTGATTTTAATTCATCAAGGCTGACTTTTGCCATTCTTAGTCACTCCTCTTATTTTTAGGGTTCATGGAAGCAACGTCCAAAACCTGTGGGGTTTGCGCTTCGTGAGGATGGGAAGGGCCCGCGTAAACTCTAAGGGCTCTCATTTGTTGGCGGCCAAGAGGTCCACGGGTGATCATGCGCTCAACGGCTTTATGAACAACACGCTCGGGATATTTTCCTTCGATCAGTTGTTTCATGGAGCGTTCTTTGATTCCGCCAGGATATCCTGTATGCCAATAAAACTTTTTGTCTTGCAGTTTCTTGCCTGTCAGACGAATTTTTTCGGCGTTGATCACAATAATGTGATCACCGCAATCCATGTGAGGCGTAAACGTTGGTTTATGTTTTCCACGCAAATACTTTGCCACGATGGAAGCTAAGCGTCCAAGGACAAGGTCAGTCGCGTCAATGACGTACCATTGTTTTTCAATCTCACTGGCTTTGATAGAGTAGGTTTTCATTTCCTTCACCTCTGTTAGAAGACCAAGTTAATGGATAATTATATTTTAAGGGTTCTGCTGTCAAGGGAAATGTTAGAAAAATCAATGCGGTAAAATAATACCGCACACGTATGTGTTGATTTAATTAGCTAAATCACTGGTCGGAGCGGCGGGATTTGAACCCACGACCCCCACACCCCCAGCGTGGTGCGCTACCAGGCTGCGCTACGCTCCGAACGCCATGACTATAGACAGACTCAAGAGACGAATCAATAATCAATTAAGCACCTTTTATAGGATTCTAAAAAATGTTAGGATTTAACTAACTTTTACCTACAAAGAAAGATGGCCATGAGACGTTTAAAACTTTGTTTAGCATTTTTATTAATCTCAATCCTTGCCGGTTGCCAGGAAGAAAAAAAAGTTGACCAGCGGGTGTCTGAGCCTGCGTCTGTTCAAGAGAAAGAAGTGCCCCGGACACGTGAAGAAATTGTTCTTAGCTTTGCTCCCGTCATCAAAAAAGTAGCCCCTGCGGTTGTAAACATATATGCCATGACACAAGCAAAAGGGGGTTATCCCAAATCGCCTTTTATGCAGGATCCATTCTTTAGGCAATTTTTTGACTATCTGTATCCAGATGTAACGAGTGAGCATAGCTCGTTGGGATCAGCCGTGATTGTGAGTCCTGATGGGCTTTTGTTGACGAATTACCATGTGATTGAAGATGCGGATGTTATTCGTGTGGTAATGTCGGATAAGAGGGAATATATGGCAAAGCTTGTTATTTTGGATAAGAAAACTGACCTCGCCCTTTTAAAAATCCAAGACGGATCAGATTTTCCATACTTTACAATTAGTGCTGAACAAGATTTAGAAGTAGGTGACATCGTTCTTGCTATTGGTAATCCTTTTGGCGTTGGTCAAACGGTAACAAGTGGGATTATTTCCGCCTTGGCACGCAGCCAAGAAGGCATCAGCGATTATCGTTCTTTCATTCAAACGGATGCAGCGATTAATCCGGGAAACTCGGGTGGAGCGCTTATTACGACCGATGGGCGGCTCGTAGGTATCAACACAGCCATTTACTCAAAAACGGGTGGATCGATGGGCATTGGGTTTGCAATTCCAGTGAACTTGGCGATTCCTGTCATTAAAAGTGTTGAGCATGGGGGCCAGATTGCACGTCCCTGGCTAGGACTTTCGATTTTACCTATACCCTACGAGCTTTCCAAAAAGCTTGGATTTAAACGACCCTACGGCGTTCAAGTTGTAGAGGTTTTTCCTGGCGGGCCTGCTGATAAAGCTGGGCTTCAAAAGGGAGATTATATTCTTGAGATGGATGGGAAGGAGCTTGCCGATGATGCGGCTTTGGATTATCGCGTAGCCATCTCGCCAGTCGGTAAAACGGCACAACTAACAATCTTAAGAGGTGGTGAAAGGCAGGTCGTGCCTGTCATCTTACTTGAACCTATGCCAGATGCAGAACCAAAGCCGACGTTGGTAAATGGCGAAAATCCGCTGCAGGGAGCAAAGCTGCTCGACCTTACGCCGTCGTTGGCTATAGAGCTGGGAGAAGATCCAGCTAAGCCGGCTGTTGTTGTAACGGCTGTATTAAATAAGGGAACAGCGGGCCGATTAGGGGTTCAACCTGGCGATATTCTAGAGTCGATCAATCAGCATAAGGTTACCTCTGTTAGGGAAGCTATAAAATATTTGGACGCCTCGGAGGGGAAGTGGTCCATCGTGGTTCGTCGGCAAGGTCGCTTACTTAAGCTTCAGGTTACGAATCGGTGAAGAAAACACCTATTCCTCTTGCGGAGCGACTGCGTCCCAAAAGTCTTGAGCAAGTTGTCGGTCAAAAACATCTGATTGGCCCTGGGAAGCCCCTTTCCCGAATGCTAGAGAAAAAGCAGCTTTATTCTATGATTCTCTGGGGGGCTCCGGGAACGGGGAAAACCACTCTATCCCATATTCTTGCAAGTTCTTGCGATATTCCTTTCGTTTCCCTCTCAGCTATTTTTTCAGGCGTGAGTGACCTGCGCAAAGTCTTTGAAAAAGCGCAACTTACCTATGATCAAGGTAGCTCAACCCTCCTCTTTGTGGATGAGATTCACCGGTTTAATAAATCACAGCA
This sequence comes from uncultured Alphaproteobacteria bacterium, assembly GCA_964474215.1. Lineage (GTDB taxonomy): Bacteria > Pseudomonadota > Alphaproteobacteria > UBA9655 > UBA9655 > UBA9655. Next base: position 16,373 of record CAYYRQ010000029.1, read on the forward strand.
AGACAGCTTTTTGCCTTATGTGGAGAAAGGGGTTGTGACCCTTGTCGGGGCAACGACAGAAAATCCATCCTTTGAGCTCAATGGAGCTCTGCTTTCACGTTGCCAAGTATTCACATTGCACCGTTTATCTTTTGAGGATTTGGGGGAAATTCTTAAGTCTGCAGAGGCCTATTTAGAAAAGGATCTTCCTTTGACAGATGAAGCTAAAGCCTTGCTCATAGAAATGGCGGATGGGGATGGGCGGTCGCTCCTTAATCTTGTAGAAGTCATATCAGAGGAATCTCCCAAAAAGCCATTTGGCTCTCAGGAGCTCGCAGATTTGATTACCAAACGCGCGCCTCTTTACGATAAAGCCCAAGAGGGACATTACAATTTAATTAGTGCCCTGCATAAATCTTTGCGGGGGTCTGATCCGGATGCGGCATTGTACTGGTTCACACGCATGTTAGAAGGAGGGGAAGACCCGCTCTATATCGGGCGGCGCCTCATTCGATTTGCTTCAGAAGATATAGGAATGGCCGATCCGCAAGCCCTTCCTCAAGCATTGGCCGGTGTGGAGGCTTATGAACGATTGGGTTCACCGGAAGGAGAGCTGGCGCTTGTGCAAACCTTAATATATCTCGCGACCGCCCCAAAATCCAACGCGCTTTATCGGGCCTATGGTTTGGCTATGAAGGAAGCGAAAAAGTCCGGGTCACTGATGCCGCCCAAGCATATCTTAAATGCACCCACAAACCTGATGAAGTCGGAAGGTTATGGGAAGGGATATATCTATGATCATGACACGCCCGAGGGATTTTCGGGACAGGACTATTTTCCCGAAAGCTTAGGTCGGCGAAAGCTCTATAGCCCGGTTGAAAGAGGATATGAGCGAGAAATACTCAAAAGGCTCGAGTATTGGAAGAAGTTGCGCGAGAAAAAGAAAGCGCTTTAATAAGGTATCAAGTATGGCTTGAGAACCTTTTGCCCTTATCAAGCCTTCATCATCTTCCTTAAGGATTTGTAATGCTCACATGTGCTAGAATAGACGTCAGCATGTTCAAAGCAAAGGGAGAAGTTAGGCTATGGTCTCCATCCTTAATGAGGGTAAGGGAAACATCCGCACTTTTCAGCCTTTGCGAAAGACGATGGGAAAATGTCCAGGGAACATTCGCGTCTTGTGTCCCGTGAATCAAATGGACGGGGCAGGTTATGTTGAGCGCCTCTCTTAGAACAAAGTTTTTTCGTCCATCTTCTATAAATTCCAATGGAACAGGAATCCCCTTCGGATCTTGAGAAGACGGGAGTTGGAGGAGCTTGGTTTTAAGAAACGCATTTTGCTGCTCTTCGTTTAAAGTTGCCCAAATTAGATCTTCTGTGAAGTCAGGGGCAGCTGCAATGCCTACGAGGGCTTGTACCCGATGGGAACGTTCAACAGCAGCACGTGTCATCAACCATCCTCCCAAGCTTGAGCCAATGAGGATTAGCGGTCCTTTTGTTATATCATCAATGATGGCCAAGCTATCGGAAACCCATTGGCTGATAGTGCCATCAATAAAATCACCTGAGGAGGATCCATGGCCGAAATAATCAAATCGCGTATAGGTTTGATTTCGTTTGCGGCAAAGATCATCCAGGAACGTGGCTTTTGTGCCGTTCATGTCCGACTTATATCCGCCTAAAAAGAGGACCTCTGGCAGATCTTTGTTGCCCGAGTCAAAGCGATTGTAAGCCAGATGGCCTGATTCTCGTGGGAGTGACACAAAGTTTAAGTTTGTTGAAGGTGAAGTTGTCATCTCATAACCTTTGAACTATTGATCATTTTTGATTTTCTGTAGTTTCAGCTTTAAGGGAGGTAGATCTTTTTGAATTGTTTCCCAAATGATTGCTGGGTGGACCCCAAAATATTCATGAATGAGGAGGTTTCTCATGTCTCTCATATATCTCCAAGGGATATCAGGATAATCTATAGTAACATTTTCGGGTATGTGACAAGCAGCTTCTCCTAATATTTCTAGATTGCGTATAGCGGCATCAATTGTTTTTTGATCTGCCTCAAACTGCTTTAAATCATAATCTACAGTATACTCTTGGATATATTTTATGGCTTTTAGAATATCGTTAATTCGGAAAAACCACTCTCTAGATGACATGAATGGTCTCTTTTAAAATCTTATCCTTTAAATGAGGATGAAGAGATTCTTTTGTTACTAAATCTATAGGAGAATCCAAAACGGTTTCTAGATGCTCACGTAGTTGTATGAATTCAAACAACCCAACTGGACTTTGAAAAGAAACAAGCAGGTCTATATCGCTCTTTTTATTTTCAATTCCTTTTGCAAAGGAACCGAAGAGAGAAAGCGAATTAACTTTATATCTTTCGAGCTCAATACGATCTTGAGTCAGTTTTTCTATGATTTGCTTTTGAGAGATCATTTCTAAGTCTGCTTAAGTTAATAACTTTCATCAACCATGATATCATAAATTGAAGATATTAAAAAACCCCCTTTCGGGGGCTTTTTGTTTGGCTTATCTGCGGTCTCCGAGAAGTCGGAGAAGCATAATAAAGAGGTTGATGAAATCCAAATAAAGGCGAAGAGCGCCAAAAATGGCACGTTTCCCTGACACCTCATCAGAGGCACCTTCAACATAGGATTCTTTGATCATTTGGGTGTCATAAGCTGTGAGACCCGTGAAGATCAGAACACCTGCGACAGATACCACAAATTGCAGCATGCTGCTCGCAACGAAGAGGTTGACGAGTGATGCAATGATGATCCCTATCAGTCCCATGAACAGGAATGATCCCCATCCGGATAAGTCTTTTTTAGTGGTATAACCATAAAGGCTCATGGCCGCGAAAGTTCCCGCTGTAATGAAGAAAACGCGTGCAATGCTTTCATAGGTATATGCTAAAAAGAGCACAGAGAACGCAACACCATTGAGGGCTGCATAAAGCCAAAACACGGCTTGGGCTGTAGAAAATTTCATTGTGTTGATCTTAAAGCTTAAGAAAAACACAAGCCCAATAGGAGCTAAAATAAAGAGCCACATCGCCGGAGCAATGGCTTGAAGAATTGTGGGCGAAGAGGCGACAATATAAGCCACACCACCTGTTACAGCAAGGGCGCCAGCCATATAGTTGTAAACGCTGAGCATATATGCACGTAGGCCTTCACTGAAAGCGAGCGTGCTTTTCTCAACACCGAGTACTGTTCTGTTTTTAATACGATCTTTCATTGGAAATACTCCTTTTTCATTCCTATCTTATATATAAGGTTTATTTTATCGTTCGGCAAGGCTTGGTTTCTTTAGGCGGAAAAAGGTATAGGACAGGGTTATCGTATCAACTTCGGCCAGGTTGGGATCATTAACGATCTCAGGATCTATAAAGAATTCGACTGGAAAGTCCGTTTCTTGATTGCCTTCAAGGTGTTGTTCAATAAAGCAAAAGCATTCCACTTTATTAAAGTAAATCCCCGCTTTATGGGGCGTTACATTGTAGGTAGCCATGCCCACGGTAAGGTCCTTAGAGGTATTCTTTCCATGATAGAAAGCAAGCCCTATTTCTCCGGCTTTGACTTTGACTTGTTTTTGTAAAGGTTTAAATTCCCATGGAAGTTCAGGCTGTGTGTCCGCGTTGAAACGGACGGTGATCACCCGATCTTCGATGCGTGTGGGGCGACTTGTTGCTACTTGGGTTGTTCCACCATGTCCCGTTTTTTCACAAAACATTTTAAAAAGCGCAGAAGATGCAAAGGTAAGAGCGAGCATTCCAAAAGCAAGACTGGTAAGGATAATAAGTGTCGATCGATTATCTTTTTTCACTTCATATACACGCAAGAGGCAGCATAAAACAAAACGGCGAGACTAATCAAAATAATAAGAAGGCCAGCATTTTTGGATATTTTCATAAGATAAACCTATCGCCAATCATTGCCGCAAATAAGAAAAAAAGATAAAAAATTGAGTAGACAAAGAGACTCATGCCCCGTTGAGACTCTTTGGATAGTTTGAGTTGAATGGCCAAAATTAAAAAAAGACTGCCGAGTAAAAGGGCAGAACTGCCGTACACCCAAGAAAAATAACCGAAAACAACGGGGATTAATGAAAGAACCAAAAGAGCGATGCTATAAAGGAAAATTTGCGTCTTCGTTGCCTCTTGGCCAGATGTTACAGGAAGCATGGGAATATTTGCACGTTTGTAGTCCTCACTTTTCGAAAGAGCGAGGGCCCAAAAGTGGGGTGGTGTCCATATGAAAATGATCCCAAATAATAACCAAGGTAATAGTGTTGTTTCTCCCGTAACGGCTACCCATCCAATAACGGGTGGAAAGGCTCCAGCTGCACCACCAATGACAATATTTTGGGGTGTAGAGCGTTTTAGCCAAATAGTGTAGACGAATACATAAAATAGGATTGCAATGGCGAGATAAAAGGCAGCCCAGAAATTAACCAGCGTATACATCACAATAACGGATCCTGTGGCAAGGGTTATGCCAAAACCAAGGGCTTCACCCGGTTGAATCGTACCCCGAGGCAACGGACGATCTTGCGTACGTTCCATGATTGAATCAATATCCCTGTCGAACCACATATTAATCGCGCCAGCTGCTCCGCTTCCAACAGCAATACATAAAATAGCGGCACAAGCAATGACGGGATGAATGGTTCCCGGAGCGAGAAGAAGGCCAATGAGTCCTGTAAAGACAACCAAAGACATGACCCTTGGCTTGAGCAGTTGCCAATAATCGCCTGCAGAAACATCTGTGTTAAGTTCTGAGTAGGATAGTGTTGTAGCCATCATTCAACATGGGGTTGGGTTTCAAAAGTATGGAAAGGAGCTGGAGAGGGGACAGTCCACTCCAGTGTATTTGCACTGGGTCCCCAAGGGTTAGCGGGTGCCTTTTTCCCCCACTTGAAGCCATAAAAAACGATATAAAAGAAAAAGAGACCAGCTGCAAAAGAGAGTATGGCGCCAATGGAAGAAACATAGTTCCAGCCTGCATAAGCATCAGGGTAATCAGGAATTCTGCGAGGCATACCCGCAAGTCCGAGAAAATGCATGGGGAAGAAAATCATATTTACCCCAATAAACATCATCCAGAATTGAATGTTTCCAAGCCAATTGGGAATCATTTTCCCAGTCATTTTAGGGAACCAATAATAAAAGCCGGAAAAGATACCAAACAAAGCTCCCATGGATAAAACGTAGTGAAAATGGGCCACGACAAAATAGGTGTCATGTAGGGAAATATCCACACCTCCATTGGCCAAGGTGACGCCCGTCACACCTCCAATCACAAAGAGGATTATGAACCCAATAGCATACAGCATCGGTGTTTCAAATGTAAGGGATCCCCCCCACATTGTTGCAATCCAGCTAAATATTTTAATACCTGTTGGTACGGCAATAATAAGTGTTGCAGCAGTAAAATAGGCGTTTGCATTGACGTCGAGTCCAACAGTGAACATATGGTGGGCCCATACAACAAATCCGATGACGCCAATTGAAACCATGGCATAAGCCATACCTAGATACCCAAATACGGCCTTGCGAGCAAATGTTGATACGACTTGGCTAATGACCCCAAACGCCGGCAAAATCATGATATAAACCTCGGGGTGTCCGAAGAACCAAAACAAGTGTTGAAAAAGGAGGGGATCGCCACCGCCTGCGGGTTCAAAAAAGCTTGTTCCGAATCCCCGATCCGTAAGAAGCATGGTGATGGCTCCAGCCAGAACTGGAACAGCGAGCAGAAGAAGGAAAGCCGTAATTAACATTCCCCACACAAAAAGGGGCATTTTATGCATGGTCATGCCAGGGGCACGCATGTTGATGATCGTCGTAATAAAATTAATGGCGCCAAGAATTGACGAAATTCCAGCGAGGTGAAGGCTCACCAGCATAAAGTCAACGGCTGCACCGGGCTGGCCAATGCTGCTCAAGGGTGGATAAAATGTCCAACCTGTCCCAGCGCCAGATCCCACAACAATAGAAAGGGTAAGGAGGATCATAGCGGGAATCAATAGCCAAAAGCTAATATTGTTGAGGCGAGGGAAAGCCATGTCGGGGGCTCCAATCATCAGCGGAACAAACCAATTCCCGAAACCGCCGATTAGCACAGGCATCACAAAGAAGAAAATCATGAGCAAACCGTGGGCTGTGATGACCACATTATAAATTTGATATTCGCCTCCGCTGAGAAGCATTCCATGGGGGTGGGCCAGCTGCATACGTATGAGCATCGATAAAATAGAACCGAACAATGCTCCAAAGGCGCCAAATATAATGTACATGGTTCCAATGTCTTTATGGTTTGTTGATAAAACCCAACGCCTCCAGCCTGTGGGGTGGTCCTCAACGCCGAAATGGTCAGCGGTTGCTGCGTATGACATTTTTATTTACCCTCCTTTGTGGGTTTTGGCTGGGCCTTTGTGACTTGCAATCCAGGCCTCAAATTTCTCTTGAGGGACAGCTTCAACGACGATAGGCATAAAGCCATGTTTAACGCCGCAAAGCTCAGAGCATTGACCATAATAAACACCCTCTTTCTTGACGTTAAACCAGGTCTCGTTGAGACGTCCCGGGACACTATCCCGTTTCACACCAAAGGCGGGTACAGCCCAACTATGAATAACGTCGGAAGATGTTGTAATGAGTCGTACGTTTGTATTTGTGGGAACGATGACACGATGGTCCACTTCTAATAAGCGCAGCTGTCCTGGCTTAAGCTCGTCATCTGGAATCATATTACTGTCAAATTTTATGTCTTGGTCAGGATACTCATAGGTCCAGTACCACTGGCTCCCAATGGCTTTGATGGTAAGGTCTGCCTTTGGTGTTACATCCATCATATAGAGAAGGCGGAATGATGGGAAAGCAATAAAAACAAGGATGAGAACAGGGATTGTTGTCCAAATAATTTCAAGCAATGTATTGTGGGCTGTCTTTGAAGGTGTCTTGGATTTGGATGCGCGAAAGCGAAAAATGACGTAAATGAGCAGTGCAGCTACAAGAACAACAATTCCACCCTCGATATACAGTAGCATAAGGTGAAAGTCATATAACATCTCCATAACTGGCGTTACCGGTTCTTGATAATACATTTGCCAGGGGTGAGCATGCTCGGCTCTTAAGCCGACAGGCAAGAAAAGTGTTAAAAAGGCTGCTAGAAACGGGAAGCTTTTCATATGACTCCTCATTTTTTCCGTATCATAAGAAAAGACCCCAGAGACCTCAAGGGGGCTTTATGACAAGAAATGATTTTTCTTTTATTCTTTTAGCGGATGATTTGAATTGAGGAAAGAGAAGATTTTAGGAGGGTAGATTAAGAAAAGAGGGGGCGCATTATATAATCAGCGCCCACTCGTAGCTATTCTATTGGTAAATAAAAAGCTCATTTCCTCTCATTTGATACTTATCGGGTTCTTGATCAGCTTTAGCAATCCACCAATCTCGTATATTAGGATCTTTGAAAGGAGCTGCAGGAATCCATCGCTTGCTGACAATTATTGTTTCATCAAAGCTTGGAGGTTTTGGCACATGATTACTTGCCTCTGTGGGCTCTAACTCTTCCCGAACGGTTTTGGTTGCTTCACATGATTCACTTGTAATAAAACAAAGACTCATAAAAAATAAACCTAATGACAACTTATTTAACATTATAAATACTCCATTGT
>CAYYRQ010000030.1:0-21934 GCA_964474215.1 uncultured Alphaproteobacteria bacterium
TATTAATAATGTAGAATAAACTTACAGAAAGTTATCTTTTTTATTTGATTTATTTGTTTTGCTGTGATACATTCTTCCTGATTTAGTTAATTATTAATATTTGATATCGAGAGAATAAGTTTGCATACCATCTTTTTTTATAAATCACAATACATATATAAGTCATAGATGCGCTATTTCTATATAAATAAAGAAATTCGCACATAAAATACAGTAAATAAAAAAATTGGTGAATTTTTAGTAAAGGTTAATACAATGGCATTAGATGTTTTTACCCCGCTCCAAACAATGAAAATATTTCCAGAGTTGTTGGTTTCAGTTGCCAACATATTTGGATATGAACCAGCTGCAAACGAAGGGATTGCTGTTGAATCCACAAGGCAGGAGCTTATAAAAAATGAAGCTCAGTTTGCGTTAAGAGGCCTTGGCGGCGGCAAAGAAGGTTCAGGTGCACTAAAGTCACCAAAAACGGGTAAAGCAAAATTACATGAATTGGCTGAGCGTGCACATCCTGTGCAAGATGAAAAGGAGAGCACGAGGCAAGGAACTGCTCTTTCTCATACTTCTCATAATACACAGGGTTTTATGGAGCCCTTAAGGATTGGTGACGAAGAACATCCTGAATCCGGATCAAATAGTCATCGAACCGTTGGTAGAACTCCTCCGTCGTCTGCAACTGGAAATTCACGTGGTCATGGAAGTGAACCATCATATAGTTCCGGTGGTGAAGGACATGGTGCTTCCCATGGCAGTGGAGGAGGAAGCCATGGAGGTGGCTCATCGGGCGGATATTCTCAGGAAGCTTCAGAAAAAAGTGGTGAAGGCAAAGTTCTTGAAGAGTTGCTGAAACAAGCAAAGCGGCAACATGATTCTTCTTCAGATTTAAAGCAAGGTGAAAATGCTGAACAAGAGAAATCAGGGCCTGAAGGCAGTACAACAGCAGATTCTAATTCGATATCAACAGATAAGCCGACTGAGCCTATTACTCTTGCTCCAGCTAAAGCAACGGTTGGTTCGGTAATGCTTCCAGCTGAACCGGTTGCACCTACATTTGAAAATAAGTATGCCAGAGTGCAGGCCGTGCAAGGTGGGGCTGTGAATGCAGATGGGACAATTGGCCAAGCGGGCTTTGGGCATAAAGCAAAACAAGTTAACGCAGATGAAACGGCAAGCCCATATCCAGTAGAAAGTTTCTTAGGTAGTGATGCTGGTGCAGTAGGTCGACCTGCGTATGTAGAGGCTAGAGCTCAAGCTAGACAAGATGGCGGGAGAAGCACAAATCACGCAGGTCATCTCATAAGAGGTGGAAAAGGTAAGGCAAGCGGATCAGCAAATCCAAATTCTGCAGGTCAGCCTGCACAAGGTGGAGCAGTGAATGAAGGTGGAGCTGCATTACCAACAGAAGGATGGACCCCTGGACAGCCTGTTCCTGTGCCCCCTAAAGAATTTCTTGATCATTTCAAGAGGTCCAGCGGAGTGGCGGACTCAACCGATGACCCAAAGAAGCCGAATCCCAAGCCAAAAGGGGATGATAGGAAAAAAGGCGCTGTTCCGCCTCCACCAAATAGTGCCCCGCCGCCACTAGATCTTGGAGATCTTGAAAAAGATTCAACCCAGAGCTCGCGACCGAAAAAGATTTCAGTAAGTGACATTCCTGGAAGCACAAGTGATACACCTTCTTCAAGTGATTCTGGTCCTGATCTAATCGAAGTGCCGATGACGGATGAGATTAGAGATGCTGCGCAGCTATTAGAGTTTGATCTTGATACAGAATATCCCAAACTCCATGAAGCTTTATATGTCCTTAGGCAGCAGCATACGAATAAAACGTTTCTATTCCAGGGTGTTTTGGATAATTTGATTGCTGCAAAGGAAAAAGAACTTGGTCGTGATTTAAATCCAGACGAATTTGAAGAACTCATTAATAACAATAGAAGCGAGCTCGAAAAAGCGGGAGAGAAAATTAAAGAACTTGATGACGCCCTTGAAACTGTTAAAAAGTATTACAATGGTCGCTATGCAATTGGGAAAAACAAAGCGAAGACTATCGCGGGCAATCGTGGCGAAAATGATAAATATGCTGGAATATCAGTAAAAGATCTTGAGCAAAAATTAAAAGAACTTAATGGTAATAAAAGACACTTGGAAGATGAAGCTGCGGATGCTTTTCAAGACGAAGAAAAAATTAGCTTTGATGATCGCCCTTATGATCTCGTAGCAGAAGAACTTGAGAAAGTTAAGATAGAAGCTTTAGCGCTTCGTCGATACATCACTAAAAAGATAGAAGAAGAGAAAAAGAAAGCCGAAAAATCAGGAAAAGCGAAGCCCCAGTCTAAGGCTGCGTTAAAAATAGAGAAAAAAGCTCAAGAAGAGAGAGTCGTTATTGAGCGTGACCATAATAAACTGTTGAGATTTTTTGATGCTTTGCTTCCTGTAGGACAACAAAAATTCAGAACTTCAGCGGTTAAGGTCTTGTATAACAGCACATCTGGTGAATTTATGCCGGAACGCAAGGACGGTGTGTACTCTGAAGAAAAGAATGTTCCGTTGGTATCATTGTTGGAAGAACTGAGTGAAGACCAATTAAATAAATTGTATAACTATATGATGACAATTGAAGCACCCGCTCGACTAAATGTCATAACCTATGCGCCAAACTATACTATTATGTTAGAGCATGTTTTTCCCCCGCTTCCACGTGCGAAAGCGGCTAAAAAAGAGATAACAGAGGATAGAAAAGAGGAGCTTGCAAGGCGTAGAGCAAAAAGACGTAAAGATTATTATAGATATAAAAATGGTGGACAACAACCTGAGCAGGCAGCTGATGGAGCTTCCTCATCAACGTCTTCTGGTTCAAGTGCAGCAAGAGGAAAACTTTCAGCTGAGCTAATGAAGTCTTTTCAAAAGTTTGATCACAGGATGGCTGATCAAGTTGCAAGTGGAAATACCAGTCTTTCGAGGAATGCATCTCCTGCCAAACCTAAAACACCAAAGCGTGGATTAGCTGGTAAGGCCCCAGGTGAAGATAGTTTAATGGATCTATAGAACTCAAAGCCCCCACACTGGGGGCTTTTTTATTAGCTTATAGCTTCTGAATAAAATTATACCAAGCACTGAAATATTTTTAAAAAGTATCATTCCTGAGAAGGCAGGAATCTTAGGGGAGCCGATTTTCTGGATTGCTTTGTCGGGACACTGTCCCTCCGCGCAAAGACGAAACCACATAGACATACGTCATTACTGTAAAGGTTAGGTAATTCGCTGACAAAACGGTAAAAAAATGAAAACGTTTTGGAGGTGAAAATGAGAATCCTAAAAAGAAGGAGATCATTTCCCTCGAAGGAATTTTATAATCCCTGAAAAGTCCATTTTATCATGGCCAGCGTTGCACAGAAGCGTATAAAGGGCTAAGGCCTCAGCGCCCAGCGGGGTGGTTGAGGATGTGAGCTGGCTCGCTTGTGCCGCAAGCTTGAGGTCTTTCTTCATCATGGCCGCTGTGAATCCGGCTGCAAAATCATGGTTGGCCGGTGAAGTAGGGACGGGACCAGGAACCGGACAATATTTCGAGATGGACCAACATTGGGCCGAGGATTGGCTGGCCACATCAAAGAAGGTTTGCTGATCAAGACCCAACTTTTCAGCAAGGTTAAACGCCTCACTGACACCAATCATGGTGATGCCTAAGACCAGGTTGTTGCAAATTTTTGCGGCTTGGCCGAGGCCGGCTTCGCCACAGTAAATGACCGTTTTGCCCATGACCTCTAAATAAGGTTTCAGCGCTTCAAAATCCTGTTCTTCGCCACCAACCATAAAGGTAATGGATGCCGCTTGTGCACCGGCGACGCCACCGGAAACAGGTGCATCTATGAGCTGTATATGGCTGAGTTTAGCTTGGGCGTGAATATGGCGGGAGGTTTCAATGTCGATGGTAGAACACTCAGCAACGAGCGTTCCTGGTTTGATATGGGCAAAAATGCCGTCGGGGCCTTCGTAAACAGCGCGAACATGTTTTCCCTCAGGGAGCATCGTAAAGATAATCTCTGCATCATTTACAGCTAAAGGGATGCTTTTAGCATGGTTACCTTCAAAACTTTTGAGAATATCAGGTATAATATCAAAGCCTGTCACATCATGGCCTGCTTTGAGCAGGTGTGTTGCCATAGGGAGTCCCATATGCCCGAGTCCAATAAATGCTATTTTTGTCATGCTCCCTCCCTAGAGTGTGAGCTCTCTTTCACCTAGCTCCTGAAAAAATGATTCTACATCAACATCCTTGATCTTTTTCGGATTCCACTGGGGTTGGTTATCCTTGTCGACGAGCACCGCTCGTATGCCTTCCGAAAAATCATGGCTCTGAATCAGGTGTTGGCTAATGCGAAATTCCATTTTCATTTGATCATGAAAGGGTAAAAATTTCCCTAATTTAAGTTGATGGAAGATCACGGCGAGACTTGTGGGTGATTTGGTAAGCAGGGTTTCGTAAGTAGATTTAGCAAAGGATGTTGTCCCTTTTTTAAGGCTGTTGAAAATATCTTCAACAGATTCTTGGTTGAAATGCTGATCAATTTCTGGTGCATTCTGAGATAATAAGCTTTCAGTCTCTATGGGGAGAGAATGGTTTGCGAGAGCCTCGTTCGCAGGAATACCTATTTGAAAATCATTTTTTAAGAGATTAAGGGCAGAGGAGGGGACGAAGTGGGTTGCAAGACCTGACCATATAGCATCAATCTCATTTAGACGCGTTCCCGTGAGGCCTAGATAGAGGCCAATGGTATTCGGTATTTCGTTTAAAAAGTGGGTAGCACCCACATCAGTAAAAAAACCAATAGAGGATTCAGGCATAGCCAGAAGTGATTTTTCGGTGACGACACGGTGGTTTCCGTTGACAGAAATACCAAGTCCACCGCCCATCGCAATGCCATTGATAAGAGAAACATAAGGTTTTGAATAGGTTTTTAGGTAGGTGTTGAGCGTATACTCAGTGCGAAAAATGCTGTCGCAAAATTCGCTGTTCTGTTCTTTGAGGGCCTCATAAACGGAACGTACATCACCGCCCGCACAAAAGGCTCTCTCTCCTGAGCCTTCGACAATGATTCCCTGGATGGAAGAATCAGTTTCCCATTTTTTAAGCTGTTTGGAGATGGATTGAAACATGCCAAGGGAAAGTGCATTGAGGGCTTTGGGGCGGTTTAAAGTGATCCAGCCATAACCACCTTTAATGTCAAACAAAACTTCAGGGGCGTCATTCATTCTTATTCTCCTAATATGTTGCGTGAAATGATGACACGCATAATTTCGTTTGTTCCTTCCAAAATTTGATGGACACGCAAATCACGGACAAAGCGTTCGATTCGGTATTCTTTGATATAGCCATAGCCGCCATGAAGCTGGAGAGCTTCGTTCGCCACACGAAATCCCACGTCGGTGGCAAAGCGTTTAGCCATGGCACAGGTGACTTTGGCTTTTGAATCTTTGTTTTGCAATTTGAGAGCTGCATGATGAACCATGAGGCGAGCTGCTTCGAGTTCCGTTGCCATATCCGCAAGGCGAAATTGCAGGGCTTCAAATTGAGAGAGGGGCTTGCCGAATTGGACACGCTCTTTCATATAAGACATTGTCGCTTCTAAGCACGCTCTAGCACCGCCCAATGAGCAAGAGGCAATGTTAATACGTCCTCCATCCAGCCCTTGCATTGCTATTTTGAAACCGTCACCTTCTTCCCCAATTCGATTGGAAACAGGTACGCGACAGTTTTGGAATATGACGGCAGTGGTGGGTTGGCTGTTCCATCCCATCTTCTTTTCTTTTTTCCCAAAACTGAGGCCCTCTGTTCCCTTTTCAACGACGATAGCAGAGATCCCTTTCGGGCCGGGCTCACCCGTTCGGACCATGCAGAGGTAGAAATTACTTGCGCCGCCACCGGATATAAAGGCTTTTTCACCATTGAGGACGTACACATCCCCATCTCGTTCAGCTTTTGCTTTAAGGGATGCGGCGTCAGAACCTGCAGAGGGCTCAGTAAGACAGTAGCTTGAGAGCCATTCCATGGTCATGAGCTTGGGAAGCCATTTGGCCTTTTGCTCTGGATTTGCAAAGGTATCAATCATCCAAGATACCATGTTGTGGATGGAAAGGTAGGCTGCTGTAGAAACACAAGCTGTTGAGAGTTCTTCAAAAATCAGGGAGGCTTCCAGGCGGCCCAGTCCGCAACCACCCTGCTCAGGATTCACATATATTCCAGCAAACCCCATAGCTGCGGCTTTGCGAAGGGTTTCGATGGGAAATGTGCATTCTTGATCCCACTCATTTGCAAAAGGGGCCATTTCCTTTTCGGCAAATGCTTGGGCGGCTTCTTTAAATGCGATTTGGTCATCTGTTAATGGCATCAATTCTCCCTCACTTTTTATTATGCCAGAATCATGCTGAAATTTCTATTAATGATGAGATATCCGAATTAACCCTAGACAGGGAAGAGGGTTATCACTTACTAATAGGCCCAAATATATGTGCTAGGATATAAGTCACCCACATGTCACTGACACTGATAACAATTCTGTTTTTTAAGGGGATTATTGCAGGTTTCCTTATCGCAGCCCCTGTTGGTCCTATTGGTATTCTTTGTATCCGTAGAACGCTTGCGGGAAGCTATGTGTTAGGGGTCGCAACGGGCCTAGGCGCAGGCCTCGCAGACACTTTCTATGGAACGGTCGCGGCCTTTAGTATCGCCAGCGTTTCTGACTTCATCAAAAGTCATGATTTCTATCTCCACTTATTTGGCGGAATTGCCTTACTCTGGATTGGTTTTTCAATCTGGAGAAGCCATATAGGCGAAAACACTTCTAAAAACGAGAATGGTGAGTCGCTTTTAAATGGTTTTACGTCCGCTTTTTTCCTGACCGTTTCGAACCCAGTAACACTTATAGCTTTTGCAGCCGCGTTTGCAGCGATGGATGTGTCCACTGCGAATGACTCTGTAACACAGGCTTTAGCTCTTGTAGTGGGGGTATTGGTTGGAGCCAATTCCTGGTGGCTTACATTGTGTACAGGTGTTCGGCTCATGCACAATAAGCTGACAGAGACACACCTTGATTGGATTAACAAGGGGTCAGGGATTATGCTCATTGGCTTTGCGGCCTATCTTTTACTGAGTCTTCTTTAATCTTAGTGCCTTTTGGGTTGTCAAACCCGTAAAATATCGGTAAGCATGGCATGTTAATTTGGAAAAATGAGGTTTTGATTTGCCAAATGTAATGTCAAAAGAAGAAGCCCTAAAAGCCTATCGCGAAATGCTTCTTATCCGCCGTTTTGAAGAACGCTCAGCACAGCTCTATGGAATGGGGCTTATAGCTGGATTCTGTCACCTCTACATTGGCCAAGAAGCCGTTGTTGTGGGGGTTCAGTCCGTACTCAAATCACAAGATTCAGTGATTACAGCCTATAGAGATCATGGCCATATGCTGGCATGTGGTATGGATCCAAGGGGTGTGATGGCCGAACTTACGGGTCGTATAGGCGGATACTCAAAAGGCAAGGGCGGCTCCATGCATATGTTTAGCCGTGAAAAGAATTTCTATGGCGGACATGGCATTGTGGGAGCACAAATTCCCCTTGGGACTGGCCTCGCATTTGCTCATAAGTATAAGGAAGATGGTGGTGTTTGCATTGCGTCGATGGGCGATGGTGCAGCCAACCAAGGACAAGTTTATGAGTCTTACAACATGGCTTCCCTGTGGAAGTTGCCTGTCGTATATGTTGTAGAGAACAACCATTATGGTATGGGAACATCTGTACAGCGTTCCTCAGCAGGTCCAAGCTATTTTGAAAGAGGCAAGGGCTGGGGAATTCCCGGTGAAAAAGCGGATGGCATGGACCTTTTGAAAGTAATAGAAGCTTCTAGTCGTGCCGTTGAACATGCACGATCCGGTAAAGGGCCTTATATTCTTGAGTTTGATACCTATCGGTACCGCGGACATTCCATGTCTGATCCTGCGAAATATCGATCAAAGGATGAGGTGGATACGATAAAAGAAAAGCGGGATCCAATAGACGTCTTTAAGGCGTATATGGAAAAAACACTGAAAATTAAAGACGATGAAATTAAAGTCGTTGAGAATGATATCAAAGGCATCATTGCTGAAGCGATTGAGTTTGCAAAAACGTCACCAGAGCCTGATCCATCAGAACTCTATACAGATGTTCTCAAGGAAGAGGGAGTGGTAATGTGAGTACAAGCACCGTTCAAGAGGTTGACATGAATACAATGACAGTACGTGAAGCACTTCGCGATGGCATGGCCGAGGAAATGCGCCGTGATGGAAATGTGTTTTTGATGGGTGAAGAAGTCGCCGAATATAATGGAGCCTATAAGGTTAGCCAAGGGCTTTTGGATGAATTTGGTGCAAAGCGTGTTGTCGATACCCCAATTACTGAGCATGGCTTTGCTGGACTTGGCGTTGGCGCAGGTTTTGGAGGACTTCGTCCAATTGTGGAATTCATGACCTTTAACTTTTCCATGCAAGCCATTGATCAAATCATTAACTCTGCTGCGAAAACTTTGTATATGTCTGGTGGGCAAATGGGATGTCCCATTGTTTTCCGGGGTCCCAATGGAGCAGCGTCTCGTGTTGGCGCACAGCACTCCCATTGTTATGCGAGTTGGTATGCCCATTGTCCGGGGTTAAAAGTTGTAAGCCCATATAGCGCGGGTGATGCTAAGGCTCTTTTAAAATCAGCCATTCGTGATCCAAATCCCGTTGTTTTCCTCGAAAACGAGCTGCTCTATGGTGTGACTTTTGATGATGTTTCGAGTGACCCAGAGCATGTTTTGCCTATTGGGCAAGCGCAAATTCGTCGAAAAGGAAAAGATGTAACTATTACGGCCTTTTCAATTATGGTCGGAAAAGCACTCGAGGCAGCGGAAAAACTTGCTGAACAAGGGATTGATGCAGAAGTCATTGATTTGCGGAGTTTAAGGCCTTTTGATATTGAGACGGTGACTCAATCTGTCATGAAGACGAATCGAATCGTGTCTGTTGAAGAAAGCTGGCCCTTTGCTGGCATAGGTTCAGAAATTGCAGCGCTTATGATGGAGTATGCCTTTGACTATCTTGATGCACCTTTGAAACGGGTTACGGGCGAAGATGTGCCGATGCCTTATGCAGCGAATTTAGAAGCAATGGCTCTTCCACAAGTTGAGGATATTGTCGAAGCTGCGAAAGAAGTTTGTTACGTTTCTGAATAATAAGAGGAAAATCCAATGCCCATTGAAATATTGATGCCAGCTCTTTCTCCGACCATGACAGAAGGAAACCTTGTTAAGTGGCACAAAAAGGAAGGTGATGAGTGTAAGGCCGGTGATGTCATTGCCGAAATTGAAACGGACAAGGCAACCATGGAAGTTGAAGCCGTTGATGAAGGGCGAATTGGAAAGATCCTGATTCCTGAGGGGACGGAGGCGGTCAAGGTGAATGAGCCGATCGCAATTCTTCTTGAGGAAGGCGAAGATGATTCAGCTCTCAAGTCTGCCGGTTCAAAACCTGCGGAGAAGCCACAAGAGGTTGAAAAATCTGAAGAGCCTAAAGAACACCCTAAAGAACCAAAAGAAGAGGCTGCTGCTCAGAAAAAGCCTGATCTAAAAGTTGTTCCCCAAGCACAATCTACCAGTGGTGAACGCATATTTGCTTCACCCTTAGCAAAGCGCATTGCAGGGCAAAAGGGCATTAATCTAGGCAGCATTTCAGGTTCAGGACCACGAGGCCGCATTGTTAAAGCCGATGTTGAGCAGGCTCAACCCGCTGAATTCACGGCACCTGGTTCTGTTCAACTCAGTGGCTATGAACCTGAATTTGAGGTGATTTCCACATCAAACATTCGTAAAGTGATTGCGAAACGTCTTGTGGAAGCCAAACAAACCGTACCCCATTTTTACCTCACCGTTGAGTGTGAGATCGATGCCCTCCTCAAAGCGCGGAAGCAAATGAATGATCAAGTAAATGGTGAGTTTAAGCTTTCTGTCAACGATTTTGTCATCAAAGCCTGTGCGATGGCCTTAAAGAAAGTTCCAGAGGCGAACGCATCCTGGATTGATGGCCAAATCTATCAATATAAATCAGCTGATGTTTCCGTTGCTGTTGCGATTGAGGGCGGTTTGATTACGCCCGTTGTTCGTCAGGCACAAACAAAAGGCCTTGAGGATATTTCCACAGAGATGAAGGATTTAGCTGTTCGTGCGCGGGAAGGCAAACTCAAGCCGGAAGAATTCCAAGGCGGTACATTTAGTCTCTCAAACCTGGGCATGTTTGGTATCAAAGAATTTGCAGCGATTATAAATCCACCACAAGGATGCATTCTTGCCGTTGGTATGGGCGAAGAGCGACCTGTTGTGAGGAAAGGAGTATTGACCTCTGCAACAATGATGTCCTGTACGCTATCTGTAGATCATCGCGTCGTGGATGGAGCTGTTGGGGCTCTGTTCCTGAAAGCCTTTAAGGAATTCATCGAGAATCCGGTTATGATGATTCTTTGATGGATGAGTCTAAATAAAATCAAAAATAAATAAACATGGAGAAACTAATGAAGATTAGAGCATTGACCCTTTTATTGGCTGTTAGCATCATCTGTTTTAAGGCGAATGCAGAAGTTGCTGAGGTTGTTATTGTGGACACAGAAGGGCAAGAACAAGCTCTAGCAAATGATCAAGAAATTCTGAAAACGCCACTATTTGAAGATGCTTTAGCTCGGGCTGGAACGTCTCAAAAGGAACTGGGGATTAACCCGGATATTGTTGCTACTGATCCTAACGGTCTGCAACAGATCTTTCACCAAGATCAATGGGAAAGTGTTCGTAAAGACGCTTTGCGAGGTGTTTATCGAAGCATTCAATTCAGACCTTCATCACAGGGTTAATTGAGTCAATATCCCTCTATTATGAATGGGCCCCATATTTGGGGTCTTTTTTTGTTCAGTTGGAAAATTCAGCAGGATTAACTTCTTGTTAATAATTCATTGATAAGGTTGCCCTTGCGTAAGCTAAAAAAACAAAAATGGAGAATAACAATGAAATATACATCAATTGCGCTATTAATGACACTTTCTGTTGTAGGCCTACAAGCCAATGCTGAAGAAGCAGAACCACAAGTTGCTGTTGCAGAGTCACCAGCTTCTGCAAAAACCTTGACTGGAACAGAGCACGTTCGCCAACTTACAAATGACAAAGAGGTTTTGGATCAAGATAATTTTGATAGTGCGCTTCGTGCTGCAGGTATAGATAAAGCTGAACTTGGCAGCCAATCTAAAATTATTGTTACAGATCGCGATTCGGGTAAAAAAACAGAAATGCCTGCTACTGCGGATAGTTGGAGAACCGCTCGGGAAGGCGCTCTAAACGGTACCTATTCACGTGTTCGCTTTGAGGTCGCTCGCAGTTAAGTGACACATTGAATTTTCGATATAGGGCCTCAATTTGGGGCCCTTTTCTATTTACCGAGTCTTAGATTAAGCAAAATATAAACTTAAGGATCTAAATGGTGAAGAAACTAGCATTAACACTCTATATTGGAATGAGTTTGGTAGCTGCCCTTGATGCAAAGGCTGCACATAAGTCAATGAAAGATACTGAAATACGGCGAAACTTTCAACGTTTTGGAAGAGTGGCTCTTGATAGCATTGCAGAACTTGGCAAGATCAATACATCAGGTGAATTCAAAGACCGCATTCGTGATGCTATTGGTTCAGATAACTTTGAAATAGCAGAGTGGAATGGCGATAGGTGGGTAAAAGTCCGAAATGAAGTAGTCTATGAAAGGCTCCAAGAAGGTCAGTTACCTGGCACATATTATATATTTACGCATGGAAAAGATCTGTTAAACTTAGCTGGACCAGATGGTGTCTGAGGAGTATAACTTTGTTAACACTTCGTTAAAGAAGGACTGATGCAATTCATTTAATTACCAACACATGGGAGAGAAAACATAAAAAAATTAACGATGACCTTTTTAATGGGAATTATTTTAGCGGCTGGACTTGAGGCGACAGCTGCGCCTCAACCTGAATTGTGGGTAGAAAATAGAGCGGGTGATTTAGAAGCAGTGGGAGATCCAGATGGTGTTTGGTCTGCAGGTACATGGAGTGAAGCACTTAGCCTTGCAGATGCAGGACACTTGAAAAAACATGGAGAGATTAGAGCGACAAAGCCTGATAGTACAGTAGAAGTCTTTGCAGGTAGCCGATATGATGATTTTCGTAGAGCCTGGGAAAATCGTGAGTTTGTAAAAGCAGATATAGTCGATTCAAGAACAGTCGAAAAATAAGTTAAAGCTGTTGCTTTGCGAAAAAGGGCCTTAACATGAGGCCCTTTTTAATGTCAACGTTGTAACCTTCTCTAAAAACCCATTGCAAAATCTTGCACTATTTTATTTAGACTGGATGGACACACCCACCGAAGCTAAAGTTGGGCGAGTGTTGCGATTCACAAAACTAATTTTTACAGTGGATTATCTTACCCTAATAAGAGAAAGTTAATAGCCTTTATTTGTCTTGAGTCACTGTAAATAAGAGATTTGTGTTAAGACCTGATGGCCTCATTGTATATGTATTCCCCGAAGAATCTTTTATATCCTTGCAACTTTTGGTAAACTTTTGCTGTTGAGAATCTGTCGTAAATTTGCACTTCGTAAGTGTTCCTTCAACAGTTACATGAAGGTGTAAAGTAACTTGATCAGATATTGGATGTTTTACTGCCGTTTTGTATTGCTTGCTCGTCTTCCCTGCTTTAACTACTAGTTTTGGGGGAAAATTATCTCTATCCCATGTACCATCTTCTTTAAGTATAAATGTGAATGGTAGGTTTGTTTCATTTTTAATACTGATCCAAAAAGGTGAGCCTGAGATAGCAAAGGAGGGTAAAGTACCGATGCCTACATTAATAAATAAAGCGAATACTAGTGTTGATGCGTAATTTTTCATAAATTTCCTCCATAATAATATGTTATTATATTAGAATATATGAAAACAGTTAAAAATTATATAATGCGTTATGTTAGTATATTGTAATTTAAACAAAAAATACGATAATGAGACTTAAAATCCGAACATATGGTCGAAGCTAAAGCTCCCCTCTGGGCGGCGCAATCCATGATATCCAAACAATCGACAGGTTTTATCATGGATAATCACATAACCACCACGGGCTTTTTCACGGTCAGGTGCTGCAAAGGTCTCTTGATAAATCCATTTACGAGACCCATTGTGAGGGATATGAAGCGTTGTTTCTGCAACAGGTTGTCCATCCTTTGTAAATAGCGTTAGCGTTGTTGTGGACATTGGATGCCATGAGGTTGAAGACGGGTAAATCAAATGGCAGAAGGTTTCGATGTCATCATCAACGCGGAGGAACAGGCCGGTGGAGAGTCCTGGGGGCGGGCCCTTATAGGATTGGGGTTCATTCTTGTAAGTGATTGGGGTGTTAAATATATGACTGCCAAAGCTGGTTTCAGCCTGATAGGCGTTTGTCTTGTGCTCATAACGGAAAAGAGCATGAAGCCACCCATCGGTCATGTCTCCGGCCGAGAAATCATAGATAAGCTCAACATGACCATAATCACCTTCCATCTGAACAAGGTCACTAACGACGAGTTCTTTTTGATGATTGCGGGGGAGATTCCCCAGCGATTGCTCAGCAATCATTTGCCCATCCTTATTATACACGAGAGCTTTTAATGGAAAAAACGAAGTATCACGGTTCATGGGGGTAGGGAGCAGAGTGGTTGTATAGGTGCAGGTGGGAAAGAGGGGAGCGGGAAGAATATATGATTTCCCAAGCACCTCTTGTAGATCTTTCACTTTGAGGTCTGGCTTTAAATCCACACGTTCAACATTGATATGAGCCATGCAACGATAGCCTTTTTGATTCTCGACTTCATAACGAGGCCGAACAAAGTAGTGGCCGGCATGAGTCTCGATTTGTTGGGGCCATTTTGCATCGGGAAGCAATGTTGATACATCCACAGCAAGGGTTCCAAAGGGCGGAATATCACGATCGAGGGATACTTTTTTATCATCGCCCATGAGGTTCAAGGAAACGTTCTGTGCTGAAATAGTGATAGGGTGGCTATTCTGTAGCCAAAGAATGACTTTCTCGCCCGTGCGCGGTGCTGGGAGACCTGCAAAATACTCAGGGGGCCAGGCATTGGCATCATGGGTTGCAGAAAGCATGCCACTATCATGAAAGGTATCAAGTGCATACTTAACGATGCTGTGACCACGTGTGCCCGTGATATGGATAAAAAGCTGGCCGGTAAAATCAGGGAGGTTAAAACGCTTTTTAACATCACGGCTGTCAATAACGAGGGAATGGACAGTTGCAGGGATGTCTTCCTCCCATTCAGCGAGCTTTTTTCCATTTACATCAAAGAGTAGGGCCCAGAGTCGCGTTCCTTTTGATCCATACTTGGCCCAGCAGTTGGCCCCCTTGAGCCGGGTATGCCATCCATCCTGCTCACGGAAGAACGCAAAGTTTGTTGAGAAGTTTAAGTCGGATAAATAGTTTCTAGGATCCGTCAGCCACGCATCAGGGATGCGTAGGTCTTTAAGGCTAGAGACCTTGCATGAATCGGGTATAAGGCTTCCGACTTGATCAAGATGCTTTTCTTCATCAAAGGTGAGTATAAAGAGCTCTTGGGGCTGATCCTTTATTATATCAGAGATGAGCTTTTTGCCCGGTTCAATCTTTTCAATGGCTTGGACATAGATGAGGGGAGGGGCTTTTTGTTCTGTCATGGCAAGAAAGTCTTCGAGGTGTCCCTCTGGATCGTAGATGGCAGGAATAGACTTTTTTTTCAAATCCTCAAAGAGAGTAGCAATTTTTGGGTGCCCTAGGGCTTTAAAAAAGGTACAAGGCTTTTGATTCGCAAATGTTTTAATTTTTAAAACCATAATTTATCCTTTCCTGAGGCCGAGCATTTTCCTGACAGTATCTGCAGCTTTTGCTGTATCATTAATAGGAGAATATGTCCATTCATCGACTTGCCCATCAAAGTGACGCACTATTCCATCTTTAACAAGTTGGTTTACAAATCTTATGGGCTTTGTTCCACTATGATTAAGAAGAGGGAGGATATAAACGGGCTTTCCTGTATAGCAAGCTTCGCAAACCATGTTAACAGAGTCGTCCGTCACAAATAGGTAATCTGCCATACCCAGCATAGCAAAGTAAGGGTTTATGCGTTCAATGTCAGCAAGGTAAACTTGGGGGAGTGAAGAAAGCTTTTCATTGAACACTTCACGATAGGGGGTACGAAAGGAAGGGGTAACAAAAACACTTCCATGAGTGATTTGTTGGATATCAGCGATTTTTTGAATGATGTCTTCGACCGCGTCTTTCGTCATGTTGTAACGGTTGGTCGTTCCTCCAATAAGAACAGAACTATAGGGGCCAGGATAATCCTTAAACAAATGACCAAATTTCTTGATCCCATCTGTCAGCTTTTCAGGGGTGATCTTGTGAAGAGCCCCTCGTGTCTGCATGACATTCGCGCCTTTCAGGTTATCGTGCTCGGGAGAGATAATCAAATCAAATTGGTTGCGATTGGATAGGGGATCCTGGATATGAACACTTAGGGTCCGCCCCTTGTTATTTCTTTTTATAGCGAGTGACAATGGGGCTGACCTTCGTCCACATGTGATCACTAAATCTGGCCAAGGAGGGGTAAGAGGATCGCTGTCTTCAGTCAGTTGATTTAAAGGATTGCTCCACGGTAGCCTTATAGGCCATTTACTTTTGCATGTTTTATGTTTTGTTGGAATTCCTATAGCCTCTGAAAGTCCCAAAGCTTGGCTTTTCATACCCGGAAAATCATCAGTGATTGTCCAACAAATGCGTCCTTTTTTATCCATACTATGCTGCATAATCTATATAGAGGTCATCCCATATACATGTGAGAGCTTCGACAAGCTCATCTATCATTTTATCCGTATGAACAGGGGAGGGCGTAATGCGAAGACGTTCTGTTCCACGAGGGACGGTTGGGTAATTAATGGGTTGAACGTAAATATTGTATTCATTAATTAATTTGTCGGACGCAAGCTTACATTGATGCGCATTTCGGACCATAATAGGAATTATGTGAGACTGTGTTGGAATAAATGGAATGCCGGCTTTTCTCAATTTCATTTTGACTTTTGATACAGTTTCTTGATGTTTTTGTCTTTCAAGGTCGCTTGACTTCAAGTGTCGAATGCTTGCCAAAGCAGCCGCAGCGACGGGCGGTGCCATAGAAGTTGTGAAGATGAAGCCTGATGCAAAACTTCGCACAAAGTCAACAATTTCTGATGAGGAAGCAATATAACCGCCAACAACACCAAAAGCTTTTCCTAGCGTTCCTTCAATGATCGAGAGGCGTTGGCTTTGTTGATCTCTTTGGCTAATGCCGCCGCCTTTGTGGCCATACATGCCAACGGCATGAACTTCATCAATAAATGTAAGAGCATTGAATTCCTCGGCGAGATCACAAAAAGCTTCAATGGGGGCGATATCACCGTCCATAGAATAGACTGATTCAAAGATAATCAATTTTGCTTGTTCTTTTGGGTAGCGCGAAAGAAGCTGTCTTAAATGGGAAATACTATTATGGTCAAAAATTTCTTTTTTAGCCCGACTATTGCGTATACCCTGAATGATAGACGCATGATTGTGTGAATCTGAAAAGACAACGCAGTCCGGGAGGTGGGTTGCAAGTGCACTTATTGTTGCTTCATTCGAAACATATCCTGAAGAAAAGATGAGGCCGGCTTCCTTGTCATGGAGAGAAGCAACCTCGTTTTCGAGCAAAACATGATAATGGTTTGTTCCTGAAATGTTTCTGGTGCCACCTGCTCCAGCACCAACACGGTGAGTGGCCTCACTCATAGCTGATAACACTTTGGGATGTTGGCCCATACCAAGGTAGTCATTGGCGCACCATACGACAACACGCTTTTTGTTGCCTTCATTATAATAATGTGCATAAGGAAAGTCTTTGGCACATCTTTCAAGGTCCGCAAAGATTCGGTAACGGCCTTCAGCTTTAATTTCAGTCAGTTTTGCTTGGAAAAAGGATGCATAATCCATGTAAAGAGTGCCCTGGTAAATATTTATGACAACGTAATGAGAATACGTTAAATATGCAAGCCTATGTTTGAAATTTAGTTTGTCCTGGTATGAGGCCTATATCAGGGAGGCAACAATTTAGCCTCATGCCAGGACTGGTTTTTAATAAATTCACGAAAACCAATTAACACCACCAATCCTACTTATTCAAACAACAAAAATTTTTTGAATACTTTACACTTAAGTTCCTTGGGTTAAGTTTTTGGGAATTTCCACAAACTCGACCCCAACAACTTTTAAAAGAATAACTCGTAATACCTATAAAATTCTTATTATTGATAACAGCAAACCATAAGACTCTTTTCTTGTTTTTCATAAAATCCTATTAATTAAATGTACAATAACATCAATCTATAGGTGTTTTTTAAAGCTCAATATCCACAAAATATACCTATGTTGGCCACCCAGGGGAAATTCCCCTAGAGATAAAAAAAAATTATTGTTTTAATTATGTTAGGTCGTTACAGTACGAAAAAGACGACAACACTTTTTTTAGAGTGTAACAATGTCGAGGTGGAAAAGATTTCCAAGGTATGCAACATCAACCATCCAGCATTTTGCAAAGCATATACGTCGATCACCTAAAAGAAATTAACGGTGTTTACTTAACCCGTCGTGAAATTGAGTTAATATCCTTTTTTATTTCCGGACGTACAACAAAAAAAATAGCGTTTTTCTTTGGGATTTCTCCTAAGACTGTCGAGAATCATACCCATAACATCATGGTTAAACTGAATTGTAATTCAAGAGAAGCCATTATCGACTTTGTTGAAAAATCAGATAAAATCAATGCGCTTCGTAATTATTATTCCTTAATTCTTTCTCAAGAAAAGTATGAGTCAGTTTTGTGCGAAGCTATAGAAAGTCTTATTTCTTCGATACAATCCTACACTATCAAATACAATTATGACTCATCATTTCAAAATAAATTAACTTCTTTTCTGGATAAGGATTTAAAGCGTGCTGGCTTGAAGCCTTATAATAAGAACCCAGATTGGGTTATCGATTTAACACGACTCACTTCAGATTGCTTGGAAGTTACTTGTGTGGTTAAAGGGCGCAAGGAAGCCGTTAAAGTTACAGTAGATAATAAACTTTTGAGCTTATCAGATCCCAAGGCCTATTACCTTTTTGTTTTTCATTTGCTGACCTGTTTGTCACAGGATAAGAAAATATCAGAACTCGATTCCGATTTAAAAGGTCAACTTGAGGCATCATGCAAAACTGCAGACTATTCAGTACATAAACAACCTGATTCCATAAACACGAACACTTTTTCAAGGCGACTCCCGTCGTTTATGAAGCCAGTGTTTGCTGTGTTCACTGTATTTGTTGCAGTTGGTGTTGGTTACGAGTTTTTCTTTAATAACACTTTTTCACAATTATTTTCCCAAAATGGCTATAAAGAAAACACATCCAGTATCGTAAGAACAGACTTAGACGTTCCGCAGAAATCTGCTCTTCTTGAACATAAAAAGCTATTTTCTGAGATCCAAAATAAACTTTCACACAATGAAGGTGTGCAAACGTTGGCACTTATTGGCATAGGAGGGGCTGGGAAAACAACGGTTGCACGACGATATGCTCAATCACAATTGACTTCGGTTATTTCTGAAATCAACGCTCAAAGCAATGAATCGATTTATGACTCATTTGTTAAACTAGCAAAAGCTTTAACTCAAACAGAAGATGATGAGAAAAAGCTCGGAAACATACTTGAGCTCAAGTTATTAAAAGACAGAGAAGATAAACTTGCACAATTTGTAAAGCAGCATCTAGCTCGTCGTGATAACTGGTTACTAATATATGATGACGTTGATAAGTTTTCTGACATACAAAAATACTTCCCGATTGACTCACATAACTGGGGAAAAGGTAGAATTATAATCACAACGCAAGACAGCAATATCGTTAACAATAGGCATGTGAATAGTGTAATTCGTGTTGATGAATTAACAATGGATGAAAAGCTTGATCTGTTTCTAAAAATTATGGAAAGCGATAGCTCTGTTCCAGCACCAACTGCTGATATGCAAGAGCTCAAGCAGTTTATTGCTGAAATACCACCGTTTCCATTAGATGTGTCGGTTGCGGCCTATTACATCAAAGCTACGAATATATCTTATAAAGACTATCTTCAGAATATGCTCAGATACAATAAAGATTTCTCTCACATTCAAGAGGAAATCCTTCAGCAGGCCGGAGATTACACGAAAACGAGATACGGTATTATCAATCTATCTTTGGATGAACTAACCGATATTCATGAGTCCTTCAAAGACCTGCTCTTGTTCATTAGTCTGTTGGATTTTCAAAACATTTCGCGCTATCTTTTAACAAGAGTCAAAGATCCCAGCACTGTTGATAATTTTATATACCGTCTTAAGCAGTATTCGCTGATACAGAATGATGCATCTGATCATTACCAGAAAGAACCGAAATATTCGATCCATAGAAGTACACAGTCTGTTGCTTTAGCCTATATGACCAACAAGTTAAATTTACAAAAAAATAAAGCTGCGCTCAGGCCATTGATAAAGGCCTTAATCAGCTCTATGGCTGAGTCCATTGACAATGAAGATTTTTCAAGGATGAGGGATTTATATAGGCATGCTGAGCAGGTGTTAACCCATGATACCTTGCTCGAAAAGCAACTGATGGGAGTTCTTAGCGGTGAATTGGGGTGTATTTATTACTACCTTTGTGACTATACAAAGGCTGAGAAGCTACTGAATACAAGTATATCACTCCTTAGGGCAGATAAGCACAAAAACAATAGTAAGATTGCACGCTATCAGGTTTTCTTAGGAAGTGTGCATAAGCGCTTGGGAAACTATGAACAGGCAAAACACCTATTTGACCAAAGCCTTGCTTTATACAATATGGTGCCTGATACCCAAATTGGAAAAGCAAAAGCTTCGGGATACCTTGGCGTTGTATATGAGACCTTAGGTGATTACAGAAAAGCGAAGTCCCTTCTAGAGGAAAGCAAAAAAATCTATGAACAATTTCCAGATAATGAAATTGGAGTAGCTTGGTCTCTTACGCATCTGGGTAGCGTATACAGGCGTTTGGGAGAATATCAGAACGCTAAAGAATTATATAAAACCAGTTATTCAATTTATAAAGCTTTTTCAAAAGATTATGTTGGTGCAGCCTGGGCCTGCGTCGGACTAGGTGATGTTTACATGGAATTGGGAAATCTGAAAAAAGCTAAAGAAATGTTTGACGAAAGCCTTGCTATTTATAACAAGCACTTTGTCGATGAACATATTTATATTGCTCGAGCTTTGGTATATTTGGGAATTTACTATCGTAAGATCGGGGACTACAAAAAAGCGAGAGATCTTATAACCAAAAGCCTTTCATCATATCGCGAGACATATGGGAACAATCATTCAGAGACAGGTTGGGTATTGCTTAACCTTGGCATGGTCGATGCGAAAGCGGGTGATGATGCGAAAGCTGAAGCGTTATTGTTAGAAGCATTAAATATTTTTCAAACTAATAAGTGTCCTAATGAACGTATTGCCTATGAAGAACTATCAAGCCTATATGCCAAAAAATCTGTGCGAGAAAAAGAAAATGCCTATCTTTTGAAAGCTTTAGAAAGTGCTGAGCATTTTTTGCCTCCCGGTTCTCATCACATAGAGAGAATACGTTCAAAAATAAAAAAGGCCGAGTAGGGGCATCCAATTTGTATAAAGGACACTGAGTCGCCCCCTTACATTTCACATTTCTTTAACAGTTTTCATTTAGACTTACTTTGTTTAATGATGAAAGGAAAGCCGCTGTGAAAAAACAACTCGCCTTTGCGCTTCTGATTTCTGCATTTGCTATCCAAGCGGCATCAGCATCAAATATGTTTTGTGTGTCAAACCCACCATCGCCACCATACGCTTCAGTTTCGCCTGCTCAAAGATCATGTGATGCGAAATGTAAGCCTAATGGAGGTATGCTTGTATATTCGACTGATTCCAGGCCTTTTGTGAGCATTTCTGACGATTTCATAGGATTATGCTTGAGCAGAAATAAAATTGCCTGCCAGTGTAGAGGTTAGATTATCTCATAAGAAGTTATCTGCACGTGGCTCATTCATCAAACTGATCGACATTCCCAGACATACGAATGAAGACTTCTTCCCATGATTTGCCATAGGGATAAAAGTTATCACGATCCTCCTTTTCCCACTTTTCGCGCATCTCAGGGGAGTCAATCTTAAAATCTGGGCGATACTTAATAGTGAGCTCTCTCATGTCTTGGTGAAGTTCGGCGACAGAAGGGCGCCCCCAATACCAATAGCCGTTGTATATCTTATAAATTTTAAGCCCGGGTTCAAGAATAATGGTATGAGGAATCATTGGACGATTGTGTTGGTCTGTATATTCTTCAATCTCGAGGTCATCACGTATTATGCGTTTTTCGTCAAAGAGGAATGGCCAATGCGCACCAACACCCAGCCGTAGGTCATTAATAAGGATTAGATTATCGCAGTTTATGGTTACAATGCGAACAAACCCAACATCACATTGGGAAGAAAATTTAACCAGCTGGTGAAGTTGTTGCCTATCCTTAGGACAATAAATGCCGCGACCAAGCATAAGGATCATGGGATCACGTCCTTGAAGAAAAGACAATTTTCTCATGACATTGGTATGGTCTGGTAGCTCATAATCTGGAAATTTAGCTCCAATCTGTATATCAGCTCTCATAAATATCTCCCCCTTTAATAAAGCTAGGATAAAATATTTGCGTTAATAAACGTTTAAAGAACTAAATATATATAATATA
>CAYYRQ010000031.1:0-18821 GCA_964474215.1 uncultured Alphaproteobacteria bacterium
CTCGTCAGGCTCATAACCTGAAGGTCGCAGGTTCAAATCCTGCCCCCGCAACCAACAAACCAAGCATAAATCTAAGCCTAATCGTTTATTACTTTTGCTTGCTTTCCATAAAATAGCGCCACATTGCACCAACATCATAGAGAGGCATTGTTGCTGCATCTCTCTTATGATCAGCATCCTGCTGAGGAGCGTATCCCCTACTCCCGATCACTTTTAAAGCATTTTCTGTTCGTAACGCATCCGGTGCAGAGACAGCAATGACTGAAACTCGTTGATTTGGACGCCCAGTACCTGTGGGGACTGGTTCAAATGTTTCAGCATCAACAACCGTTATAAGGGTTGGCACTTCTGCCAACAGTTGCCTTTCACCATTCGCATCAACTCTAAAAGCGAGTAAGTTTTCATTTTGAATCGCCAAGACAACTTTCTCCTCACCATAGTCAATGGTCATGGTTCCAAAGTTATAACCATCTTTTTCTCTATTGGTCATGTCTGAAATGACACCTACTGATAGCTCTTTATCACCTACTGCAGAAACTTCCTTTCCACAATCAAGGATGTCTCTCGCTTCTTTGTAAACAGTCCCTTTAAGGAATTTATTCAATTCAGCTAGAATGTTGACTTTCTCTCCCATCAGCTTTCGCGCATTCCGTATTGTTTTACCAATGCCGATAGCTGTAGATAAGGTTCCTTCAATACAATACTCCCGACTCTTTGCTTGTTTACCATCCATAATGTTGATACCTAAAAAGGCAATGCCGCCCATCTCAACTGTAGCCAAACGAGCCTTATACTCGAGATTCAGAGGGTCATCACCTGAAATGGTAATGGCTTTTTTGGAATTGGCAAGAATACCAATATGAGAAGCATCCTTTCTTCCATAGATGAATTCACTGGGCTTCATGTGATTCCAGCAGGGCATAACATCACTGGCCCGAGGAAGAGCTCTTCCCATGGTGTCAGCATCAAGCACAGGAATACCTAATTCAGTTGAAAGAATAAGGGGAATTAAACCATTACAGCCACCAATCTCCGAGATAAGGATCGCATCTATTTTGCGATGAAGCTTGGCTTCTACGGTCCTTGCTAGTTTAACGAAAAGCTCTTTTGATGGTAATTTTTCTTCCACGACAGTGGGCGAACCCATACCACCAAATACCATGATGACAGCATCATCAGGTAAATCGTCTAAAGAAACTCGTCTCGCTCTTTGTGGGCTCTCCTTGTAACGTGCAAGTAAAATTCTATGTCCAAATCGCGTGGAACCGCCACCACCCGAACCAAGGATTCCGCAACCCACTGCCGCATTATTTATGTCCTCGGTTGTCATCACCATGGATCGCTCAGCGATAGCTTCTGTAACATGTGAGGAACGCACATTTTCACCACTTTCATTCAAGTCCTCACCAAACTCTTGCTTGTCAGGAGTTGTGGTCAGCTTCTCAGCGGCTTCTGTTAGGTTTGCCTGTGGAAGAGGTGTTTCAGGAACTTTAACGGCCTGTGACGGAGGGGCTAAACGTGCACATACCTCAAGACGTATTTGTTGCGGATTTCCAATAAGGTAAGTCATTGGCTCCCAAATCAATGTTTTAATAACGCCTCGTTCATATCCTAAAAGTTGCATAAAGAAAGCGTTTAACTCAGCATGCGCTTGTATTTTCTTTTGAGGCAATGAACGAATCTTGTTTTTCAACGTTTTCCAAGCAGTAGCAATGTTTGGATCAGATAATTCATCAAGGTTGACGCGTGTTTCTACGCCCTTGCTTGATAGACCGAAAAGATAACATTCACCGCTGTCAAGTTGTTGTAATGCCATGGTTTGCCCATTCATGGTGACATCACTGGCCTCTAATGCCTTTGTTCGCTCTGGAAGTACCACGAGTTCATACTCTTTGAGAATATTTGGTGAAGCTCCATTATTAACAGCCCGTTGCAAAGCGAGCTTCATAGCTGCCGCTTCAACCTCTGATTTGTCAGTCTTATCCAAGTCAACCACAGCGGTGCACTCACCACTAATTTTTCCACTGGCAGCCCCAATGGCATTTATGACGCCAGCGTGTTCCGGGATCAGTACTTCTGTTATCTCTTTTGGCAAGAGGTCTTTTAGTTTGCCTAAATCAAACAAAGCACTTCCGCCTCCAACGAGAGCCACTGTGAGCGGTCGGTTTTTCACTGAAAGCCAAACATTTTCAATTTCATCCGCCAGTTTTTTATGAAGAAGGTCCCAGGCTCTATCCATAATGTATTGAAATTGGTTTCCTAACTTCGTTCGAAGACGCCCGATATCAGCCCCCTCAAGCACAAGCTTTCCTTTCGCCAAAGCAATATCCGTTGCCGTCAGTTTATCCCCACCAAAACACATTGCTTTTCTCATAAGCTCGCTCCCAACGGAACGCGCTTTGATTGTCACATTGTTATCAACATCATATTTAATTTTGGTTCCTCCACCTAAAGCGGCGGAATCAACGCGGGGAGCAGAAAAATTACAGTCAATACCTGTTCCTCGAGCAACTGCAAAGTATCCACCTCTTTCGGACAAGAACCCACCTTCTTCTATAATACCTAGATCAGTTGTTGTTCCACCAATATCAACAATGAGGGCATGTTTTCGAATCAATCGTGAAGCACCTATCATACTGTTTGAGGGGCCTGAATGTATTGTCTTGATCAAACAAGGTGAACTGCTTGAACGCGCATTACCATCTCTCAGTACCACACGTTCGGCTGTTCCATCATTTCGACTCAGTAATAGATGGCTGTTTTGTATACCATACTCAGCCATAGTACCGCTTAAATTGTCAAATACACTTCTATAGACACTTCGTAAGGCAGCATTGAGAATCGTGCTGTTCTCCCGCTCGATAAGACCGAGCCCACTAATTCTATGAGAGAGTGAACATTGTAGTTCAGGATTCACTTCAGTCAGTAAATTCATAACTTTTAACTCTTGGTCGGGCCTTACGTGTGAAAAAACACTCGTTATAGCAACTGACGTAATGCCATTTGCTTTTAGGCTTCGGGAATACCTCTAATTTCATCATCGTCTATTTGCGAGATAACACGCCCATCATACTCGTATCCACCATTCACAACGAAGACATTGTCCTGTCCCCCAATAGCATTTGCTTGTTTTGTTTCCCAACACATGAGTGGAGGAAGAGATGTTGTCGTTGGTAATGCAAGACGAATCACAGCCGTTTTATCAAGTCCCTTCCCTTCAACAATTGCATTCACCAAATGCGTTGTACCGATCATCACACTCTCTATGGTAGCCATACCCAGTCCACGTAGGCCTTGGAAGGCTCCTATAAGGGCTTTTCTGATGCCTTGAACAGGTTCATCTTTTGTCGTCGTTGCTTTAAATTTTGAAAGGATATGAGGCTCATCATTATTATCGTAACCAATAATAGCTGCGTCCGTATTTGTTCCCCCCACATCAACCCCAATTCGACAACGGACTATTTCATCCATCTCAATAGGTTTTGCCCCTACAGATTGAAGACCAATAAAAGATATAAATACAACGATTTTTTTGTTTAGAAAAGCAAACCTCATGAAACTCTCTCCAGTAATATAAATAATTCAGATTGATTTTATACAGTATATAATCATTGTTTTCAAGTGATAATATCCGTGAAATTCATGGGTGACATCTGAACAGATTAATCAACCCAAAAGGCAACAATAATAAGCGCCTGTCTTCATTATAGTCTAGGTAATTTTTTCACAATACCTCAAGTCCTGCCTTTATCTCATTTCTAGTATCAAATACACATTTCACTTGCACAGCTCACTGGATCGGAGTAGAACCCCAATTAATTACGTCCTTCTGGAAATGCTTGGTATGAAACTTAAAGAAATCTCATCAATTGGTGCCCCTTTATTGAGCATGTTCATCTTAATGAATGGCGCTGGGCTTTTTAATACATTTATTCCTGTGCGACTGGAAATGAATCTTGTTTCATCTTGGGATATTGGACTCGTCGCCGCCGGCTATTATGCAGGCATGGTACTGGGCGCCTTTCGTAATGCCCATTTTATCTTACGAGTTGGACACATTCGCGCCTATGCTACCTTTGCCTCTTTAACGGCAGTCGCCGTCCTTTCCCAAGGACTCTTCTATGATCTGTACGGATGGATTTTCCTCCGATTGATCGGTGGCTACTGCCTTTCAGGACTCTATATCGTTATCGAAAGCTGGTTGCTTGGCAAAAGCACACCTCAAACGCGTGGGCAATTCTTGTCTCTTTATATGATCTCCTTATATGGAGCAATGGCTTTTGGGCAGTTTTTATTGAACCTGTTCCCCGTAGATACTTTGCTTCCCTTTGCGATTGTAACAATTCTCTCCTCTCTTTCTGTGATACCATTAGCCATTAGCAAGACGGGAGATCCAACAATTGAAGAACCAACAGCGCTCAGCATTATTCATCTGTTTAAGTTATCACCCTCTGGAATTATATCATGTTTTTGTGGTGGACTCGTCATGGGGGCAGTCTTTGGTCTAATTCCCCTATATTTGCAACTCTCTATCGATAATGTAGCAGAAACGTCGATAATCATGTTCTTCTTGATCTTTGGGGGAACGGCACTCCAATATCCCATTGGCCACTTGTCCGATCGAATGGATCGACGGAAGGTTATTTTAGGACTGTGCGCCATCATCATTTGCATTGGCACGAGCGTACTGTTTCTTTCAAAAAATCACCACTATGCTTGGTATGTTCTGATGTTTATTTTCGGTGGCTCAGCATTCGTGCTTTATCCTGTAAGCATTAGCCATACATGCGATGTCTTAAAGCAAAACGATATTGTAGCTGCGACACAAGGGCTCATGCTTGCCTATGGTATAGGTGCAGTGATTAGCCCAGCCTTGGCATCAGCACTTATGCAATCCTTGGGAAGTTCAGGTCTTTTCATTTACTTTATATTTGTGAGTGCGGGCCTATTTTCATATCTATTCTATCGAATCCAAGTCCATGCCCCTCCAAAGGCAGAAGACCAACAAGAATTTGTCACCCTACCAGGCACAACGCCAGTCGCCTCAGAGATGGACCCTCGATCACTATAATTTAATCAGCGCCCCAATCATGCTGACAGTTTTTGTGGGTCACTATAGGCTTGCTTAGAGGATTGCAAAGCATTGATATGGGGCACCCCTGCCTGCAAAGGGGTATTACTTGGGAATGCAATTCCTCTCTCTCTCAGTGCAGCCACACCTCGGGAATATATGTCAGATTGGAATGCTGGCTCATATTTTGCGTCTATCGTATGTGCTTGAACAGTTATTTCAAAAGAGATGAGATCTGCATTCCATGCTCTATTCACGAATATAATAACGGGCTCTTCTAAATAAGCATATTTGCTGGTTGCCACAACCTCCCTGAGCGTTTCTTTAACGCGCTCAATGTCAGAGGACAAAGAAACATTAAAAACAGTGACCACATTCAAATTTAGCTTGCCTTTATTTGCACAAGTAACAGCTTCACTCATAAAAATAGAATTTGGAATGGTAACTTGCCGAAAATCTTGTGTTTGAATGCGAACAGTTCTCAAACCAACGTACTTCACTTCTCCATAGATATCTCTAAACCGGATACGATCTCCAACTTGAAAAGGTGGAGCGAGTACGAGTGTGATTCCTGATATTAGCGATGCAGCTAGATCTTTTAAAGCAAAACCAACGGCAAAGGTTGTACTTCCAAGCAAGGCCAACATAAGCTCTTGGGGTGGTTTCAAAATCCCGTATATAATGTAAAAGCTTCCTGCAAGATGAAGAAAGAAATTAAGAACTGTTGTAACCTGGTAAATAATGATTCGCTTGGAAGGAAGTCGCAGGCATAGGTAATTTGATAGAATTTTTAATAATTTAGAAAAAATAAATAGAACGATTATTCCAATAGCCAAAAGAACGATTTTTTCAAGGTTTAAAATATCCGTTATTCCGCTCAAGTAGGTTAATTTCAAATCATCCGTAGACATAGTTTCTTCTCCTTAAGGATCGGACAATGGAACCAGCAAAATCTGAGTTTATAGATAACATTCCGCTTTCTTCAATAATCAGCCCCTTTTCCAACAAAAACTTTATGATACGTGCTGCCGTTCGCTCACTCTGCTGTGTTGTCACAGCAATTTGGTCCCTTTGCAGGTTTTCATGACGCAATAGTAAGGTACACACAAAATGAACTTCATCCTCATATTCTAGGAACTCAACAATATCTAACATGGGAGGGCGTGTAACAAACATTGTTTTATTTCCATCAAAGCGGACTGACCTCAGCCATAAACGTACAGCTTGCGTTGGGTTGCCATTGGATTGCTCCCACAGCAATTTAAAAAACTTAGTCTCTATAGAATTTCGGTCTTCACGGTTTTTCTTTTTCCCAAGGACTGACAACAATCCATCGAAAGAAATTTTGTACCCTAGCTTTGTATGAACTTTCTTTATATAGCTTTGAAGCTCCATAGCAGTCCAGGGCTTAAGTTCAAGGACGGCGTCAAAGCCGTGCATTTCATCCATGACAAGTCGAAGGTACTGCCAACTTTCTTTATGAAATGACAGACACCAAAATATATTATCGACGTCGCTATTAACGAGGGAAATAAGGGTGCGTATGGCCTCAAACCCATCCATCTTCGACAGAAACAAGTGATGGACATTATCAATGCAGACTATGTGTTTTTCGGTTTTGGATTGATTCCAATGCTCAGTTAAGCCTTGTATCGTATCAGTTGTACCCCCGAGCCTGCTTTGTAGTTCACGTAGAATGTATGTAGGTTCAATATGCTTTTCAAAAAGTGATATTTTATGCACCTTTGCTTTAATAGATTCGTGAGCTAAATGATCTACTAAAGCCGTCTTCCCTGCCCCACTCGTGCCATATAACACTAGTGTATGTTGGGAAGTTTTGCCTTCAACCCAACTCTCAATTTGCGAGAGAGCTTCCTTATACTCAGTTCGATCCTTTAAAAATTCAGATGTGACAAATGTGTCATTAAACTGACTTATGTAGGGTTCAGGCAATGAAACCTGTTGGGACTGCAAGTCATCATTTTCAAGCTTGTTGAGTCGCGAGCGAAGGGCGATTGCGCCAAACTTTTTAAAGAAATCATAGCGTTCAAGAAACAACAGGATTAGTGAAATTAAGAAATGCGCAAATGCGAGAGACATGGCAAAAAATGTGCTGACGCGCCAATGTTTTTCGATCGCTTGCTTAAATTGTAAAGACAGCATTTTTGAAACAGCTATCCACTGTCTCGACCCATAAAACTCTTTATGCCAGCAGCTCGATAAATATAGGACATCAAGTATAAACAGGGTGAAAATGATGTTTGATGTTAGAGCATAAAATATAGCCTCTCCGACAACCGTATCAATGGTATGGAGTATAGCGAGGGAGATAAAGATATACCTGCCTAGAGATTTGGCCATTTGTATCAACTTCTTTTTCGAAGATACGTCCAGCTCTATGATCTGTTTATTAAGTAGGGTATTCATGGCTTCTTTAAATCCGATAAGGGAAAGCCTGTAATAGATATAAAAATCTACATATGGAAAAAGACTCGATAGTTCATTAAAAGAAGAAGCAGATACAATTCCGATTGCAAACCACATGCCAAACAGCAAGACAATCCAAGGAACGGAGTGATTAACAAGGTTTGAACTAATACTCCATGCCCAGTGGGATGAAGCATCTGAAAGATGCTTATGAATTTTAATAGCTATTTTTTCAAAAAGGCCCACAACCTTTTGAAATGCCCATCCAAAAAGAATAAAAAATCCTAAAAGACAAACCCATAATGAGGCTTCCTTTAAAACATGAAAATATCCCATGGCACCCGCCATTTGATACGCTCTGAATTCTAAATATTTTGAGTAAAAGGCAGCTGTCCAGCGCACAGGTATAATGCGCAACTCTCTATATAAATCTTTCAGATTATGCTCTGAAAACATGCTGGTTGTTATATATCCAAGGGAGCGCAGTCTCTGGTATTGTTTAGAACGAAGTTTGCCCGCAGCAAGCAAAACCCTACTGTACTCTATAGCATCCTCTTCTTGCTTTTGTTCAAATCTAGCTATAGAACTCGAAAGCGTATTCTTAAGTTCAGCTAATGAGTTTTGAGTGTATTCAAGTTCATCTAATGAAAGTCCTTCACGAAGGTCATCGTCTATGCTTGGAAGAGATGGAAATGACCTCTGAATTGTTGTACCTGAAATATTATCAAATGAATTATCCGCAAACATTCGCCAGACGTCCACGACATACCTGTAGTCCGTCAAAAGTTCGCTATAGGCCCACTTACTTCTTAAATGGGTATCAATCTCATTAAGCCGCGTTTGCTTTTCTTGAAAAAAGTTTTGGCGCTTCGTAAATTGTGCGCCCCATTTTTCTTCAGCAGATTTTAAACTTTGCTTCGTTTCTGAAACCAAATTCTTGATTTTTTGAAATGGACTTTCCTTGGGAGTCGTAGCCACCGCCCAAGTTCCGAGCACAATCTGTATAGCTATTATGGTCATGAGACCAAATCTGGAGAGTTGTATATATCGGTTCATATAAATGTTCATGTTTAAATTACATTAGAACACACGTTAGTTTCTTTCGAAGTTACCGTCTAGAGATATTATTTGTGTCAGCGCAACTTTCTCAGATATTAGATTGAATAAATTTAGTAATGAGAGAGTCTTCGCCCAAAAGGGTAATTGCAATAGTTACTAAACTAATATTTTCATGCGTTTGCATATAATTTGCCCCGCGTCGGTGCAGAAATTCTAATATGTGTAATCTGTCCTCTAGCTTTTCATTTGAAGCGGCTCCCACAATTGTTGCAAGCAATGGATCAACACGAAAGTTCCAACTGACTAATTCGCATGACTCATCTATTGATGCTCCCCTTTGGATTAGGGTATCAAATATTTTTCTATTTCCTGTAAAACAAGCCGCATGTATCGGCAACATGCCAAGGACGTCATCCTCACTGCTACGAAAAGTAATATCAAAACCATTGTTTATGAGACGCTCAGCTAGAATATTTTTTTCACCATAAATTGCCAAAGTTAACAATGAAGACCCTTCTGCATTTGTTTCTGTCCAAGAAAACTTTTCGAATGCGACCTCAGCAAATAAATCTTCTGACAAACCCTGCCTTTCAAACATATCTGCCAGATCGATAAAATTATCTAAGGTGATATCAGCTGCCACAATTTGTCCACAATCCAACGGCTCTTCGGTAGCGATACGATCTATATGAGAAGAAAAATTCAGTCCTGGTGCACTCTCATCATCATATGCATTCAATATACCAATGATGTCTAACCGACGCTTGAGATCTCCACGGTAGTCTAAGAAGCTAGATGGCTTGAAACCTGGAAGCAACTCTTCTAGAGAGATATCTAAAGTATTTCCAACCTCTCGCAATTCATCAAGCGCTCTTGCTGCTCTGAAAAACAGTCGAGGCTTTACGACACCATGGCCATATAGTGTTGCATCTATATCTGCATCATGGGTTCCTAAAAGTGTGCTTTTATCAGCAGTTTGAAACAGCAACCAAACGGCATCTTCAAGTAATAATGAAGGATTTGCAAGTAATGCGCGTGTTAGTAATCCTGAAACAATAGGGGCCGCATAAGACGTTCCATTTAATGTTCTGTTGGCTAAGTGCTTAAGACTAGACGGAGCCAATACAAAACACTCCCTATTTTGACCTGCAATGTTACTATATGCCGAGTCCAACACTTCACAGTTATTTCTCCGTTGTGTCGCTCCAACATAAACAATTCTCTTTCGTTCCTCTGGAGTGCACATTGCAATGAGCTTTGGTATCAAATGTTGTAGCGGGCTATTGCTGCCACCTGAATCGTCTCCATCATTGCCAGCAGCGAGAACAATAATCATATCTGTTAAAAGGACACTCAACTGCCTGTAATAGTCTTCTAATGGGTATTCTTCATTTGGTGCTAGTGTATGGTCAATTGATAGGTTAACAACAAGCAATGTTTTACTATATAAACTCTCGTGTATCAATCTATTGTTCAACAACGCAGATCTTACGCATGGAATTTCATCAAGATAGGTTGAACCGTCAGGTAAAAAGATGCTGAGAATTCTAGCTACATTATTGCCATGATCACATTCATAATTGTGATTCTGACCTAGGTATTTCACTTTTCCCGAATGAAAAATGGAATCCGGCACAGAAGCATTATCAATCGCTAATGCTGCACCAACGCTCTTTACAGTGCACTGAGATGAATTCAGAAATTCTTGATCAATTCCTAAGCGGTCGAAAAGGTCATCGGAGTCAATTGCAAAAACCTTGAAAGAAAAAAGGGATACAATCAACGTAAATAAGAATTTTTTCAGCATTTAAACACCTCAGTTATAACCATCTTCTTTTTATATGATGTGCTTTTATTTAAAAAGCACTATCTCAAGCTGAATTTTTAAGTCATAATTATAGAATTCGCAATGTATGATTGTGAAAAATACCCAACACAATAGGCAAGGGCAGCTGCTCTCCCTCCCGTTATAAGGTTTTTAATCCGGATTTTAGTAGTGAAAAATCTAATATATATCCCTTTAAAGTTCGAATTAAAAAGAAGACAAGTCCCGCAACAACTGCACTTAGTAAAAAGGAAAGGTTTGGTTCCTGAACCAACATCAATGGGATAAGCGGGAATGCCCTCGTAACAAGGAAACTTGCGAATGTACTACTTCCAGCGGACAATAGGCTATCTATAGCCAGTTTCTGATTCACGGCTTTGTGTTGCTTCATAGTTGCTGACAGCCATACTCACACCACCCGCAAGCAAATTGGCAAAACACCGTATAATCTTTTCTACAGAATTGTAAGGTTCAAGTGGTTTATAAAATATTAACCCATTTCCGCGAAAATAATTGTGAAAGGAAACATCTACTCATCCTGAGGAGTTAGGGGTTCACATGAACGAAATTGAACAATGGCTCGGAAAATTTAATCATAGTTTTACTAGCGTGCATTCTATGGTAGCAGATGCTATTCCAACTATATTATCTTTCGCAGTCATTCTCTTTATGGGATTCTTGGTCTCTATTGTGACCAAAAAAATCATATATAGGATTCTACTGAAAACAAACTCCATGGCTAAGGGCTTGCTATCTCACCCTTCAGAAAGAGCAACCTTCATTTCAAAACACGTGATTAGTTCTATTTCTAGAATCATGTTTTGGATTTCATTTGCATTCTTTTTTATGCTGGCTCTCCATTTTACAGGATTTCATAAAATTGATCTCGAAATTGATAGGCTCTTTAATTATGTCCCCCAACTCTTTGCTGCAACAATCATAATCTTGTTTGGCTGGCTTATAAGTCTCCATGTTGAAAACCTTTTATATAATCTCTTTAAACAAAAAAACCTCAGACAGGGGCCTCACCTATCGTTGGCAGCTAAATGGCTTGTTTTGATAATATTC
The DNA here is from genome assembly GCA_964474215.1 of uncultured Alphaproteobacteria bacterium. GTDB lineage: Bacteria > Pseudomonadota > Alphaproteobacteria > UBA9655 > UBA9655 > UBA9655. The sequence goes on from CAYYRQ010000031.1 coordinate 11,451, forward strand.
TTTGATCTGGCTCTTATGCAACTTGGCTTTAGAACATCAATTATAAGTAGCCTCATCATTATTGTTGTCGGGGCATTTTCGGGAAGCCTAATGTTAGCCTTTGCCTTAGGTTCAAGGGAACATATAGAAAACCTAATTGCGTGTTATAACCTTCAACGCCAGTATGAAATAGGTCAAGCTATCCGTTTCGACCCATACGAAGGAACAATTTTAAAATATGTACCAACAGGCGTCATTCTTCTAACCAAGCAAGGTCAAATTTTTATTCCAGCCAAACGGTTTTCTCAAGACGCCTCTATTCTCCTGAATAAAGGAGAAAAATCATGAGCCTCGATCCATTAACAAAAGACATCCTAGAAAACCATCCCAAACTGACTGCTGAAGTGATTCGATTGCTTTCACCCGAAGAAATCGCCGCTTTAATTAAAAATGTACCTGCTCAAATTGGACTCAGAATGCTTTCACCTCTGACACAATGGAAATGCACAGAAATTATAAAAATACTTACCCAAAAAAAATCAATTGAATTAATACAAACAGCTACCATAGATGATGCAACATCAATCCTCAGAAAGCTTCCTAAAGCTAACTACCTGCAACTCATCAAGCATCTATCCAACGATAAAAAACAATATATTAAGTCTGTTCTCTCATATCCTGAAGATAGCATAGGGGCATGGATGAATCCGGTTCCCCTTACAGCGTCTGTAGACTTAATCATAGACGATGTTTTAAGCCTATTTAAAAACCAAACTAGCCTCAGCGATAGTCCTATTTTAAATTTACATATCGTTGATCACAACCACAAAATTAAAGGTATTATTCCTATTGCAGAATTGTTTTTGCTCAATCCTAAAATGAGACTCCGTAAAGTCATGAATAAGGGCTATAAACCACTTGCTCCATATCAACCCCTCAAAACCGTATCATCTTACCTTGAATGGGAGAACTTTTCTTCACTCCCAGTTACGGATACAGAAAGCGTATTAATTGGCGAACTGACTCAAACGAACCTTCGGCGCGGCCAAAATACATTAAAGCCAAAACCACAAGTTGAAGAAGCAGAAATTGAAAGTCCTTTGTGGGGGTCTTTGGATACTGTCGATATTGTTCTTGATGGAATGCTTGAACTGTTACCCAAACCTTCAGAAAGACCAAAGCCATGACACGCCCTCTCACATCAGCAGTACAATTGCTTCAAAAGCTATTTATGCAAAGATATCCTAAGGATTCAGCAATTATCATAGAAAAACACGTTCCACAGAAAATGGCTCCACTCCTATCTAAGCAGCCACTAGACGTTCTTGTTCCTGTCATTGAGGGAGTCCCCTTTGATACAGCCGCTGAACTCCTCCCCTTTCTTCCTGATAAAGTTGCAATACAATTATTAGAAAATGTGAAAACCAATATCGCCGTCAGTATCCTGGGTCGATGTACAAAGGATACGAAAAAGAAATACCTGAATATGTTTTCAAATTCGCATAAACAAGAAATGAAGAGGTTACTAAGCTACCCTGCTGACACGGCTGGGCATATTATGAATGCAAAGGTTTTATCATTTCGCGATGATGTTACTGTTGGTGATGTGATCAATAAGCTGCGCAGACAAAAAGCACAAAATACGCGAAGCATTTATGTTGTTGATGATCAACATAAAGTAGCTGGAAAAGTGAGTTTTGAAAATCTCGCACTAGCCAAACATTCAGATCCCATCTCATCTATTATCGAACCTGCTGTGGGTGCAACATATGACTTTTCACCTAGAAATGAAGTTATCCAGCACTTCGAGAAATATAAGGTTATTGACATTCCTATAGTGGATATCAACGGTGTATTTCTAGGCGTCATATACCATGACAAACTCATTAAAGAGCTGGAAGCCCAAGCCACGGCAAATATCCAAACGATGGTTGGTGCGAGCAAAGACGAAAGAGCCCTCTCCACTCCCGCTTTCGTTGTTTCTAAACGTCTCCCCTGGCTCGAAATTAACCTCCTCACCGCCTTTCTTGCTGCTGCAGTCGTTGGTCTTTTTGAAGGATTAATTGGAAAATATACGGCACTCGCCGTTCTGCTACCTGTGGTTGCAGGACAGTCAGGAAATGCTGGCGCTCAAGCATTAGCCGTCACGATGAGGGCCCTTGCCGTTCGAGAGATATCAATCCGTCAATGGTTTATCGTACTTCGAAAAGAAGTGTTTGTGGGCCTACTGAATGGCGTTGCTATTGCGCTCACAACAGGCCTTGCTGTGGTTATATGGAGCCATTCTTGGGGACTGGCTGCCGTTATTAGTTCTTCAATGATCCTGGCAATGGTTATGGCCGGTATCGCCGGTGTCCTTGTCCCGATGACTTTAACAAAATTCGGCCAGGATCCAGCGCAATCATCTTCCATTATCCTAACAACAATAACGGATGTAACTGGATTCTTTTCATTCCTGGGCATTGCCATGTTGATGTCGCAGTATCTATAGCAAAGTTCCTGATTAAGTTAATTTTATCCACTCAAGTATCGGCAATAAATCTGGTTTCCCCACTTTAGATATTCTGAGTTGGGCAATGATATCGTCCAGTCCATACCATTCGCCACTGATGAAATCATCCGTATTAAATTGAGGGGACTCATTCGAAAAAATGGCATAAATGCACATAAAAGACCCTACCTCATGATGAAGTGGAGTCATCTTCCCTAAACACTGATATTGGTAATTCCCAAGAGGCAAATTTAGTTCTTCATGGGCTTCTCGCACAAAAGCATTTTCATAGCTTTCCCCACTTTTTACATGTCCTCCAACGCTTGCATCCAACATTAGAGGCCACAGTTCCTTTGACGATTGTCTTTGTGGAATCCAAAGGTGATAAGAATCATTGATGACAAATCCATTTATTGTCCGAAAATTCACTTGTTTCTGACGGTATACTTGTTCACGAGAAGCTGTCCCTATAACTTCATCCTTATCAGATACTAAATTTAACAGCTCGGTCATATTCCTTTAGCTCATGCACTCGGTGAAAGTTTTTTATCATAAATGATGTCTTTAAGAATATTATCCTCAAGAACTCTTCTTTTTTGGATAATATCGCAAAGATACAATCCAATTCCCCCTAAAAGTAAAGCAGCAATCAAAACGAATCCGGTTGAGGAAAAAGAATGGGTATAGGAAAAAATCAACGTCGCATAAAATGGGTTTAAACTACCTATAAGAACCTGTGCAAAGGCATTGCTAACAGCGGTCCCTGTATATCTTATTGGCGTTGGGAATATTATCTTGAACAGCGCTGGAACAGGGCCAAAGAATATGCTTCCGCAAAGGGAAAGTATAATATGAATAGAAAGCAGCCCCTCAATAGTTAGATCTTGCAACAATAGATAAAAAATTAGCGGGACAATCAGCGTTAAAAACGTAGTAACACTTTTTAGGTATTTTACAATGCCAGTCCGATCAGCAAAGTAGCCAGATAAAGGGGTTACGACTGTCCACACGACCAGCAAAATCGAGCTGATGAGTAAAGCAAATGAAGACTCCAAGCCTAATTTATCTATGTAAAGGCTATTCAAATATATTGTTGTAAAATAAAGAAAACTATAAGCTGCAGATGACACTAAAAATAGAGCCAACAAATTAATCTTGTATTCCTTAAATGCCTCTATGATCGGCGTCTTCGTAATTTGATTTCGGATATGTATTTCAGCAAAATCATTAGTTTCAACCATGTGCCGCCTAAGATAATAACTCACAGCACTCATACAAGCTCCAAGGAGAAAAGCAATTCGCCAACTCCAATCCGGCATAAATGATAGCGTCAATAAAGCCGCAATTCCGGTACCGATGGCCGTTGATAAAAAACCAACAGACCTTACGATACCACCAATTGTACCCAACATGCTACTTTTCGTGAGCTCAGAACTGTAGGTAATGGCCCCACTAAATTCACCACCTGCCCCAAATCCTTGTGTAATTCGGGCTAAAATCAATAATACCGGGGCACAGATCCCCAGCACAGCATACCCAGGCAAAACACTAATAAATAATGAAGGCAGTAATATGAATAGGATTGTCATCATAAAAGCATTTTTGCGTCCAAAACGATCACCAATATGGCTGAAAAACAAACCACCTAGCGGTCGAATAATGTAGCCTGAAGCAAATGTTGCGAAAATTGCAAGAGAAGCCGCCACATCCGCTGTTGGAAAGAATATAGGCTTGATGACAGAGGCAAGAAATCCAAAAAGGAAAGTATCATATTTACAAAAAGCATGGGCCCATAATGCTCTTTTAACGGATGAATTGATCATAAAATCTCCATAATTTCTATTTATGCATGTTTAACAGATATGCTGCTTTTTCAAACAGCCTTGAACGGCATGTCTCACCAAGCTTTTTCTTCACCTGAACAAGATGACTCTCAACCGTTCTGGGAGACACAGCTAGGTTGCAAGCGATTTCCTTCACGGATTGCCCACACGATAGCATATATATGCACAAAAACTGTGATCGCGTTAAGTAGTCATTTGCTGATGGGCCATAATAATATTTCGAAAACTCGAACAAATATTTTTCCCGTATACCCGCTTTCTCTTCGTCAAAGGAGTAGGTATTTTCTGTTTCGATTTCTAAGTTCAAATTATCTGGAAAAATAATATGGCGTGCCTGGTCGTGCATATATAAAATGAACTGCTTTATGATGTCCATATGGTTTGCATAGAATGACAATGCGGATGTATTTTGTCGATCGGCTGCAAATGACCATAAGTCAACATATGATGCACGCTTATCGTATAGCGTTATTCCATTCCACAAATTGCTATCAAACATAGCTTGGTAAACATGATCTGCCTTTTCGATATTTGTATCCCACACATGAGTAAACTGGTGGTCAACTTCAACAGTCTTGATGCGCTTCAAGGAGCTTGTGCTTTGCCAATATGAATTATCAAAGGATCGATCGAGCCATTTTTCATCGTTAGAAAGATGTATAATTTTTCCATCGGGAAATAAACGGCGAAATGTGAGAAATCTGATATTAAAATGAGCAGTGATGGGGCTCGCGATCCTTTGCAGTTCAACAAGGCGATCTTCGTTATAACTTTTTACCAAACTAATTTGTCGATCCATTGACATAAATTAGTCCCCCTGCAATTTATGAACCAATAACAATCTATCCCGCCTGTGTCTACCCGTGAAATTCACGTAGATCATTAGACATAATATAAATCTAAGCAGCAGCTTTCAAAAACTCGCCCATGGTTTTCTCGGGATGAACAAGCTCTTGGCGGTTGCGCCATTCTTGTGTCACATAATTAACAATAAGGGTTTTGCGGACGCCTTTTATATTGCGCTTATGGAATCCATGCCATGTTTTTTCAGAAGGGAAAAATACAAGCCCAGTATTGGGCACCGAAGGAACAGTTGCGAAATGGGTATCAGCATCTGCGTAAATATCGGTTCCCCAGTTCACTGCCTCATCATCATCCGACAAATAGATCAGCATGGTAAAGTTCTTTACACCAATATCTGTATGAGGTTCCAACCAAAAGTTATTCGTATCTAACGTATATTCAATTCGAAGCAATGAATCTTTAAGGTCAACATTCCCAGTCTTTTCGATAAAAGAAATAACTTCACCCGACAAGAACACATCAGCTACCCGCCTCGCGCAATCGTGATCGTTGATAATCTCTGGATTAAAGTACTGGCGATGGGAATTAAATTCTTCGCGTCGCCCAAGCTGGTAATCTAAATTTAATGGTACTTCAAAGGGAAGGTCACGAAGTTCTTCCATCAGCCCTTCATCAAAAAGATTTTTCACTAAATAGTGGGGATAAGGGTCTTTATCGAGGGGGGCTTGCTGCCAGGCTTTCAGGAACTTTTGGGTATCCATTGGAGGTCCTTTCCGTTTAAAGCAATAACTTGCCGTTAACGTAACCTTTTCGCTTTATGATTGCAATTCGATATTCGTACAGCCTGGCATGATATTTACAGATTAACTGTCAATTTTCATCCGTTGTGCAGAAATCATTTTCTCATTCCGGTCATATTTGACATTCATGCGCATTTTATCACCTTTGTAAGCTTCCACAGGCGTTCCGATGATTTCCCAAATACCAAGCGTACAAACATCCATCACACCATGGGCAATAGCACGGCCAGCACTTGCTTCGCGACCCACTTCGTATTCATAAATAGCTGTAATTGTGCCATCACAATGTTTCGTTTCTGAAATAGGTGCGCCATAATGATATTCAATATCAGAGCGATGCGCTTCGCGCTTGACAACGGAATGTTCTGGTTCCTTTTGTCCTTGTAAGGCCATATTCACTGAACAGCCTGATGATAAAAGTGAACAGAGAGATAAACCAATTAACATTTGATAACGATAACGCATGACACACTCCTTACCATATTTATTATGCCTGACGGTTTTTTATAAAGGATAGAGAACATTGTCAACATCTGACTTTCATTCGCGCTTAGTGATTCATGAAAATATCTTACCAAATGGGCTACTTTTTCATTCCATCAGCAGGAGGAAATGCATTTCTTTTTTTTCCTTGAAATTATAATTTTTGCTACTACATCTGCTATACGAGAATAAACAAATATTCGCCTTTTTCATAAATATATTTGTTATATAAATTAACAACAAACAATGGAGATGTTTATGAATGTATATATTAATGCACTACTTATAAGTTTAGCTTTATCGACTGTGAATGCGCACGCTGGGGGATTTGGGACTTCTGATTCCAACGAAACTTCAGGAACCTCGAAAAGAGTACCTGTTAAGGTGTCAGAACATGGTATCTTTTTTGCTGAAGATGCTAAGAATTTGCTAGAACAGCACAATAAAAATGGTACAATTCTTACCTCTAAAGGAGAATATAAATGGTCTGGAGGAAGCACTCTTGATCAAATACAAGGAGATGACACCTCATGGTTAAGGAACGTCTCTCACACTCATAATCTTGGGCAATTAACCTATACTATTATGGCACCAGACGATAAACCCTGCCCCATCTTTGATCTGGAGCATCCAGAGCTTTCTAATGGAGGAGGATATTATGAACGAGCCCGCGTCTATTTAGAAAAAGTAACTGAACAACCTCTGTCTAGTGAGAAGACAATAGATACGAGTGGACAATCTGCAGCTTCTTCACACACTGTTTCATCGAATACAAATAGTTGGTGGGAAGCCGTCAAAGAAATTCGTTATGACAAATAAATTTTAGAGCCATCTGAAAAAGTATATTTCCTGGATCGCCGTGCCCGCCGCCTTCGGCGACGGCGGCTTCACGATGACGAAACGCCAGTAAAGCTGCGTCATTGCTGTAAAGGTTAGATAATTCGCTGACACGATTGAGCGAACTTATCAG
>CAYYRQ010000032.1:0-18716 GCA_964474215.1 uncultured Alphaproteobacteria bacterium
TTATAATATTAATTTTGTGTCACGTTTTATTTAGGGTGTTTTGGGTTTATAATTTTTACCACTTGCCATGAAAATGAAAATGAAATCTATTTTTCTACAACAACAGATCCTGTCAAACTGTTAGCAGACGCTTTCTCGATTTTGACATCAATACAGTGGCCGAAGAGGCGATCGGGCGCTTCCACATAGACGGATTGAAGATAAGGGGATTTCCCCAGTAGTTGGCCTTCATGCTTTCCTTTTCGATCAAACAAAACCGGCACGGTTTGTCCAACACACCCTTCATTGAAGACTTTTTGTTGTGCAAAGAGGATTTCTTGAAGGCGAGCTAATCGTTCAACTTTAATGTCTTCTGGTACTTGGTTCTCCATGTTTGCTCCAGGTGTTCCTATACGGGGGCTATATTTAAATGAATAGGCCTGGGCATAGTTAATTTCTTTTACAAGCTCGAGGGTGTCTTCAAAATCTTGATCCGACTCACCCGGGAATCCCACAATAAAGTCTGAAGATAGTGAAATATCAGGTCGGTAGTTCCTCAGTTGTTCGATAATTTTTATGTAATGCTCGCGGGTATGCTTTCGATTCATGGCTTCGAGAATTCGATTTGAGCCAGACTGTACTGGCAAATGGAGATAGGGCATGACTTGGGGAATGTCTCGATGAACCTGCATGAGTTCATCATCCATATCCCGGGGGTGAGAGGTTGTATAACGGATTCTTTCGAGCCCCTCAATGTTTGAAATGTACTCCATCAAACGGCCAAGGCCCCACTCTTGGCCTTTATGTAATCCATGATAGGCATTTACGTTTTGGCCTAACAGGGTAATTTCCCTAACACCTTGATCAATAAGCCGCTGAGCTTCCTCATAGATAGCTTGCGCAGGTCGTGAGAATTCTGCCCCTCGTGTATAAGGAACCACACAAAAAGTACAGAACTTGTCGCACCCTTCTTGGATGGCAATAAAAGCAGAAGGGCCTGTATGGATTTGTTCTTCAGGCAAATGGTCAAATTTGGATTCTACGGGAAAATCAACATCCAGTACCCCGCGCCCTGGTCCGGATTTTTTATCTTGAGAGCGTTCGGCTCGCGCAATCATTTCAGGAAGGCGGTGATAGGTTTGGGGCCCAAGAACAATATCTACATAAGGTGCGCGCCTCATAATTTCAGCCCCTTCCGCTTGTCCGACACAACCGGCCACAGCGATCATCATTTTATCATCTTTATAGGGGCGGATACGGCCAAGGTCTGAATATACTTTTTCCTCAGCTTTCTCACGAATATGGCATGTATTTAGGATCACGAGATCGGCCCCATCCGGACCATCAATTTGGGCGTAGCCCAGCGGCTTTAAAATGTCTGCCATGCGCCCTGAATCATAGACGTTCATTTGGCAACCATATGTTTTAATATATAGTTTTTTTTGGGCTTTCATCTAAGCTACCTTTTCATTGAGAGGTTTTTCAAACGCGCGAAGCAAACCGCTTTGAACAGCCTTATAGCTAGCTTCAGAAAGCTCTTTTCGCGAATTAAAATTTTCAGCTTTGATAACGGGGTGAAGATCAACAATGACTTGCACGGTTCCCCATTGGGCTATCGTCCATAAGTGGCTTAGCAAATCAACTTCAGGGCTAAACCATCCGCATACTTTTCGCATGTAATGGGGCATGTGAAGGCCATCCCACCCAGCATAGGAAACTGTTACGGGTTGGACGACGGCATTTTTCTTCATGGCAACATCAAAAAATGAACTGCCAAAAGGGAGAATTTGGCATCCATCAGAAGTTGTACCTTCTGGGAAGAGAATAAGGCTTTCTCCCTGATCAAGATATTTAAGCAATTTTTCTGTACCTTTTGAAATAGCTGTTCGGCTGCGATCAATATACAAAGTTCCTTGGTTTGTTGCGAGCCAACCCATGATGGGCCATTTTGAAACTTCTAATTTAGCGACGAATCGAGCAGGAACAAACGTTCCTAAAACCAGTATATCTACGTAACTGGAATGATTTGAAACAAATAAGGTTGGTTTAACCTTTGATAACTCGCCTCTAATTATTAATTTGTGACCTATACATTTACGCCAGCTTGATAAATAGAAGCGGCCAAAGCGAAAACCGAGGGGCTGGTTTATCTTCAGAAGGAGCCAATAAATAGGCGTATGGCTTAGAAAAACCATGACGATCAGAAAAAAGCGCCATATCACAAGTAGACGAGCACGAGGCATTAGGCGCTTCCTTCCGTATACCTTTGAGAATAACGTTCGGTCACGGTTTCCCTTTTGACTATAATGCAGACATCAATAGAGTTAAAGCTTTTGTCAATATAGGCTCCTTCGCCAATATATCCTCCGAGACGGAGATAACCTTTGATGAGAGGAGGAAGTTCTCGCATAGCTTTTTTTTGATCAACTTGATCTTTTGGAATTAAATTCATATCAACATAGTATTTAGGAAGAACCTTGGCTCTAAGTTCTTCGGGAGCTCGGTGAAAATGGTATAGGTAGGCAAGGGCTTGCTTATATTTTGATATGTCAGTGCCAATAAAGCTTGCGCAACCAAAGCATAGGGAGACATTATTTTTGCGAATATAAGCACCAATTCCTCTCCAGAGAAGTTGCATCGTGGGCTTATTTCTATACGCCTTGTCGACACATGAGCGGCCAAGTTCCATAATTTGTCCGGGATAGGCTATGATTTTACGGATGTCAAACTCGGCAGCTGTATAATAATTACCATATTGTTCTGCAGCGTCCCGAAGCATAAAACGGTAGGTCCCAACAATTTTATTGATGTCATGATCGATCACCAGGAGTACATCACAAAAATCATCTATAGGAGAAACATCTCTCTTTTCCAGAGCGGCTTGTTCATCAGGTTGTGCTCCGCATTCTTCATAAAAAACCTTAAATCGAAGCAATTGGGCTTCTTTGATTTCTTCTTCTGTTCGTGCAAGTCTAACCTCAAGTGCTCCGGACTTCAGGGGAGGGAACGATCTGATAAAGCGATCATAGGGTTTTGGGGAAGATTTTAACAGCATAATATTTGTACTATTTGAACCTCTAGGTTTGGATAAATCATAGCCATATTTATCTAGCCTGCTTAATGTCTAAAAAATGTTTTACCTACTATTTTAAAAACTATGAAATTTAAATTTCACACCTACATGTTCATCAAATAAGTGATGATGCTTGTTATGGCAAGTCCTTTCTGGTGTTTATTTATGTAGTAGGCTCAATGCTCATACAAGATAGATTCATAATAAGGTAAACGCTAGAATCTTTTAAAGCTTTCACGTGGTTAAATTGATATATTTTATCTTTATTTGCAAGGTTTTTTTAGCTTGTGAGGTCACCTAAGAAAGGGATAGGGAGCTGTAAAATATTTTTGGGCAACAAAAAACACCGAAACCATGAGGAATCGGTGTTTTAATGCAATAAATGTTATGCAGCAATTTGCTTTCTTCGGGTTCCAAGACCAATGTCTTTAGCAAGATTGCTACGGCGCTTAGCGTAGTTAGGAGCAACCATTGGGTAATCTGGAGAGAGTCCCCATCTTTCGCGGTATTGCTCAGGGCTCATGCCATAAGCTGTCCTTAAGTGGCGCTTTAGCATTTTTAAGCGGCGGCCATCTTCTAAACAAACGATGTAGTCTGGCTGAATCGAATCCTCAACAGAAACAGCTGGTGCCGGCAAATCGCCGAGAATGTGGGCCCTTCCTGAACCAACTGAACATAGGCTGCGGTATGTTTGTTGAATTAAAGCGGGAATTTCGCTTACTTCAACGGTATTGTTTGAGACATATGCTGCAACTACCTCAGTAACAAGCTCAATAATATTTAGTTTTTCACTTTGATCTGTCATATCTGTACCTTTCATTTTAATATTGCATATTACTTTATATAAACACTTTAAAGAAATATTCAACTAATTTTTTAAATTTTTATACATGGTCCACTTTTTCTAGGGAAATCCTGATAAAATGATCCTTTGAAAAAATTCAAGCGTGGAATAACAGGTGGAAATTTAATCTAATGCGAAATATAGGTCAAGAACTTATGTCATTTATACATCATTTATAAATTTTAAGATGTCTTGCTTTTGTAGAGTCTGTAAAAGAATAAGAGATATAAACAACTAAGTTTTTTGTCATCATAATTTTTTTACGAAGACAAGAGCTGTACAACGTTGGCCGTTGCTTCTCAAATAATAGTTTGGACGTTGGTTTATATATTTAAACCCATGGGATTGGTACAAACTAATGGCTCCTTTATTATCTTCAGCAACTTCTAAGTAAATTGTTCTTATTTTTTTTTCTATGAGTGTTTTAAAGAAGGCTTTTAGCAGTAGGGATGCTAACCCTTGTCGTTGATGGGTAGGTTGAGTGGTAAGAGTAAGAATCTCTGATTCATCAATGATTTCTCTCCAGAGTATAAAACCTAACATGTCCTTTTTGTTTTGAATTTTTAAACCAAAGGTCGAAGTCTTACTCAACAAATCATTTATTTCAAAAGAACTCCAACTTTTATGGAAGCCTTTTTCGTGTAGTTGAGCTGCTTGAGGGCAATCCTTAATCTCGAGAGGGTGTATTTCGAGTGGTGACATCTGCTTCACGTGCATAATAAGGGAGGGGATCTGTAGCAAGGTCAGGATTTAAAAAATAAGCGAATGCAAGGGCGCGAGCGCCATGCAATGGCTCAGGAATTGACGGATATGAAATTCCTTTCAACATTGAATTTGCACCCGTCCCGACAATGGGTAATTCAGGGAATTCATGAATAATGGCTTCAATCTCTTTGCGCGTTAAATTCATAACTTTTTGTGGAATGCTATTTAAATATCGTTTTGCAAAAACATCTTTGCGGTGAGCTTCAATCAATATCAATAAATTCTCAAGAGAACCATTTGCCAAATGGGTTGTTGTAAAACTATCCATTCCCTTTATTGGGATGTTTAAGCCTTTTGAAAGGCCTTTTGCAAAAGCAATACCAACTCTTATCCCTGTGAATGATCCAGGACCAGTATTAACCAGAAGAAGGTCTATTTGATGAAGATCTGTAAGAGAAGTTATCAAGATGGGAAGGATTTGAGCTTGTGACTTTTCTGTTGTTTCTTCTTGATAGTCTACTTCCTTACCATTTTCCCAAAGTGCAATAGAGCAAGCCCAAGCCGTTGTGTCCAAAGCTAGAATTTTCATGCATCCTTCCACCTTCGGTGGAGCCAAAGCCATTGTCCAGGTCTTTCAATAATCCATTCGCTGATGAGGTCATTGATTTTAAGAAGAATTGCATAAATATCTTTTTCTGTATTTCCAGACGGCTTAACTTCAATCGGGGGATAAAAAGTAACCCGAAATTTTGATCCTTTAATTCGTTCTGTGCGGGCGGGAAGCAGGGCGCAATTTTGCTGAAGATACATTTTTGCGACCCCTGTTGCTGTCATCGCATCCCGCCCTACAAAAGGTACAGACATTCCCTCTCCCATCTTTTGATCAACAAGCAAAAGGACGTGCTCCTTATTTTTCATAAGTGAAATAAATTTCCGGGGACCTTTATCTCCCTTTGTGATGACGTTTTTGATCATCTTTTTTTGGCACATGTAGAATATCTTATCGACCCAGGGGTTGTTTGGAGGCCTATACATTTGTGTCAGATCAAAACCTATGGATTGGGCAACTAATGAAATCATTTGCCAATGTCCTATATGGCCCGTAAAAATGATACCTGGCTTTCCATCATTTTGAATTTGTCTTAAGTGTTCAATCCCAACGACTTCAATGTTTTTTAATGTCGTGCCACTTAAAAATTGTTTCTCTTTTGTATATTCGGCTATGAGACGCCCAAAATTATCCCACATTTCTTTAATGATAAGATCAACTTCAGCTTTTGACTTTTCAGGAAAACACTTGGTAATATTTTTTTGTGCCCTATTGCTCAAGTAGAGCCGTGGGCCGACTGTCCTACCAAGCCATCCCGAAACATTGCTTGCAGACTTTCCCGGTAAGGCGTAGCGCAAAGACAACCAAACAAGCAGGAACAAAAAACCTTCAATTAAATGACGGATTTTTTTAAAAAAACTAAATTTCACATACGCTCCTTTAGAATAGGAATTTTCTCACATATATATCTATACAATGCTTCTTCGTCGTCAAATTGAATTTTTATGTCTAGAACATATACCTTGTTTTGCCAAGGGGGAGGAATTTTAACAAAATCCTTTCTTGTGGTTACAAGAAATGAATTCTTTTCCTCGCTGAGCTTTAAAAGCTTAATAAGGTCTGAATTTTTGTAATGGTAGTGGTCAGGAAACGAAATCTTTTCTTTGACCTCGAGACCTAAATCTTTAAGGCTTGAATAAAATTTTTCCGGAAACCCAAGTCCACAAAAAGCAACACAAGGTTTTTTAGGTAGTGAAGGGACGGTAGGAATGATTCGTGCTGTAAAAATGGGTTTAGAAATATTGAGATCACCCTTTCCTATGCGGATAATTGCATCTGCACGTTCTAAGCCCTTTTGTAAATTTTCTCTTAAGGGACCGGCAGGGACAACAGAACCGTTACCAAAGCTTTGATTTAAGTCAACAACAACCAATGAAAGATCTTTATAGAGCCCAGTTGTTTGATGCCCATCATCCAAAATAATAATTTTTGCACCATTTTTTATGCTCTTTATTGCGCCTAATACCTTATTTTTAGCAACCCATGTTGGATTTTGTGATGCCAAAAGAAGAGACTCATCACCAACGTCTTTGTATGAATCAGAGGATAAGTTTACTTTGTGTGGTCCTTGTTTTTTTCCTTTATAGCCCCGCGTTACAAAATGGGCGGGGTGTCCTTTTTGTTGCAGAATTTGACCGAGGGCAAGCGATGTCGGTGTTTTTCCTGATCCGCCACAAACAATATTTCCAATACTTATTATGGGAACCGTCAGTTTCTTGGGCTTTTTAAGAGAACGCAAAAATCTTTCACTGTGTTCATAAATCCATGCAGTAGGTGTTAGGATTTTTGAATATATGCTGGGCGGCTGGTACCAGAATGAAGGCGCTTTCATTCCCAACTTCCTCGCACACTTTTAATATGGGGATCAAGTAGTTTGATGAGATCATGCAACCCATTTTCACGGTATGTTTTGAGCACTAAGGGCTCATCGTAGTTTTTTTTCTTTTTTGCTAATCGTGACAGAACAACTCGAGAAAGCTCGTCCTTATTATTGACGCCTTGACTCATTTCAAGAGAAGAAAGAATTTTATAAAGTTGTGGATTGTTAAATATATAGGGTCCATGAATAACATAGGAACCAAGTTGTGCAGCTTCTATCGGATTATGACCTCCTTTTGGAACAAAGGTTGCTCCCATGAATGCCACCGGGACAACAGCATAATAGAGCCCCATTTCTCCAAGAGTATTTCCTATATAAACATCAATGTGCTTCATAGATGAACAATTTGTTCTTAGCGCACCAGATAAATTATATTTCTGAACTAAGGCTTTTATGGTCTCACTCCTCTCAACGTGGCGAGGAACGAGCAGAGTTAGGATGTTAGGTAATTTTTTCTTTAAATTTAAATGCGTTTCAAAAATGATTTCGTCTTCTCCCGGATGAGTGCTTGCGGCTAGCCACACAGGGCGATCGCCTATCATTTTTTTTAGTGATTCATATTTTTGCAAATCCAAGTTTAGGGGGGTCATCATGATTTTTATATTCCCCATAATCGAAATATTAGCGGCCCCAAGAGACTTGAAGTTGTTGGCTTGATCTTCAGATTGGACGGCGCAAACTTTGAGTTTAGAGAGTAGAGGGGCGATAAGACTTTTGATTTTTTTCCAATTCGAAAAGCTTTTTTGAGACATCCTGCCATTTAATAGAATTGTAGGTATCCCTCTTTCTTGGGTTTCGTAAATTAAGTTTGGCCATAACTCCGACTCAATCCATATTGCAAGATCAGGTTGCCAATGATTTAGAAATCGATTGACCGCTTGTGGCGTATCGATAGGGCAAAATTGATGTTTGGTATGGTTTGGGAGTTTGGTGCTTACAACTTCAGAAGATGAGACTGTTGTTGTGGTGAGTAAAAAATTAATATCAGTGTATTTTTTTTGGAGAGATTCAATAAGGGTAAGGGCTGCAATTGCTTCACCCACACTTACCGCATTTATCCATATTAAAGTTCCATTTGGTCGAACTTGATCGGTTATTCCTTTTCTCTCGTTTAAACGATCCTTAAGTTCATGGCCTTTGGAAGATCGCCAATATAAATAGAGTAAGATAAAGGGAACGCTGATCCAAGAGATAGTGTAGTAACCACTTCGAAGAAGACTCATGGAGTTTCCTTTGTTTGGTGGCAGAGCTGGTCAGCTTTTTGGGTTAAGGCATTAAGCGTATTTTCAAGCTCTTCTTTAATTTCTTCGTCATTCTTTGATGAGTTAGCAACGTCAATGAGAGGTCCATATAGTATAATGCCCTTGCCGAAAGGTAGAGGAAGAAAAAAACGGTCCCATGTTTTCATGAACAGCCCCCGTGAAGAAGAATACGTGACAGGAAAAATTGCAGCGTTTGAGTGTCTGGCTATTTGAATGACGCCTAAACTAGCGCGTTGTCGGGGGCCTCGAGGGCCATCAGGCGTAATTCCAACGGATTCACCTCGCTTTAGAATTTTCAATGTTTTCAGAAAGGCTTGCTTACCTCCCCTGGTTGAAGATCCGGCAATCCAACCATAACCAAAGCTTTCAGTCGTTCGAGCAATAATCTCACCGTCATGGTGGCTTGAGATAATCATATGTAACTTATGTTTCCCATACCATGCCTTAAAAAGCATAAGAAGTCTTCCATGCCAAAAACAGGCAATAATAGGTTTGTTGTCACGCCAAGATTGCTCCGGGTAATGCACGTCAATGAGTTTCCATTTGCCAGTAGCCCAGACTAAATTGACATATTTAGCAATCAATATACCTGCCAACCGACGAAGGGAGGAAGAACTTCGAATTTTCTTGTATATATTCATACTACCCCAATTTTTTTAGGAAGCTTGTGGTATAGTATCAGTTGTAAATTGAAGATCAACTAAATAGGCATAGGTTCCGCTCATTTGCAAAAGTTCTTGATGGGTTCCTTGCTCTGTGACTTGTCCATCTTCAATAACATATATTCTATCCGCATCTAATACTGTAGATAGTCGATGAGCAATAACGACTGTCGTCCGACCATCCATTAAACGATCCAGGGCAGATTGCACTTTTCTTTCTGATTCGGTATCCAGTGATGAAGTTGCTTCATCAAGTAACAAGATAGGAGCATTTTTCAACATAGCTCGAGCAATTGCCAACCTTTGACGTTGGCCGCCTGAAAGACGAATGCCTTGTTCCCCAACAATGGTCTCATAACCCTGGGGTAAATGTTTAATGAATTCATGTGCTGCAGCTGCTTTAGAAGCTTGAATAATTTCTTCATCAGATGCGTTCCATCTGCCATAAGCGATATTCGCTCTTACCGTATCATCAAATAAAACGACCTCTTGACTAACAAGGGCAATCTGTGAACGGAGGGAGCTGAGCGTAAGGTAACGTATATCAATTCCGTCAATTTTAAGGCGTCCTGATAGAACGTCATGAAAGCGAGGAATGAGGTTGAGGAGGCTGGACTTACCGGCGCCAGAAGGTCCAACTAATGCTATACGTTGTCCAGCGGGCACAGAGAGGGTGACATTTTGAATCGCTTTTTTACCGTTAGGGTAAGAAAAAGAAACGTCGTCAAAATCGATACGCCCTTTTTTTATCGAAAGTGAAGTTGCATTAGGGGCATCATTGATAGAAGGTTTTTCGTCAATGGCATCGAATATACGCCAGACAGCTGCTAGCCCTTCTTGAAGGTTTGCATTAAGATTTGCAAGTCGCTTAAGTGGCTCATAGGCAAGCAGAAGAGCTGTAATAAATGAAATAAATGTTCCTGTAGTTCGATTGCCCGCAATCACCTGTGTTCCGCCATAGAGGATGACAATGACTATCGCAATTCCACCTAATGTTTCCATAATAGGATGAGAGGCTGAACGAACTTTACCCCCCTTTATGTTCAGAAAATTTAAGGTTGAAATGAGCCGATGAGCCCGTTCTTTTTCATAGGCTTCCATAGCATAAGATTTAACGATTCGCATGCCTTGAAAAACTTGATGGAGAAGAATTGTAAAGAGCCCCATTTCTTCTTGCGTATTGATTGAAACTTTTCTCATTTTTTTTCCTATTTTCACAATAGGAATAAGCGCAATGGGAAACACAAAAAAAGCGATAGAAGCAAGTAACCAGTCTTGGTAAAACATTAACCCAATAAGGAAAACAAGGGATAGAAAGTCTTTTCCCATGCTGACAAGGGCTGTTGTAACAGCATTCCGCATTAAATTCACGTCATTCAATACTCTTGAAACAAGCTCGCCACTCGGATGGGTGTGGAAATAAGAAAGATCAGCGCTCATAAAATGATCGAAAAGTCGTTTTTGAATGTCTCCAATGATACGTTGACCCACATAAATTAGGCTAACAGATTCACCGTATCCAGAAATTCCTTTGAGGATAAAAATGCCAAGAACAAGCATAGCAACGTTCATCAACATGTCTTCGTTTTGTGCAACAAAGACATCATCAAAAAGCGGTTGGAGCATTTTGGCAAGCATGGCGGTTGTCATGGCAGCAACGGCCATGCAAAATAGCCCGCCACAAATATACCACTTATAGGGACGAATATGTTCTCTCCATAGTCGAGAAACGAGAGATAAGCTTGTTTTGTTTGAAAAGAGATCTAAAAACTTCATCAAATAACTCTATCTATATACTTTTGTTTAGTCGATTAATCGCGAAAAAACAATAGCTATGAATAAAAGAATTCCAACATGTACATTTGAAAAAAAGCGCGTGGAGCAGTTTTCGGCAATATTTATTTTTAAAGTCGCAATCTGCCAAGCAAAGTGAGCCGCTATAAGACTTAAGAATAACCAGTAAACTTCAAAAAAACGAGAATAAAAGCCTGCAATGATCCAAAATATTAAAGTGAATCCATAAATCAGACTGAGGAACAATTTTGGGTGGGATGAAATAACAAGGGCAGAGGATTTTACCCCAACCAGTAGATCATCTTCTCTATCTTGAAAGGCATAAATGCTATCATAACCGATGGTCCAAAAAATGGCCCCTACATACAAAAATATCGGGCCCAATGTTAGACTAGATGAGTTTGTGAACCAGCCTATAAATATACCTATATTGAAAGTTAGGCCCAAAAAAAGTTGGGGCCAATATGTAATTCGTTTCATCCAGGGGTAAATAAATACAAGTGCAAGCGCAAAGAAACCGATAGAAATACTGAGAACAGGGAGGGAAAAAAGAATGAAGGCTGCAGGGACCAGCAGGGTTATTAGAAAAGTAAGTCCTTGGCGAACATGAAGTTCTCCGGATGCAATTGGTCGACCAATTGTTCTTTGCACTTTTTTATCAAAGTCCTTATCGATGATATCATTGTAAACGCACCCAGCACTTCTCATAAGTATAGCTCCAAGCGCAAAAAGAAACAAAATGTAAAGGTCAGGAATCTGATGACTCGCGAGAGCGAATCCCCACCAGGTCGGAAGTAATAACAAAAATATTCCTACGGGGGCTTTGATGCGAGAGAGTCTAATGTATGTATCTATTTGCATAAGACTTATTCGATGAGACGTTGCCACCAACCTTTACGTGTGCCCGTTTTTTTTGAGGGGGCAGGTGGGCTTTCGTTTGCCCCATCTTTATTATCTTTTTTTTCCCCACCTAATTCTTTAGAAGATGGTGCAGCTTGTGTTTTTGGGGGCTTGTTTTCTTTTTGATTTTTCTTGGACTGACGATCATACTTACGGAATCGGCGATTTGGCTTGTCTTCTTTAGAAGCTTTTGGCTTTTTTTGTTGAGGTAAGTCCACGACTTTTTCTTGTGGTGGCTCCGATTCTCGTTTTGCTTTGAATTGTTTCTTCCGGTCGTGTTTTTTTTCTTTACTTTCTGAGGATAATCCCTCTTGTCCCATTTTTAATCGTTCGATTCTATAAGCAGGTGGGATGAGTGAGTCGTCGTTGGCGAAACGAATAGAAAGGTTCCATTTTTTTTCCATTTGTTCCAAGGAGCTCTTCTTTTGATTTAACATGTAAAGAGCAATTGACGTAGGAACATAGACCAAAAGTTCCTTAGACCTTTGTTGTATTGCTTCGCTTTCAATTCCCCGTAGGATGTGTAAAGAAGAAGATTCGACAGAACGGACCATACCCGAACCTCGACAAATATGACAGGGGATGCTCGTTGATTCAATGATATTTGGTCTTAAGCGTTGACGAGAAAGTTCTAACAAGCCAAAAGGGCTGATTCTCCCCACTTGAACGCGCGCTCTATCATGTCGCATGGCATCCTTTAAGCGGCGTTCAACAGCCTCAATATTTCGATTTTCTTCCATGTCAATAAAGTCAATGACAACGAGGCCAGCTAAATCTCGCAGTCGAAGTTGACGAGCAACTTCCTCTGCTGCTTCCATATTGGTTTTGAATGCTGTTTCTTCAATATGCCTTTCACGTGTTGCTCTGCCCGAGTTCACATCAATAGCAACGAGGGCTTCAGTCGTTCCGAAAACGATGTAGCCGCCGGACTTAAGCTGGACAGTAGGGCTATACATATCGTCAATTTGTTGTTCCACTCCATGTCGACTGAAAAGAGGAATTTGTTCATCCGTATATTGTTTTACTTTTTTGGCATGGCTAGGGATTAATTTTCGAACAAAGTTCTTTGTTTCTCTATAACCCCCGTCGCCTTCAACCCAAATTTCATCAATATCTCGCGTGTAATAGTCCCGGATAGATCTTTTTAAAAGAGAGCTTTCTTCATATATTAAAGCAGGAGCAATGGAATGAAGTGTTTTGTCGCGAATTTCATTCCAAAGTCCCATAAGATAGTCGCTATCTCGCTTGATTTCTGTTTTTGTGCGCGCCATGCCTGCTGTACGAATGATAAGTGACATTGAGTCTGGCAAATCGATCGATTCAATGATTTCTCGTAATCGCTTTCTATCAGATGGGCTTGTTATTTTTCTTGAAATACCCCCACCTTTTGCAGCGTTTGGCATGAGAACACAATACCGACCAGCAAGAGAGAGATATGTGGTAAGAGCAGCGCCTTTACCCCCTCGCTCTTCCTTGGTAACTTGTATAAGCATAACTTGGCGACGCTTTATGACTTCTTGAATTTTGTATTGGCGGAGAGGACGCGAACGTTGTGGGCGCGCTTCAATTTCTTCCACATCTTCTCCCCCCAGTATTTCCACCTCAGCCGCAACTTTTTTTTCTTCAACGGGTTCCTCAGCCGTAAGAGCAGCTTCTTCTGCAACTTGTGCCATTAGGGCTTCGCGGTCTTCCATAGGAATACGATAGTAATCGGGGTGGATTTCATTAAAGGCTAGAAAGCCATGGCGATTGCTTCCAAATTCAACAAATGCAGCTTGAAGGGAGGGCTCAATTCTTATCACCTTTGCAAGGTAAATATTACCCTTTAATTGCTTTTTTGTCGTTGTTTCAAAATCAAATTCTTCTAACTGATTATTATTTAAGACGGCCACCCTTGATTCTTCAGGATGACTCGCGTCTATTAACATTAACTTACTCATTTTCCAACTCCTTAACCTATCCTCTTAAGAGGATGTCGTTAACAATTGGAAACCATGCTTATTCCGATCAATTTTCCCTTAGATATCCATAAGGAAATATAAAGTTCTGTAAGGGGAAGTGTACAAAGGCATAAATCCGCTGTCTATTTATTCTGCTTAGATTCATTTTCATAAATTAAAGGTCCTCTGTAACTTTCATTTCAATTATCGAACCAATCATTGGTTTCGTCTTGTGTTCCATGTTTTTCGTTCTTGGCAAGCTCTAACAAATTGGGGCTTTATTTTGCCTATAAATTAGTTCTTTTTGCCAAAAGCAATGTATCTGCATTCAGCATACCCGCATCTTTCACAAGGTACAACTTTTTTATTTTGTAGGCTCTTGTGGGCATAAAGAATTGTTTTTTTCCCATTCATTGTTAAACTACTAACTAATAAATGTTTTAGGGCTTGCTTCAAGCAATACAGTGCCGGTTTTAGGTGTTTGTACTTTTCCTTTATGAAAGTTTTAAAGGCATCCCCATAAAATTCCGTTAACTAATTTTGTATATGATATGAGAGATAAATGTGAGATAGGAAGAAAATGAAAAACGCTATTTTTATTGGTTATGCTTCAGGTTGGGGAGCTCAAGTCAGGAACACAGAAAAAGGTCCAAATACTATAAAGAATTCTCCAGTCTTGAATTCTTGGAGATGGAAGGAGACCATTTATCCAAAGAAGACAAGCTTAGAAATAGATTTGGCTTCTGGACTAGAGACACTTCCATACATAAAAGATACATGTCAAAGGTTAGCAAGTTCTGTTCGTGACAGTATTAAAGAAGAATATTTCCCAGTGATCATTGGGGGAGACCATGTTGTCGCTGCGGGGACTTGGGCAGGTGTCGTCAGTGCTTTAGATGCACAAAAAAAGTTTGGCCTTATTTGGATTGATGCTCATATGGATTCTCACACCATGGAAACGACTCCATCAAAAGCATTACATGGCATGCCACTTGCGGCGCTGCTTGGCTATGGGGAGCCTGCTCTTGTGAATATACTTGACCAAGGTCCATCGTTAGATCCCAAACAGGTTTGCCTCATTGGCATTCGAAGTTATGAAGAGGGAGAGCGAGCTTTACTAGAAAAATTGGGGGTTCGTATTTATTACATTGATGAAGTGCAGAGCAGAGGTTTTAAAGTCGTATTTGAAGAAGCGCTTAGGATTGTCAAGCAAGGGACTAAAGGCTACGGAATCTCTATGGATCTTGATGGCTTCGATCCCGAAGAGGCCCCGGGAGTTGGATCCCCAGCTGCTAATGGTTTAAAAAGCAGGGACGTTTTACCTGAAATAAGGAAAGTGGGTAGAGACCCAAACCTAAAAGCTTTTGAGTTGGTAGAATATAATCCAGATCGAGACATAGACCATAAGACACTTGTTTTATGCCAAGATGTTTTACAAAATCTTTTATCAAAGAAAGAGGTGTAGACAATGCAAACGGGATATTATATTGCTCGAGAAAATCAAGTATTACCAAACACTTATAATCCACTTCCGGTTGTCTTAAGTCGTAGTAAGGGTGTTTGGCTTTGGGATGTTGATGGCAAGAAATATCTCGATATGATGTCGGCCTATTCGGCAGTTAGTTTTGGGCATGGTAATCCTAAACTTGTTGAAGTATTTTCGGAACAGGTCAAAAAACTGGCACTGACATCTCGTGCGTTTCATACCGATCAGTTAGCCCCTTTTATTGAAAAGGCATGTAATTTATCTGGCTTTGAAATGGCCATCCCAATGAACACTGGGGCGGAAGCCGTTGAAACAGCCGTTAAATGTGTTCGACGGTGGGGTTACCAGGTTAAAAAAGTGCCTGAAAATCAGGCCGAAATTATTGTAGCAGACAATAATTTTCATGGTCGAACAACCACAGTTATTAGCTTTTCCACAGATGCGGAATATCAAAAGGACTTTGGCCCTTTTACACCGGGGTTTAAATCTATACCATTTGGTGATTCTAGCGCTTTAGAAAAAGCAATTACGCCGAACACGGTTGCTTTTTTGGTTGAGCCAATTCAAGGAGAAGGAGGCATCATTGTTCCGCCCAAGGGATATTTAAGAGAATATGTGAAAAGCATAATATTCTTTTCGTTGTAGATGAAATTCAATCCGGGATGGGAAGAACAGGTAAAATGTTTGCTTTTCAACATGAGAATATTCAGCTTGATGGGCTGATTCTGGGGAAGGCATTAGGAGGAGGTATGTACCCTGTTTCGCTCTTCTTGAGTACGAGAGAGGTTTTATCTTTTATGACACCTGGAAGTCACGGATCAACATTCGGGGGTAACCCTCTTGCGAGCGCAATGGGTCATGCAACTCTTTCCTTGTTAGAAGAAGAAAAATTGGCTGAACGAGCTGTTGAAATGGGTTCCTATATGATTGAAAAGTTAAAAGCAATTCAATCTCCTTTAATAAGGGACGTTCGGGGGGTAGGACTTTGGGCCGGTGTTGACCTAGATCCGGACCTTGTTTCAGCCAGAGAAGTGTGTGAGCTTCTTCTTGCAAAAGGTGTGCTTTCAAAAGACACTCACCATACAGTTGTTCGTTTTGCTCCGCCATTGACTATTTCTAAGGAAGAAATTGATTTTGGTATCTCTTCCTTCAAGGCATCGCTAGAAGAAATACCTATTTAAGCTTGAACCTTCATATGTTTTCACGTATGAATGGGAGCAAATTGAGCAAGATCAGGTTACAATGCATAATCAGTTTCCAAACCTTCATATTATTGAGCACCCCCTTATTCAAGATAAATTAACGCAAATGAGAGAAGACAAGACCCCAAAGCACGCGTTTAGACAGCTTCTTCGCGAAATAGCTCTTTTGATGGGGTTTGAAATTACCCGTGATTTAGCATTAACTTCAAAAACGATATCAACACCTATTACAAAAATGCAAGCACCTACTTTAGCTGAAAAAAATCCAGTTATCGTACCTATTTTACGAGCAGGTTTGGGTATGGCAGATGGCCTTTTGGAACTTATGCCAGAAGCGGATGAAGGGCATATCGGAATGTATCGAGACCCGAAAACCAAAAAACCTGTGGAGTATTTGGTGAAGCTTCCGCGCCCTGATGGACGAACATTTTTCTTGGTCGACCCTATGCTCGCAACTGGCAATTCAGCCGTTGCAGCTGTTGATATTTTGATCAATCGAGGAGCTGATCCTAAAAAGATTAAGTTTTTATGTCTTGTTGCCGCGCCTGAGGGAGTAAGAACGTTCAATGAAAAGTATGATCATATACCTATTTTTACGGCAGCTCTCGATGAAAAACTAAACGAAAAAGCTCACATTGTGCCAGGTCTTGGTGATGCTGGAGATCGACTTTTTGGTACACTATAATCTCTTGTGTTTGGTTAAATCAGGCTTTTTTAGCATCGAAAGAGTTCAAGCCCCGACTTCCCCTTTTCGTAAAACTCTTTTAAAGTTAAGTCATGAATATTAACTCTCGTCATCTTCAACGTTTAAGCCAAAAAGCGATAGGTCCCTTTATCGTTCTAGCTATCATGGGATATTTTATATATCACTCTATTCAAGGGGATCGAGGAATTTTATCTTGGATTCAGCTTCGAGACCAACTTCAGACAGTTGAAAACGAATTGCATAGCGTGACTGATGAACGTCTTCGTTTAGAGAGAAAGGTTCAGGACCTAAGGCCAAGAAGCATTAACCGTGATTTATTAGATCAGCAAGTTCGGTTACAGTTGGGATATACACACCCAGATGAAATCGTTATTCCATTAGACGAAGAAAAAGGTATTGAGGAGCTTATCATGCAGTCGCTCTCTGAGCAATAATATCTACGTCCTCTCCAGCTTTTATAAGCTTTTCTATTCCTAGTTGTATAATTTTTTCCGCAAGTTCGAGTAGAACAGGATCACATTTACAATGGTCTTTCATCCATTTATCTTGGAATAGCATATCTCGCTCAGCCTCTATCCAAGTTGAAAGAGGGGCTTCAACGTGTTGTAAATGAACTTCAATTTTATCAAGGGCATTGACAAAACAGGCTTCGAAACTCTTTTTTTCTTCATATTCGATCCATATAGAAAACATTTCTTCGCCTAGGGGATGAGGGAGGATGGCGCATATTTTTTTCATGGATGCAAGTTCAAGAACTTGTTTTCGTTTTTTGACTTTTGGGTCTTGGGTATCAAAAACAGGAATGTCACCAGTTTCTGCTTCAGCTAAATCATGAAGAACAGCCATCTTAAGGCATTTTTCCATATCAACAGGTTGGCTAAGATAAGGAGCAAACAGAATAACCATTAAACACATGCGCCAACTGTGCTCTGCGACACTTTCTTGGCGATGGCAAGATAGCCAAGAATGACGCAGTTCGCTTTTTAGCTTTTCAGCAATGTTCAAGAATTTGATAATATCAATCAGTTGCTTTGGAGCGATTGAAGACATCAGGTTAGCTTACATTTAGTTTTTGGTGTGAGGCTTTTGATCATCAAATTGGCTTTCAATAAGCCATTCTGTAAACCTCATATCAAAACTCCGAGGTTCTTCTCTGGATGAATAAAAATATACTTTTTTCGTAATGTCTAGGTATTCGTCTACAGATACTTTGAATTTTTTCTGTTGAATGATATCTAAAACTTTTTCTGTGCATTCTTTCATTAACTCGGGGTATTCAAGGGCCGTTCTTTTTTTAGTTCGGGCCCGACTTTCTTGAGGAAACGGACTTGGTTTTGTTGGTGCATTATTCATTAGGTCAACGATTGAACATTCTAAGGCTTCGGCAATTGCTTGAAGGGATTGAGCGCTTGGTTTTTTTATTCGACCTTTTAATATATTTCGAACCGAATGAATGCTTAATCCAGCCCTTCGCTCTAGCTCAGCAATTGAAAGGTTCTTAGCGTCCATGCGCTCGACTATTTTTTCTTTCAGAGAAGATGTCATAAATATTTACCTAACCTAAAAAATTTCAAATGGATCTTATTATAGTTTCTCATATATGATAAGCATAAAATCACTTTCATTAAAAAAATCTAGATTTTGTGAAAAAAAGCGTATATAAACTACCAAAAT
>CAYYRQ010000033.1:0-18680 GCA_964474215.1 uncultured Alphaproteobacteria bacterium
GCTTGCTGCTTGGAGTTGGATCATAAATTACTAGTTAGATGGTGTTTTGGTATAATATCCAAAAACAAGATATTTGCTAGCGGGTTTAAATTTATTTTGATTTTAACCTATTCAATTCTAAGAAGTTGGAGTATCTTTGTGAAAATAAAGTTTCAAGAGGCTTTGAATTGTTGCCTAATTTAATTTAGCGGCCATTTAAGCTTCTTGGTATGACAAGGAAGGTTTTATAGCCTCCCTGTTAAAAAAGTTTACTTTGTTGGTTGTCTTAATAGTTTACCATAATAGTGACTTTCTCCTTCCTTTGTCATACTTCCTTTACATTTCAGAATACCCCAGTTACAAATATTTGTTCCTAATAGTTTAAACAGAGACCTAAAATCACCTTTTGTTAAGGGTGAAAATGTACTAAAGTGATTTTCACTAAAAGCAGAAGGGGGCTGCTGAAGCATTCCAATTTACATAACAGGGAAGGCAAAAAGATCGGACGATCACCCCCACTAGTATTTATCAAGCTAACACGAATTCTGCACCAAATTAATAAGAAAATGCAAATCGCAATGCTAAAGAAAATACTTCTTATAAGTCTTCATCGTTAGATGCGCACTTATGCGCGATTTGCAATCGCGCTTGTGCTTTTTGGCCACAGGCGTATAATAAAGAAATTAGAATTCAATTATCAAAAGAAATTTCATATTTACATACTCAAAGGTTCAGAATTGGGAGTGATTACTATGGACTAGAGTTTTCTGATGACTAAACACTGATTGCCGAACTGCTTTCGCTTCACCCAAGATACGTCAGGTAAGGATTGACGCCTAAGGAACTTAGGTGCATGGCGATTTATTCGCTCAATCTTGGATTTATTTCTAGGAGTGCTGGAAGGTCTTCTGTAGGTTTCAGTGCTTACATTGGGGCTGCTCGTCTTGTGGACGAGAGAACAGGTGCCATCTACAATTATGATTGTAAAAATAATGTTGTTGTTAGCCGTGTCCTCGCCCCTGAAGATGCTCCTGATTGGGTCAAAAATTCTGATATTTTATGGAATAAAGCTGAACAATTTGAAGATGAGTGGGCAACTCTTCATTTTAAAAATCCAGAAGCCAAAGAACAGTTTTTAAATTCCGCTCAAACAGCACAAACAATTATGGGAGCCATCCCTCTTGAGTTCTCTCAATTGGAAGCTGAAGCGTGTGTCGAAGAATTTCTGACTGAGAGGTTTGTGTCTCGTGGTTTGGTGGTTGAATATGCCATTCACTGGGATAAAGACAATCCCCATTTCCATGGAATGATAACAAGAAGACCTCTTCTGGGTGAAGAGTTTTCTCAAAGAAAAGATCGAGAAATTGTCTCCAAAACCGAACACAATGTGACCCGCAAACAATGGGAAGTTGTAGTCAACAAGCATCTCGAGTTAGGGGGGTATGAAGTTCGGATTGATTGTCGATCTTTTGAGGATCAAGGTTTATCTTTACTGCCTACAGCTCATGAAGGATGGTATGCCCAGCGCTTAGCTGAGAAGGGTCAATACTCTCGCATTATTGCCGACAACGAGGCAATTCGACAAAAAAATATCGAGCTCATCTGTGAAAATCCTGCGGCTCTTGTTCATGAGGTGGCTCTCAAACGTACGACTTTTACCCGTAAGCATCTGGAAGAGGAAATCATCCGCCGGGTGGGAGGAGATGAGAAACTCTTCAGAATTTTAAAAGCCAAAGTCGAAGGAATCGAAATTCCTTCTGAGCTTATTTTAAAACAGTCTAACGAAAATTTTGTTTATGAAGGGCTGGCAGGAAATAAGAATCAAGAGTTAGGAACCCATATTCAAAAGCTTGCATCTCAATTCACGGATCAGCTTTTAGAAAATAAAGATGTTACCTCTGAAGTAGGTGAAAACCTTAACCGAGATCATCTGTTCACCTCTCGGACTTACAAGGAGCAGGAAGACAAAATTACTCAACTTGCGGATACCCTCCATCAAAGTAACACTAAAACTGTTGCTGAAGAAGTTATATCCAAAGTCATTGAAGCACGAGAAAGTGAGCTTGGTTTTAAGCTTTTACAAGAACAAAAAGATGCCATTACCCACCTCTGTTCAGGACCTGATATTTGCCTTCTCAATGGTAAAGCCGGAACAGGGAAGACAACTCTTTTAAAAGCCGTGGCGGAGGCTTACCAGGAATCTGGTTATCGTGTCTTAGGGACTTCCTTTCAAGGAAAAGCCGTTGAGATTATGGAGCAGGAAATTGGGATTCCTTGTCGAACTCTTGATAGCTTAAAATTCGCTTGGGAAAAACATGAAGCTCAAAAGAGCCTTGTCGAGTCAGGAAAGCTCTGGGGCAGGCCTTATCTCTACGCTTTTCAGCGTATGAAAGAGTACGAGAAAAGTCGATTCACATTCGATGACGTGATTATTGTGGATGAAGCCAACATGATTGGGGGGAGGCTTTGGGTGGTGTTTCTTGAAGAAGCCACTTTAAAAGGTGTTAAGGTCCTCATTGTCCAAGATACAGCCCAGATTAAATCTCGAGATCCAGGAGATTATGGAAGTGTTTTTGCCAAGCGCTTTGGATTTTGTGAAACGCGGGAGGTCATGCGTCAACGTATTCTCTGGCAAAAAGAATGTTCAAAGCTTTTAAATGATCATCACGTCTTAGATGGCCTCAAACCTTATTATGATAAAGGCCATTTAACGTGGCTTGAATCAGCCTCTCAGGTTCATATGTCTCTAGCCCAAGACTATGTCAAAAGCCTTCTTGAAAATCCTAACAAGAGCCTTATTGCCCTAGCCTATCGCAACATGCAAGTTTATGAAATCAACCAAAGCATTCGGCAGGAGTTGAAAGGCCAAGGATATCTCCAAGACTCATTTACCCTTCATGGAGAGGGATATGCTCTTGGGGACAGGATTCGTTTTACTCAAAATGATCACCAAGGGCGTTATGTCAAAAATACTTATCGGTCTTTGAAAAATAGATGGAATGAAACTCATAAAATTGGCATTAAGAATGGAACCTTTGGAACGATTGAATCGTTTGACGCAAAGAAAAGCTATCTTACTGTAAAACTCGATGATCAAAGATACGTTAGCCTCAACGTAAACGAATATAAACATATCACCCATGGCTATGCCATGAGCATTCATAAATCGGAAGGCTCAACATTCGACAGATCGTTTGTCGTGTTAGATCCCCTTATGGATACCTCAACCCTTCTCGTTTCTTTTACACGCCACAGGAACGATGTGAAGGCTTATATTAACCGCGAACAATTTATTGATTTTAAAGAAGTAGTAGATAAGGTAAGCCGATACACGCTCAAAGACACCCTTCAAGATTACCACGTCCCAGAAGATCAAAAACCTTACCTCGGACGCGTTCAAAACTACCGTGATCTTATCAGTGAGGCCGCAACGCTTAGAGAAGAGATGGAAGGATCGCTTGAATCTGAACAGCTTCTCTATAAGCATCCTTCTTATTTGGCTTATCAAAAGCTCTTTGAAGAAAAGAAACAGATTGCAGGAGATATCCTCAAGGACTGGGACAATCACAACCCATACGTTCGGCTAGCAGGAATTCGGCGAGACGTTTTGGAAGTGGAAGCTGGTCTTCGTCCAAGGCTTCTGTCTGATCTGGAACATCGTGCTTCAATTCAAGTTCAAGGGTATATGGATTTGGTAAGGCAAACCCGATCTTTATGGAAAACCATCTCTGAAACTCACCCTGCAGCCTTGTCTCAATCCCATCCTCTGTATGAGGACTACAAAGCCCTTAAGACCGAACGCGATTCTCTTGCATTTATTTTCCAGGAAAACTTGAAGCTCTATACGCCATTTTTTAAAACTACAAAGGTTTGCCCCTCGATCAAGCCGAGGGCAGGCTCTCGAGTCTCATCGGGGGATGAAGGTTCAGGAGACTACAAAGACTACTGGGGAGAGACGATTGCAAAAGAAAATCGTGTCTTTATCAGCTCCATCAGATCTCATGCGGAAGCCCATTACGGATCCCAGCTTCAGGATCTTTACATTAAAAAGCTGAGTTCAGAGGAAAAAGAACACTATGACTTGGCTAAATCTTATGCGGATACGAGAAACCAAGCGGCAGCTATTTATAGTCACCTTCAAGTTCAGCAAAAGAACCAAAGCCAAACTAGGGTTCAGGTCGTATCACCAGGATCACTTATTACCATTGAGAAATTTCATGAACTCCAATCCCAAAGAGATGCTCTGGCTTTAAAAATTGTTGAATTACCAGAAAAGTACCAGTCTTATTTTGAGCACTTCAAAATTAAGGAAGAGAAGCTTTTAGAACATGCCGTAGCTGGAGAATTGAGAGAGAAAGTTCAAGCGTATGCTTCAGAAGAAAACATTTCGAAAAAAGCGACCAAAGCCCAGGAACTGAAACGATTTTTAACGGCTTCAAAAGATTACAGAATCTTCAAAGAGCAAGACCTTGATGTGGATTGCCTGACTTTTGACATTGCTTTTTATGAGAAGGTTAGCAAGGGAGATATTGATCCAAAAACTCGCCCTGAAGACATCTATAAGCCGATCCAGAGTTACCTTAAGGCCTCACGAGAGTTGGCCAAACTCTGGAAAACGATCAAGGTCCAGTTAGAAAGGGATAAACCAATAGAGTCCCACAAAATCGAATGGCAAAAAGCCCTCAAAGTTCTGAATGAAAATGCCCATCTTGTTGCCAATCAACCAGCAGGCTTAGCTATTATCTCTGAGATGAGAGCAGGTATAGCCACAAAGATTCATCGCCAAATTGCATTTGGACAAAAACCTATACATCAGAACAAACATGAGCAAACTGATAGAATCAAAGATAAAGCTTTCTCACCAAAAGAAAAGCTATCTTCTCCTTCCGTCGAACATATTCTTCAAGCAACAGGAGGAAAAACGGAATTAATCATACGTAGTCTCTTAGGAGAACCCAATCCTCACATGTCAACTAAAACAGCCTTAAGGTATGGCCGAAAAGGTTCTTTTGTTATGAATATAGCAGGATCAAAAGAAGGGCTATGGAAGGACTTTGAGTCGGGTGAAGGTGGTAACCTTATTCAGCTCATTCAACGGGAAAAAAGGCTAAGTTTTAAAGAATCAGTATCGTATTTAGCAGATGTTTTAAACGTCAAAGAAAATTCAAAATCTCTTTCAACGCCTAAATCTAAAGCGTCTTATGAGAATAAGTCTTTAGAAGCATTCAAAGACAGGGCTCAACGATTGAATGCGGTTTTAGAGCTCCAAATGAAATCCAAGCTTATCGAAGGAACTGTTGCTGAAACTTATCTCAGGAAAGAAAGAGGAATAATGGACCTGCTCGCTTCTGATTTACGGTATATTCCAAAGGGGACTACCTTTATATATCAAGGAGAGCGAAAAACACTAGCGCATCATTGTTTAGCTGCATTTGGAAGAGATTCTCAAGGAAAGTTAAGTTCTGTCCAATTGACAAAGCTTGACGATCAGGGCAAACGAATGCTGACAAAAGAAGGACACAAGTTAAATAAGCTTCAGTATGGAGTTTCGAAAGGTTCTTTTGTGACTCTTCAGCATGATAAAGAAACTGATCTCGTCTTTATAGCTGAAGGTGTTGAAACAGCCCTCTCCATCAAAGAAGCAGGCGTGAGAGGCAAGATAGTGGCATCCCTGGGGGTACAGAACATTTCTAATTACGAAGGTCCTGAGAAAACCATCCTCCTTTGTGCTGACAATGATGAAAATAAGCTCCATTCTCAATCCCATAAGAACATTGAAAAATCCAAAGAAATGTTTGAATCCAAAGGACAGCTTGTTGTCATTATTAAGCCTACTGTGCCAGGAGATGATTTTAATGATATTTTGAAGAAAGAAGGAATTAAAGGTATTCAAGAATATGTGAAAGATCACCTTGATCCTACTATTCAAAAGACAACTAGCAATCTATCAGAATTAACTATGAATCCAATACCTAAAACTGCTTCGCAACTTCCTGAAACAAAAACCTCTGACCAACACGAAACTCTTTTGAAGTATGTAGATTCTAAACTCAAAGAAATTAAAATTTATGAAGGCACTTCTATAGCCCATCAAGCCAAAAAAGACCTCAAATCCTTTTTAAAAGTCTTTGAGAAAAATGGAGAACTTATGGAAAGACTAAAAGTTTATAATCCCGAAATCGAGAAAGTTATCAAAATCCATTTGCAGAAAGAGGAAAAACTATTTCAAAGCAGTTTACAAAAGTAATTAAAAAGGCATTACACGTTAAAAATATGGATGGACTGGACCGCGACAACTTAAGAGGAGTCACCTTTTTCAATAATCTCAGGGACAAGAACACCTATTTGCTTAGCTGCATCAGAATTTATACGCAGATAATAATGAGGAGGATCTTGAAT
This sequence comes from uncultured Alphaproteobacteria bacterium, assembly GCA_964474215.1. Lineage (GTDB taxonomy): Bacteria > Pseudomonadota > Alphaproteobacteria > UBA9655 > UBA9655 > UBA9655. The sequence goes on from CAYYRQ010000033.1 coordinate 6,379, forward strand.
AGGTATATGACTAGGGGGAACTCCTTTAAGAATATCTATAACTATCTTCGCAAGTAGAAGTCCAGACTCTTTCCAGTCAACACCATAAGCTGCAGTAGCTCCACGGCGAACCGTATCTATGTCACTTCCAAAAACAGGTATTTTATATTGATTCCCAATTCTTATAAGGGCTTCTAGGCTAGAAATAACAGTGTTATCTGTGGGAAGGAAGATAGCTTCCACTCGTCCCACTAATGTTTTTGCTGCGGTAGAAACCTCGCTACTTTTAGAAGCACTTGCTTTAATAATTTCTATACCTTCCTTCTTCGCTAGGCACGAAAAATCATGGACTTGTTTTTGGGAGTTAACTTCACCTGGGTTGAATATCACTCCAATAGTTTTTACATTTGGAACTATGCTTTTTATAAGCTTAATTTGTTGATCCACCGGAATATTATCTGTAAGTCCAGTTATATTATTTTGCCCTGTGATCTTAGCAGAAACAGGATCAGTAACGCCTCCAAAAACGATCGGAATTTTTTTAGTATGCAAGGCAACCGCTTGAGTCATTGGTGTTGAAAACGTTATTATTACATCAGGCTCCCTACTCGTCAGCTTGTGACTAATTTGTGCAGCTAATGTAGGGTTTCCTTGAGCATTTTCGTATGTCCATGTTATGTTTGTTCCTTCTTGGTATCCATTTCTTTCTAATCCTTCCTTTAAACCAAGGCGCAGTGCATCAAGAGCAGGGTGTTCTACGAATTGTCCTATAGCTATGTGAAAAACATCCGAAGCTTGAGCAATATTGGGTAACCATAAAAAAAAGCCTACGATATATATTATTAAAAAATGCATTCGCCTCTCCTACTTTTTATATGAAGAAGGAAAATATCCTTAGATTTGCTTTCTTAATTTGAGCGTTCCATCTTTCTTCATTCTTTGTTTCTGCAAATTTGCATAATCAAGACATTAAACTACATATTTCTTGTGCGGAAAAATAAAAATTATACCGTGGATAAAATTTTTTGTTGCTATGTGCCTAAATGTATTCTTAAATCATCCTCTAGATAAGATTAGAAGGCGATAAAAAGAATTTTCAAAACGTTTCTATAAAACATTTCTAGAGGGATTATATGAATCAACATAGGTCAAGCGTGGTTTTTAGTAAGCTTAAAGCATGTGCTTCAATGAGATACCTTAGTGAGCAGATAAATCTTTCAAAATTTTTTATAAATCTATTCAAATTAATGAAGGTACACTTATATCACTTTTTGTTGCCAACAGGCCTTTTATTTTTATCACATTTTAATGAAAAGTTCTATCTTCAGCCAGATTGTGATACCTATCTTCCTTTATATTTTATTAAAGTCGTTCTCTTTGCATTTGGGTTTTGGTTAAGTATTGCGATTCAGAATGCTTATGTAAAAATTCAAACAATGCAAAGGGAATATGGAAAAATCGTTCTAACGGTAAGGCAAAAAGCTTTTATCACCATAATAGCTTGGTTTCTGATATGGTATGGTTTTTGGTTGATTATATACTATCCTGGATCTTATACCCCTGATACCTTGGACGCTATTCGTCAAATCAGCTACATGAAGATAAATGACTGGTTTTCATTTTTGCATCCTTTAACTTATTTATTTTTGTACCAATTTTATCCTGATATCATTAGTATCGGAATAGCCCAGATACTTCTTTGTTCTTTTGTTTTTGCAGATATTATTAGCTATTTTTATGCTAATTTTAAAATAAGCAACAAATTTAAGATCTTGTTATTTAGTGCTTTTGTAATATTTATTTCTACGATCTCTTCAGTTATATATTACAATTTTTTCTATATGAGAGATATTCCATTCAGCATAATTCATTTATATTTTGCTTTTTATGTTTTTAAGATATGTATGGATAGTGGCAAAACACCCCTTACTCAACATCAAATCATTTCTCTTCTAGGCCTTAGCTTTGTCCTATCCCTGTATAGAGGAGAAGGGTGGATCATTATGATTGTTGCATTTATTGCACTTTTCATTTACGGAAAAATGAATCTAAAGTCTCTTTCAAAACTTCTTTTGTTTTCTTGTGTTTCTCTTTTTGTATTGAATAATTCCTTGCCAAATTTATTAAAATTTCATTTTACAAGCAAAGAAGAATACAACTTAACTCTTGTTGCCTATCCTCTGGGGTTTATCTTGCGAGAAGGTAAAAACTATATTTCATCAAATTATGAAGAGGACAAAGAAATATTATCAAAGATTGTTGATGTAGAAGGAATCCAAAAACATACTAACAGCTATGAAATAACGGTTTTTCAACATGAAGGGAATTATTGGAAACGAGAGGCCTCTAAGGAGGATTGGCAACAGTTTTACAAACGAGCTTCAAAGATATTCTTAGATAATCCCCATTTATTTTTAGCTGCAAGAACAGCAAACTTTATATCTCAGCTATTTATATTTGACAAAAGAGCTGAAAAAATAAATGATACTGGGCGCTTTGATTTGACAGTTGATGAGTGTATCAAGCAAAAGAAGGAAAACAAATGGTGTAACTTATACTGCGACAATGTAATGTTAGGCATTTTAAAAATGTTACCACAGTGCGATTCGACTAAAGAAGCTTGTGGTTATGCCCCCTTAATGATTCTCGAGAAATTCAATTTTCAGTGGCACTGGAATTCGGTATTCGCACTTGTAATATCAATTGTTGTCTTGTGTTTATATAAATATCTCCCAATCTCTGCCATTGCTGCTTCAATTATCTTATCCAGAATTCCTCTTGTCTTTTTAACAGCACCGTATGCTTTCTTTAGGTATGTTTATTCTCTTTATTTGTTTGGTTTGTTTGTTTTACTTTTTGTCGCGTTTGAGATTTTTGAAAAAAGATATAACAAAAAATAAATTAACTTATAAGATTGAGATGATGAAAAAAGAAAAAATACTCGTTTTTATTCCAATGTTTAATTGTGAAAAACAAATAACAAGAGTTATTTCGCAATTTTCTTTGCAGGCCCAGGATTTTTTTGATGAAATAATTATAATCGATAATAGAAGTACTGATCAGTCTATTAAAACAGCCGAAACCGCACTTTCAAAAAATATAAAAACATGTAAGGCTTTAATTTTTAAAAATAAGGAAAATTACAGTTTAGGAGGTTCAATTAAAGTCGCCTTTAAATATGCTATAGAAAATAACTTCGACTATATGATTACCCTCCATGGGGATGCGCAAGGCAACATAAAAGATGTTATTCCTGTCCTGAAGACAGGGCAGCATAGAAATGTTGATATGTGTATTGGTGCGAGATTTCATCGTGAGTCAACTTTGGATGGCTATTCATGGTTTAGAATTTTTGGAAACAAGGTCTTTAATCTTCTTTGTTCGTTTATTACTCTGAGAAAAATTGATGACCTTATAGCTGGATTAAATGTTTATAAGGTAAAATTTATCAAAGAAATATACCCTATTTGTCTAAGTTTTCCCAATAACTTAACATTCGATGTTCACTGCCTAATGTATATGATAAAAAATCAAAAAGACTTTATGTATTTCCCTCTTGTGTGGAAAGAAGAGGATCAGGTGAGTCATGCGAAAATCTTTAAACAAGCCTTTATTATCTTAAAGCTTTTTTCTAAGTTTGTTTTAAACAAAAATTCCTTGTTTAAGTTTATAGATGAGAGCATTCCATTAGATCAATTAGGAAAGAATTACAAAAGTGAGATTGTCTATCAAAATGGATAGAAAACAGTATTTAATTATATTCACATCTTTTTAAAAATTTAAATGAGGCCGTGCAAAGAAATGATAAGATAAGGTAGGTATAGGTATGAACAGTGCTTCTTTTTCAATTTTATCAAAAAGACAAATTGATAAATTAATTGATGAAAATTATGAAGAGCTTTTTGAAAGGGTAAAAGAAGCCTATAGCCTCCACAGTCAAAGCAAAACCTCGAATCCTCCTAGTTATTTTTTAAGATTTCCTGACAAGCCTACATCAAGAATTATAGCACTTCCTGCTGCGTTGTTAGGGGACGAGCCTGTTGCCGGAATAAAATGGATAGCTAGTAATCCTGAAAACATAAAAACTGGTCTTCCTAGAGCATCAGCCGTAATCATATTGAATGATTATAAAACGGGGTTTCCAAAAGCTTGCTTAGAAGGGGCTTCAATAAGCGCATTCAGAACAGCTTGTTCTGCAGTTATTGGAGCACAATATACAGTAAACGATAAAAGTAGCATACGGCTTGGTATTATTGGGACAGGTCCTATTGCGCAGAAGATCCTTGAATGTTTCTTACGTTTGCAGTGGAATATTGAGAAAATTCTTGTTCAAGATAATTTTGCTGAAAACTCTCAAACATTTAAAGCTAGATTTCCTAATCTAGATATTGATATTGTTAAAAGAAACAATCAAGTTCTACAAAATTCTAACCTTGTTGTTCTTGCTACTTCCTCGATTGTTCCATATATAAACGATTTGGAAGATTTAAAACACAATCCCACAATACTCAATATTTCCTTAAGAGATCTTTCTTCTGAAATTATTTTGGCTTCGAATAATGTGGTTGATGACATAGATCATGTTTTAAGAGAAAAAACAAGCCCTCATTTGGCTTATCTTGAAACTGGAAACAAGAATTTTATTAATCTAACGATTGGAGATCTGATTAATAAAGGTCATAATAATTTTAATGCTAATAAACCTACCATATTTTCTCCAATGGGAATGGGTATACTTGATTTAAGTGTTGCTAATTACATATATGAACAAGCTTATAAAAATAATGAGATTACCCTCATTAATAACTTTTTTGATAGTTAAAAAGTGAAATCGTTCTCCTCCCTTATTTTCTTTAAGAGAATATATTTGAGGAGAATTTTCTTTGTGTGTGAATATGAGGCTTTACCCCTATACAAACCCTAGAGATTTCTTTAGAATGCCCTGTATCGTGCAGCAAAAAACTATTTTATAATCTTAATTATCAGGGAAAATAATTATGAAAAATCATTGTAGAATACGACCCAATTTACAATTAGAGCCCCTTTCAAATCAATGGTATGTTTCGCTACCAATGCTAGCACCTATACCTCATGCCATGGTGATATCCGATTCTTATATTCCTATCATGGAATCTTATGTTGAAGCTCCAGAAGAGCATTTGAGTTTAAGTCAAGATCTCTCAATGGTGGGAGGTCCCTTTATCAATTATGAGAGAGATCGATCAAAGGAAATTTTTGACTTGCTTGAACGTATAAAATCCTCACAAAATCATCTGATAGAGTTTTCGAATGCAATTAAGTCTTTTACCTTGAATCTTAATAACCGTGCAAATGGGTCTAGTTTAGAAGCAGAATATAATAATCTTCCTGATATACTGAAAGGCTATGTTGAGCTAGTTTATGATATGTCAAATAGGCCGTCTATGCGTTTTATAGAGCCTTTGCTGTATAAAAGTAAATATTACTCACTAGATACCCAAAGTGTTTGCTGTTCATTAGTTAATGAAGATAAAAGGCCCTTTGTTTTAAGTACCCCGAGATTGTTAGATGATACACGTGTACAAATAAATTTGCCTTTCAAGTCTCAATGTTATGATGACTTATGCCGTATGAGAGAAATCCCCGGTAGTTTTTCCGATATCATCGAAAAGTTAAAGGTTCCATCAGATAAAATAAACCTATTCGAGTCTTTTGTTGAGTTTACAAGTAGCCCTAAAGAGAACGTAGACTATAAAGGCAAAGACATTAGAATTAGATATTTTGGCCATGCGTGTTTGTTAATTGAGTATAATGGTATATCTATATTAACCGATCCCTTTATCTCTTATGATTACCCAACAGAGAATCACAGGTTTACCTTTTCTGATCTTCCCTCTTCTATAGATTACGTTCTCATTACACATGGGCATTTGGACCACATTGTTTTAGAAACTTTGCTACAACTAAGGTACAAGATTAAGAATATTGTCGTTCCCAAAAATTCTGGATCAATTTATGCGGATCCATCCCTTAAACTTCTTCTGCATCACTTGGGTTTCTCTTCGATCATTGAAGTGGATGAGTTAGATGAAATTTGCGTTAACCATAATGTTCAAGTTTCTGCTATGCCATTTCTTGGAGAACATCATGATCTTAACATAAAGGCAAAGGTAGCCTACCTTTTAACGATACAAGATAAAAAAATCTACATTGCTGCAGATTCATCGAATTTAGATCCATTCCTTTATGATCACATACGAGATATTTATGGTCGTATTGATGTCTTATTTTTAGGGATGGAGTGCGATGGAGCTCCTTTATCTTGGTTTTATGGTCCTCTAATGCCAGAGAAATTAGATCGAGATAGCGATTATTCCCGTCAAGGTTCTGGCTCAGATTTTAAAAAAGCCATTGCCATTGTCGATTCCTTGGAACCGTTGGAAGCATATGTTTATGCTATGGGGATGGAGCCTTGGTTTACTTATGTTCTTGGTCTTAATTATGAAAAGAATTCTAAACAGCTCTTAGAGTCTGACAAATTTATCAAAGAGTGTAATAGCCGTGGAATTCCGTCGGAAAGACTTTTTATGAAAAAAGAATTAATTTTAGAATTGACCGAAAGGAAGAAACAGGTTGCTTAAAGCTATGTTGTCCATTGTCTTTGTCCCCCTGCCTCGGTAAAATTCGTGGGTCACGTAAGTTTTTATAGGTATCAATAATGGCTATATATTGATGGAGAAGGAATGAATAAAGCTGCTTATTATTTACCCTTAGTTTTCGCTTGTGTCGCATGTAATACACTTGCTCAGATTTCTTTAAAAGCAGGGTTAAGGGAAATAGGTTATATAGATTTTAATATCGTCAAAGTAATCAACACTAGCTTTCAACTTCTCAAAAGTCCTTTTATTCTTGTTGGATTTCTCTCATACGCTCTTAGCTTAATTTTTTGGATAGCTTGCTTATCTCGTGTAGAGGTAAGTTTTGCTTATCCATTAACAAGCCTCGGATATGTATTTACTGCACTTATTGGGTTCATGCTTTTCCAAGAAGATCTTAATTCTGTTCGCTTGCTTGGCATCATAATTATTATGGTAGGTGTCTACATTGTATCTATAAGTTAATTTACCCTTTATTTTTATTAAGAATTTTATATATTAAACAACGGAATATTTTAAAAAATGATTAAAATAATTCTCAACAGAATTTCTAAAATAAACTTATCAGTTAAACTTCTTATTATAATTTGCTTTGGACTTTTTGTGGGTACTTATTTGCCACCAGCTATTAAAGCCGGATTTTATACGGTAAGTTTAATTATTGAAGAATTTCTAATACTTATCATGCCAGGAATCATCTTTTGTTTTTTATTTTCCTCAATGATTTCTCTCAAAAATAAAGCTCTGCCATTGGTAACTTTTTTATTTTTAGCGGTTTCCATTTCTAATTTCTCTTCTGCTATTTTCTCATACATTTTTGGGATATTTACTTTACCTTATTTAAATGTAGCCTTTACCCCCCTTGCACAAACGGCAAATGAACTTTTGCCTTTATGGCATCCAAAGCTTCCCTTATTTATCAGCTGTGAGTCAGCTTTAATGGCTGCGCTAGTACTTGGCATCTTATTTTCTATTTATCCATTTCCTCAAGTAGAAGCTGTAGCTTCAAAGCTAAAGAAGGTAGTAAGTCTATTACTAGAGAAAGGCTTTACCCCTCTATTGCCCTTTTTTATCTTAGGATTTCTTTTCAAAATTCAACATGAAGGAGCTTTAACCCCTATTATTGAAGGATATGGCCCAATATTTATTTTAATCATTTTTCTTTGTTTCCTCTATATAACACTTCTTTATTATATTGTATCCAAGTTTAATATGAAAAAGGCATTTTCGTATATTAAAAATACTATACCTTCAGGTATCATGGGTTTTACAACGATGTCTAGTATCGCAACGATGCCCCTTACTCTTCAAGCTGCAGAAAAAAATACAAAAGACACGATTATTGGAGAAACTGTTGTACCATTTACAGTTAATATACACTTAATTGGAGATACCCTTGAAATTCCTATGATGGCCTTAGCAATCCTCGCCAGCTTTGGTGCTCCACTCCCCACACTGGAGCAATATATTCTTTTTGCCGGTTATTTTGTTCTCTGTAGGTTTGCAGTAGCAGCTATCCCAGGAGGAGGAATTCTTATGGTTCTTCCCATTCTGGAAAGTTACTTAGGCTTTTCTCCTGAAATGTCGGCATTGATTACAACTCTTTTTATTTTATTTGATCCATTTGCAACTGCAGCCAATGTTATTGGAAATGGGGCTTTTGTTCTCTTAACGGCTAGTTTCTTGAGAATCAAGCGATTTAACTTGGCGTTTGCAAAAAATTCATAAACATGATCAATAGACTTAGTGGAAGGCTAAGGCCTATTTGAGTTAAATTGAAATTCTTCTTCTTTTTTATCTTATCCTATTTTCGGGGGGAAGCCCAAAAAGGGGAAGGACCAATATGTTATAGCTTCGAGGGATTCATGTCCGTTTTTTACTACTAAAGGTAAGTATAATTTAAAATAGGTGGTAAATATGGACAATATCGTATTCTCCTTTAAATTTTTTACTTAGGTCTTCTTCTCCTTTAGCGTCTAAAATACTTAGCTTTCCACTCAGGTAGCGGTGAATAACTTTTTCTTTAGGCTCTTCCTCAAGGTCTGCTCTAGTGAAATAATTTTCAAGACCTACTTTTCGCCACAATTGAGGGTCGCTACATGTCTTATTCCAACGACGCGAGATAAGTGCGGCCCTCCCAAGATCATCTATACGTAAAAAACTAGAGATATAAGTCAGAATTTCATCAGGTAAAATTCCAAAAGAACTATTATCGTGATAAACTGAGACTTGGCTTAAGATATCGTTTTCTTTTATAGCCTCAACTTCTCCTGATTTCTTCTGATCCTTTGGAGCTACATATGCCGTTTTTCTTTTCTCCATTTCATTTTCTGAATCAAACATAGCGTTACAAAGATCACTACCAAATAAGTTAATAGAGATTAAGGTTAAGAAAAATATTGACATTGATATAAGATTTTTAAATCGCATATATCACCTCCCTATGGATTAATGGACTTAATGAAGCTAGATTTCTATAATCTTTTAAGAGAATAGCATTGATAATTTTTATTATAGTCTTCGTATCCTTAATGAACAAGTGCCCTCCATCAATTTCAATAAGATTAAACTTTGCGTTGGTAAATTTACACCAATGTTTTGCTTTATCCCGAGTTACGATTTTGTCTTCCTTTCCTATAAGAGCAGTAATATCACAAGGTAAAACAGAGTTGCTCTCTTTCGGTACATAGTTTGCAAGCATTTTAAAATCTGCTCGGGCAATAGGGAGGTAGATTTTCCAGAAATCAAGATTGTTTTGGAGCGTTTTTGGTAACCCGCCATACTTAGTGAGCTCTTTCTTGAACATTTCATCATCTAAATCGTGTATAGGAGAGCTAATTTGCTTATATCCAGGGGGAGTCACAGCAGACATTATAAGCTGTTCTATCGAATATTTATTTTCCGTTAAGAGTATTGAGGCTATTTCAAAGCCTAATATTCCACCCATACTATGACCAAAAATAGTTATGGGAATTTTTCCTAAGTAAGGAGTTATAGATTCTGCTATCTTTAATACTATTTCCCTAAGATCAGAAACTGGCTCTTCTTCATATCTAGTCCCACGTCCAGGGAGTTCTATTGCATAGAGAATCGTATCCTCATCTAAGAACTCTTTCCATGGGTAAAATATTGTAGCGCTCGAAGCAGCATAGTGGAAAGTTAACAAAAGTCTTTTTGCTTGTTTGGGGACTTTAATAGGAAGCAACCAATCATTTTCTTTCATATTTTATAAGCTACATCGTTTGAGTGCAATTTTATGTCATTTCCTATTTTCATGCATGTTTTCTTACCTTAAATGTAGATAAGTATTCTTCTAAATCTTCAGGTGTCCCGGTTCCATGCATTTTGTGTGAATCAATTTCAAAAATTCCAATATTCTTACCTTGACGAATAACATAGTTATAAATAGGGCAAACGTAGTATTCACTGTTTGTTTTATCAGCAGCAGCAATCATATCCATTGCTCCTTCACAGAAGAGTTTTCCAGCACAGAAATAGTATATTCCTACCGTTGCATTATTTGATATTGGAACTTTCTCTTTTACTTCTGTAACTAAGCCCTCTTCATTTATCTTAGCAAAAGACCATTTTGGATCAGTATCTTGAAAGGTCATAATTGAACCATCAAGGTTTCTCTTAAGGCAGTCGTTCGTATAGTCCGAAATTTCGATATCAACAATTTGATCTGAATTCGCAATTAATAATGGCACTTCATTATTAATCTGCCTATGCGCAGCTAAAACTGTGCATGCTGGACCATCTGTTGTTCTTTCAATGGGAATTATCTCACTATCATAATTCGAATTTATTTTATCGATATAGGGCTTATAATTTTTCAGATGCTCATGAAGAGCTATCAAAAAATATTTTGCATTTGGTAATTGAAGGTTGTCTAAAACTCTCTCTATCATCATTTTTCCATAGACATCAATAAAGGGCTTTGCGATGTGATAACCCTTTTCATAAAACCGTTTCCCTTTTCCTGCCATGGGAATGACTACATTAATTTTTCTAGATGTTTTCATTTTTATCCTGTCTGTTTTTACCTAATTCTAGGATTAATATTTTACATTTCAAAAAGCCACACCTTCTTCTTTTGATATCGAGTAACTTATAAGATCCATTCCTTTCTTCCAAAAAGCCTTTCAGACTCTATGCCCTTTTTGCGGCATTCATCTATGAAAAGGTTTGACTGTACGATCTGGGGGGATTCTTCATTATACTGAAGAGCCATAATATACCCGAGCCATGGCTCTTGCCCCATCGCATAGACATAGGCATTTTTACACTTTGATTTTTCAACGATTGGCCATGCCTTTTTAAAATCAGAACCCGACAATGTCCTTTCTTTATCGTGAGTATTTTTCAGTGGAGAAGATAATAAAGGACCATATAACCAACTCAAAGGCGCACCATCACACTCCATTCCTAAAAATAGGAAATCTATTTCTCCAATCCAATTAAAAATATGATCATAGAGGTAGGAGTCTAAGTTAGTTGAATCTGCAGCAAAAATGAACTTTTTGCCTAAAATATTGATGTTATAAGCTAGCTTTGTTTGAATATTAAGGTCTGCGTGTTCCCCTAAAAAGGGGAGTCCAATAATTTCTCCCCCTGGAATTGATATAGCCTGCATATCATCAAGCTCAACAAGAGATGAAAAACCTATATGTTCGAGCATAAGTCTAATTGAAGGATCTTCTAAGGCGCCTTTATTATTAGATGGAAAAACAACTGTTCCAATTTTATGTCTTAATTGTAAAAGTGTTTCTAACATAAAATGATCTTGATGGTTGTGGGTAAGAAGAACAAAATCTATATGATCGGGTAGGTCGTATAAGGTATATCTAGGGACTTTTGTATTAGCTACCTGATAACTAATAACGGGATCTAGCAGGATTGATACAGATTTGGTTTCCAATAAGACACAAGCATGCCCAAAATAACGTACTCTTATGCCTTCCCCCTTATAATTTCTGTCTTCTGGTAAAGAAGGAGAATTTTCTGTAAAGAAGGATCTAAAAAGTTCTCTTTGGGCGGAGTCAATATAAAAAATCCCTTCGAGTTCTTCCTCAGAAATTGCTTTCTCTCTCGCCTCAAAGAGGTAATCTAATTTAGGACTAGAGAATGGAATGTTTATGTAGACCTCATCCGGCCCTTCGATTCTTGGAGTGCTAAGCACGAAGTTTCTAAAGTCAGCTTTTATTTCTGATAGCGCTATTTTTTGCTGATCATCAGAGTAGTATTTTCTATATATGAGAGGCTCAATCAAGCGTAAGGAAGGATGACTATTAAGATCGTAAACAAGCTCAACAAGTCCTTTAAGGTTTTCTGGAACCTTTTCATATAAATGATTGAGAGATCCACCTGTCGCTTCAGTTTGAAGTATTACATTAAATGCTTTTAAAGACTTTTCTAGAGCAATGAGGGAAGAACACATACTTTTTGTTTTTTTGATGAGATCCTCAACTTTAGGAGCCTTTTCTACCTCTACATTAAGATATGGTCCCCCTATCAATTTTGGATTACTAGAGGCCTTAATATGAAGATCGGGAGCTAGTGTATAAGACTCCATTATTTTTAGGTGCCTTCCAACAATGTTACATGCCGCAGTTTGAGGAGCAATCAGATGTGGCCAAGCATACCATTGCCAAATTAATGGCTCCATCTTTACATTAGGTTTTAAAT
>CAYYRQ010000034.1:0-15577 GCA_964474215.1 uncultured Alphaproteobacteria bacterium
AAATAATATATTTCAACAAAAATAATTTTGGGGAGCCGAAATTCTTTTAAATTGATGTTCTGAATGGCAATTCATTTACCGTCGATGATAACCCATTCAGAGGCAAGGGATGCTTCTTCAATTATGTTGTTTACGTCTTGCGGTTTAGCATTTGATATCGCCTGCAGAAAGTACATTTTTTGTTGCGGTGAAAGTTTTGAGTCATTTGTAATAGGAGAATAATGATCAACAACCAGTTGGTGGTTTTCGGGTAAGTTGGCAATTAACTCAGCAAGTTCTATTTTCTCAGGCTCACCGCCGCCGCTATATTCAATCAAAGCGTTTAGGTTTAATAATAAGTTTAAGTTCTCAACTTTGACGTTCACCAAAAATTGCAGGATTTCCTTTCGCACCTTTGCGGGTGTATTTTCTGAAATGAGACTATGCCAGGCTGTACAAAATGATGACTTATTGCCAGTCGGTTTATTAATGAATACATTAAGTTGATTGATTGAGTAATTTGAAACTGCATCAATGAGCTCAAGGATACCATCTTCGTCTTTTAAACCAAAGGTCAACAATCGGCAGATGTCTAAAAAGGGCTCTTTAATAGCTTCGGGTAATCCGCATTTTGGTGGTGTATTTTTAGGATCATAAAATATAATCAGATTGCTTTTACATGCCCTACAAAATTCTGTTTGCATAGTTGGGTCTTTGTCACTAGAGGGAGACGTTTTTTTTAAATTAACAGTCCTTACAGGAAGATCGAGGTTGTCTTCCTTCTGGTCACCGTCCATAGCATATGATTTAAAGCTTGATATACAAAGTATAAAAGCACTCCAAAAAACCATGTGAATTATATTGTAAGTCCGCATGTTTATACCTCCTCATCTATCAAAGTACTATGAAATATATCAGAAATATATTCAAAACAAAATATGCCCAAAGGAATGAGGCATACTTTCGAGGGCTTTCAGCTGACTTGCTGGATGAGATATAACCTTAAAAACGATTTAGGAGGGTGTGGTTCTTACCTTTTGAGCAATTGTATTCAAAACACCATTCACAAACGAAACTTCCGTATCATCAAAAAAGTCACGGGTTAGGTTGAGATATTCATCAATGATGACCGCCGTTGGTGTTTCCGTCTCCATAATTTCACAGAGGGCCGCACGTAGGATCGCTCGTGTCACAGGCTCAATGCGCTCCAGCGTCCAGCCTTCTTTGAGGGTGCCACGAATCATCTCATCAGAGCGCTCATGCTCCTTCCAGGCTAGGCTGGTGATATTGGCGAAAAACGTGGAATCAACTTTTGAAAGATTGATATCCTTATCTTTCAAGCGCAGATTGATAAATTCAGCAATGACGGTGGCGGCAGATCCTTGGGTTTGTTCAATTTGAAAAAGGGCTTGAACGATAACGAGCCTGGCAATCGTTCTGTTTTTGTAAGTTTTTTTGCTGTTTAACTGCTGAGTCATGAAACTGAATAATACATGTTTGGGTTAAATTTACCCCTTTATAGGCGGAGATCAGAAATTATGCGAGACTTTTCTTGATAAACTCTAGAATGAGGAGAGTAAGTAAAATTTGAAAGAAATTTCTATTAAGCTAAAGCGATTAGAGAAAAACATAAAAAATATATTGTAGAAATTTTTACTTCTTTTTAAATAAATATACGTATTGTTTTTAATGCTATTGTTCTAAGTTAAGATTCTGAGGGAGGTTCTATGAATGAGGCATTGATTTTAGGATTCCTGATTAGCACGATGGCCCTATCTCCAGTCTATGGGATGGGTGGCAATTTTGATGATGATGAGGAGGAGCGTAGGAGCCTTTTACCGCCTCGTGTTGATCCAGATGTGCTAAGGCGAAGTGCATTTCCTCTGGCGCCTGGCTCTGTTGAACTTGAAGAAATAGATCCTGAAGTTGAGCGATTAAGAACGGCGTTAAGTGGGGCTGGCCATGAAATACACGTTTTTTCGGAAGCACTTGCGCAGATAAATGGAAGTCAGGCTGATGTTTTAGTACCTTTGGCTGTGAGGAGTCCCCATTGTCAACTTTCCCATAAAGTTCAGCTTCTCTTACGATACAAAAAAACTGATTTTTCTGTACATGCTCCACTTGCTGTTCAAGAGGGAGCTTCAGTCGTTTATAAGTCTCTTTTGAGGGAGGAGGGGATAACATTAGATCAGTTAGAGGAGGGAAAGAAATTTTTTCTTGCAATAAAAGATACTGAAAATGCTGGTCTGTTTGAGGAGGCCCATAAAAAGAAAGTCGCACAGCAGGCGCACGAACACGCTGTTACTCAAGGGCAGGCGTTTTTACGGGGCCTCCCTGAACACCCTATGATGGGTGAACTAAGAAAAGGTATTCCGATTTGTATAGTTGGAGATGAGGCCCTCCAACTGCGAATTAGAATCTTGAAATCGATGTATCACTTGCCAGTGGATGCCTTGGATGTCATTCGATTTGTCAAAGCTCATATACCAGGCGAGGCTGAGAAGAAGAGAGTTTTCGAGCGTTTTAGCCCAGAGAAGGATATTAAAGGCGATGCAAAGAAAACAATTGCTTCTGATTTTGAGGCGTTTCTCGAGGTATGGACCTATTGCGATAAGGGGCGGACAATTCTTGATAACGTCATGCTTGCTCATGCTTCTTGTACAAATGTTCAGAGGAGAGTCATTGCAGGGCGAAGAAGCGGGGAAGAGGCTGAAGCCGTTTGGGATAAAATCTGTGAAGACAGGAGTTGGTTCAATCCTGCTTGGCTCGTGCGCTCGCCCGAATATACCTTGGATGACCTTGAAAATGCGAAGAAATATGCTTCAACATCTGCGAAGATAGAAATGTATCAGCAGAGAATTCTAAAATTAAAAGGACCGCAAGCAAAGTCACAACAAGAAAAGCTGAATGCAATTATAACAACGATTTATCATCATCGAAGGCAAGGTGAAACTGCAAAAGAAAAAGAGGCATGGCGCACCATGCCAATTGAAAGCCTGCGGGACTATTCTGATTTGGTAAATGCGCGGAATGCTTGGGTGTCTTCTTCTCTTTCACGAGAAGCTTGCGCTATGCTTAAAACTTTAAATCACAAGATTTATTATCATCGTGAGGTTACAGAAATACAAAAAATTATTGTGGGCTCCATAAACTTTCATGTTGCTGGGAGCAAGGATGCTGAGGCGAAAAAAGCAGGGGAAACTATGCTAGACGCTCTAAAATCTTGTTATGATTCTCAGGTCTTAAGTGTGGCGGCTGAAACGCTCGAGAGCATGGGCGTGGCTACATCTGTCGTTGCCCCGGTTTACTGCAGAATGTTGGAGAATCTCACCTCAAACTGGAATAAAGATGAGTTTCTAGGCTTAACCAAGTCAGTGTGGGAGGGTGGGTATTCTAAATCAACTCATCAACGATATACAAAAGCAAAGGCCTTTTTTGAAGAGCACAAAATGTATATAGAAGCCGCAGCAATCCTTGCGTGTCAGTTATATAGTGCATACGATACACAATGGGGGATTCGAGATGAAGGGTTTGAAAAAAGTGTTCAAATCTTTCGTCTATTAACGTGGGCAGGAAGGACGAAGGCAGCAAATTTAGTGTATAACTTTATCGAACGCCGGCTTAATAACCTTCCCGTTACCACGGAATATACCCAATTGCGTTCAAGGGTTCGTGCGGAAGTTCATCAAATTCGGCATCCCTTTCTTTCGAAAGTTTGGAAAGTTCAGAAGTAGAGACATTTGTGCAAAAGCCGGAGTGGTATTTCCTTTTGACTCCATTCCTTGCCTTCGCAATGACGATAGACCAGCAATTGTGCGTCTTTGCGAGGAGTGAAACAACGCGGCAATCCACGAGGACGGTTCCTCTTGATTCCTTCCTGAGCAAGGAAGATCCAGCATTAATTAGAGGTGAGTGTTTGCAACCTTTGATCTGCTTGCTGTGTAGCAAATTTTGACCGCCAATCGAGAAAACACAAATTTTAAATAAAATTTAACACATTTTTGCTATAAATATAATTAAAGGATCAAAAGATAAGAGAGCAAGGATGAAAGCCCTTTATTTTGAAATGATAACACTTATTGAGCGTCTTCATCATCTATTTTTAGATGTGCTGAAACTCGAGCTCGATCGTCTACGCATCTTTGATATCAACAATATTCAATGCTTGATCCTATATAATGTCGGAAAAAATGAGATGACCGTTGGGGAAATCTCTAATCGTGGGTATTACCTTGGTTCAAATGTTTCCTATAACCTCAAAAAGCTTGTTGAAAACGGTTACTTTGTTCAAGAAAAAGCCAAGCATGATAAGCGTTCAAGCAAAATTCGACTCTCTGAGAAAGGTGTCAAATTATACAATAAGATTGACAAAATTATGGGCGATCATGCCACCAACTTAAAATACAATGGGATTGTGGATCAGAACCTCGTTGATACCCTGAAATTGTTACGCAAGCTTGAATCATATTGGAATTTTATCAACACCCACGGATTTATAGAATAAGCTTAATCCTTTGAGTATTGCCACACACTCGCCGGTGGGAAATTTCGAAAAATTGTCCCTAACCGTTTTTTAATGAGGCCATGGGCCTTTGCATTAATTGAAGACCGTGGTGCGTAGGTATATTGTAAAAAGATACCACCTTTTTCAAGGACATTGAAAGCACTTTCCAAAATCTTACCCCGTATAGATTCTGGGACATTAATCATGGGAATACCGGATACGACGCGCTTAACTTTGCCCAAGACTTTCTTCGGCAGTATATTCTCAAGGTTTGTTGCATCACCCTGGATTACATTTACCCCTGGGAACTCAACTGTGAGATAATTTGCAAGTGCTGCATCAAGCTCAATAACATAAATACGTGAAGGCTCCACTCCAGCGGAAATGAGTGAACGGGTGAGGGATCCTGTACCACCCCCCAATTCAACAATGGGGGAGGTGTCGTCCACATTGGCATGTTTCGCAAGAAGCTGTCCCAAATACCGAGAGCTTGGTGTTATAGAGCCTAGTTGGCGTGGATTTTTTAATGCCCTTAGGAAGAAAAGTTTTCTTTCGGGAGATTGAGATGATGCAACTTGCATGGATTTCCTCTCATTTATAGAACCTAAATATTCATGCCTTGCTTGGGAAAAAAAATCAAGACCCTACAAACGCAAATTGGCAATCTTTGATCGGGTATTGACACTAGCTTTATTATGGGTACAGCTAAAGCATTGCAAATTTTAAGGATATATAAAATGAAAATTGGTGTTCCAAAAGAAATTAAAAACCACGAATATCGTGTCGGATTAATTCCTTCATCAGTGAGGGAGCTTACGCAGCGCGGGCATAAGGTGTTTGTAGAAACAAATGCAGGCGCAGGAAGTGGTATCAATGATGACCAATATATTAAATCTGGAGCGACCATACTGAATACTCCTGAAGAGATCTTTGCAAAGGCAGAGATGATTATTAAGGTGAAAGAGCCGCAACACCAAGAAATCAAGCATTTCCGGCCTGGGCAAATTTTATTCACCTATTTACATCTTGTTGCCATTCCTGACGAAACGAAAGAGTTGATCGAGTCTGGTGTAATTGCCGTAGCTTACGAAACGGTAACATCCCCTAGAGGTGGCTTGCCGCTCCTCACCCCAAGTAGTGAGGTGGCAGGGCGCATGTCTGTGCAAGTTGGGGCCCACTGCCTTGAAAAAGAAAAGGGAGGGGCTGGTGTTCTGTTGGCTGGTGTTCCTGGCGTGAAGTCTGCGAAAGTAACCATTCTTGGCGGCGGTGTTGTCGGAACTGGCGCTGCACGTATGGCCCTTGGAATGGGGGCTAATGTCACAATTATTGATAAATCCCTTCACCGTTTAAATGAGTTAGATACACTTTATGGCCCGCAACTTAGAACGCTTTATTCCACGGCGGACACCATAGAGCAGAGTGTCAGTGATTCAGATCTTGTGATTGGGGCTGTGCTTTTACCAGGGGCACGAGCGCCAAAGCTTGTGACAAAAGAAATGATTCAAAAAATGCGTTCAGGATCCGTGCTTGTTGATGTTGCCATTGATCAAGGCGGTTGCTTTGAAACAAGCCGCCCAACGTCCTTTACCCATCCAACTTATATTGAAGAGGGCGTTGTCCATTATTGTGTGACCAATATGCCGGGAGGTGTGGCAAGAACGTCAACCTTTGCCCTGAACAATGCAACCCTTCCATATATTCTTGCGATTGCAGATAAAGGTATAAAGAAGGCAATGCTTGAGGATGAACATTTAATGGAAGGGTTAAACATTTACCAAGGCCATATAACCTATCAAGTTATTGCTCGTGACATGGGCTATGAATATGTTGAACCTGTTATGGTCCTTGAGTAAAAGTGGCGGGAGTGACGGGACTCGAACCCGCGGCCTCCTGCGTGACAGGCAGGCGCTCTAACCAGCTGAGCTACACCCCCGAAGGTGATTTTTGGAATACCTTATAAACTAAGCTTCGTCAAGATCAATTCCTTGGACAGTGAATAAAAAGATCTTTGGGAATCTCAACTTTCGTTCCAGAGAACACTCCTATTTCACTTTTCACTGGATATATTTTTAATCTTCCTTGGGATTTTATAATGGCTTCAAAGTGTAATTTGCCATGCTTTCATTTTTTCAAAGAACTCAGGGGTATAGAAGAAAGGATCAACCAATTTCCAGAGCTTGCAGTGATTGGCTGCGTTAGCGTATTTTTTAAGGCCATTTTTAAGCGTTTTTTCCGGCATATCGGCTAGATTTTCAGACTCTTCTTCTATAAACAACTCAGTTATCAAGTCTTTTATCTTCGTTATTAAGAGCTCCATCAATATAATACTGACGTAGCTCAAAGCCTCTTGAATTGTTAAATAAAAGGTGGGTGGGAGGAAGAGTAGGATCATCAAAAAATGCTCTTGCAAGCCGTGGGGCGGTTTGTTCCGGGAGTAGTCCTCTTAATTCTGACGGTAGTGACTCTTTATTTTCATCCTTAAAACCAGTGCGTTTGGTAAGAACTTTCATCCTGTTTTCCAAATAACCTATAAAAATTGAACTATTGGCTCCTTTAGATCCTTTAGGATTTTTTAACTGAAGATAGGTTTATAAAGATATTTCAGCTACAAGTGGGCTTTTGAGGTTATGTTGCGCCTGATCATATTCATCATTTGTTGTGAGGGGGGAATTTCGCAAAGTGTTTAAATGATTAAATATTTCAATTTCTTCAGGTGTTGGTTTAGGAAGAGAAGAACAATGGCTTGCTTCATCAGAGCTCTCTCCCCTAATGCACGAGTTTACAGCATAGAGTGGATACTCGAAAAACAAGGAACATGCGCTAATAAATAGAAAAAAGTACCTATGCGTAAAAATATACTAACCCCATGTAATTCATAAATAAGATCGGTCTATTTATAGGAGGCGTGCACTTTCTTTCAAGTTGTGAGTTATATAAACGGGAATCCTGAATGGCTTGGTTTTATGGACTCCCGTGCAGTGTGTTTTAGTTATTCTTTTTCAAAGTAAACACCTTCATATATCCATGATGGTGTGCAATTGACGATTCTTGCTTAATACTTTTTTCGGTGAATCAGCCATCCTGCCACCATAACGCCAAGGGCGACAACCGTAATAATGATTGTTGCAAGGGCATTAATCTTGGGGCTGATGCCAAAGCGGATACTTGAAAAGATAACCATAGGAAGTGTTGACGATCCGGGGCCAGCTACGAAGCTGGCGATGACGAGGTCATCAAGGGATAGAGCAAAAGCAAGCAACCACCCCGAAATAATAGCGGGCATAATGATGGGTATCGTTATGGCTGTAAATACCTTGAAGGGACGTGCCCCTAAATCAAGTGCGGCTTGCTCTATGGATCGGTCCATATCTGAAAGGCGCCCTCGGACCAGAATTGTAACATAAGCCATACACAAGGTAGTATGGGCAATAGTAATGGTGAGGATGCCGCGACCTTGCGGCCAACCAATGAGTTGTTCAAGACCAACGAAGAGTAGTAGTAAAGCAAGTCCTGTAATCACCTCAGGCATGACAAGAGGAGCAGATGACATGATGCCAAAGAATCCACGCCCACGAAAACGACCAAGCCGGACCAGGCCGATTGCGGCCAGAGTACCGAGAATGACGGATAATGTTGCTGCACAGGTGGCAACTTTCAAACTCACCCAAGCTGACTTAATGAGAACAGTATCTTCGAGAAGTGACTGATACCATTGGGTCGAAAAGCCGGTCCAAACTGTTATTTCTCGGGAGGCATTGAATGAAAAAATGATTAGGGTGAAGATAGGTAAATACAAAAATAAATAACCAAGCAGCATAGAAATCTTAAGCGGTGGGGAAAGCTTAATCTGCATCAAGGAACCTCACATCCTTTTCTTGGAGGTGCTGAAAGATTGCAATGGGAATGACCAAGAAAATCAGAGTTAGAATGGCCAGAGCTGAAGCAATTGGCCAGTCTCTGTTTGTGAAAAACTCGCCCCAAATAAGCTTTCCGATCATCAGAGTTTGTGATCCACCAAGAAGTTCAGGGATAACAAATTCGCCGACAGCGGGGACAAATACAAGCATGGATCCTGCAATAATCCCGGGTGTGGATAGGGGCAGGACAATTCTTGCAAAAGCTTGAAAGGGCCTAGCTCCCAAGTCATAGGCCGCTTCAATTAGTGTATGATCAATTTTTTCAAGGGACGCAAAAAGAGGCAGGACCATAAACGGCAGGTAGCAGTAAATGATTCCAAGTGTTGTTGCAAACGTATTGTCTATGAGTGGGAGTGGCGAAGAGATCAAGCCGACCTCCATCAAGGCATTATTGATAAATCCGTAAGGGCTCAAAATGCCAATCCATGCATATACCCGCAGCAAAAAGGATGTCCAAAAGGGAAGAATAACCAGCATAAGAAGGATAATACGCAGGGGGTTCGATACTTTAGCAATGCCATAGGCGATGGGATAGCCAATAATTAAACAGCCAATGGTCCCCATGAAGGCAATAAAAAGAGAATCAAGATAGGTTAATAAGTACAGGGACTCATTGCGGATAAATTCGTAATTGCTAAAGTTCAGCTTAATAACAAGAGTGCCCTCCTCGAGCCAATTGGTGAGGGGACCATAGGGCGGCAAGCCAAACCGTAGCTCAGAAAAGCTGATTTTCAGAACAATGAAAAAAGGGATAAGGAAAAAGAGAATAAGCCAAATGTAAGGTGGCACGACAGCCCAGTATCGTGACGTTATAATTTTATCGAAATGCGCTTTTATTTTTGTCATGCTGTCAATAAAATTCCATTTTCAGCTTCCCAGTATAGGTAAATCTCATCATTCCATGTGAGGGACCTTTCTGCGAGCCTGACAAGGTTGGGCTGTGTTGCCATAACAGTTGCCCCGCTTGCGAGTTCTACGTGATAAATGGAAACGTCACCAAGGTAGGCAATCTCACGAATAACTCCCTTTGTAACATTGTATTTTTCTTTGGGGGCTTTATGTGAAATATGTATTTTCTCGGGACGGATTGCGACTTTGACATAGGAATCTACAGGCACATCGGGAGAAAAGCTAATATGGAGTAGGCCTCCCACTTCTTCCGAATCAACAAGAATATAATCTGCGTTGACTTCTTTTACGATACCTTCAAACTTATTGATTGACCCAATAAAGTCGGCGACATATTCAGAGTGGGGGTATTCGTAGACTTCGTTGGGAGGACCAACCTGAGCCATACGGCCATTGTCCATGACGCCAACGCGCGTAGACATCGTCATGGCTTCTTCCTGGTCGTGGGTGACCATTATAAAGGTAATACCGACCTCTTCCTGAATATTCACCAGCTCAAACTGGGTTTGTTCGCGCAGCTTTTTATCGAGCGCGGTGAGGGGTTCGTCCAGCAAAAGAAGCTTTGGACGTTTGATAAGGCTTCGAGCCAGAGCAACGCGTTGCCGTTGTCCGCCTGAAAGTTGGTGGGGTTTTCGATGACCAAATCTTTCCATTTGCACAAGTTTTAAGGCCGCATGAACGCGTTCTTTAATTTCAGCCTTGGGGCGCTTTTCTTGTTTCAAACCAAAGGCCACATTTTGCTCAACTGACATGTGAGGAAAAAGGGCATAGGATTGGAACATCATGTTGACGGGGCGGTCATAGGCTGGTCTTTTTGTCACATCCACGCCATCAATGTATATTTTCCCCTGTGTTGGCATATCTAAGCCGGCCAAAATACTGAGCAGGGTTGTTTTTCCGCATCCAGAAGGGCCTAAAAGAGAAAAGAACTCGCCTTGATAAACGGATAAAGAGACATCATCGACAGCGACGAAACCGTTAAATTCTTTGGTCACGCCTTCGATGTGAATGTAAGGTTTTGCCTTCGTATCAAGCCAAGGAGGGGTTTCTGTTTGTTTTTGTTTTTTGACCTTGGTCATTTTATCGTCCTGTTTTAATGCGAATCCATTCCCGTAAGCGCTTACGCACATAGTTGGGAGACTGGGTTTTATCAACGTAAAGCTTAGCAATTGTTTGTTTCGATGGGTATATTAAAGGATCATTGCGAATAGATTCTTTAACAAACTGTCGCGAAGAAGGAACACTATTGGCTGTTGTAATGGCATTGGTAATTTTAGCCATAATTTCAGGGCGCAGCATAAAGTTAATGAAAGCGCGTGCTTCTTCTGCGTTCGGGGCGTCGCGAGGAATCGCAAAGGCATCAATCCAAATACTTGTTCCTTCTTTCGGAATAACATATTCAATGTCGACTCCAGATTGTTTGCCCAGTTCGCGGGCAAGGTTCAGATCGCCGGAGAAGCCTTGAACGAGGCAATAATTTTCAGAGGTAAGACTATCAGCTGGTGGATTTGGGACAAATTTTCGGATATAGGGTCTGACCTGCTGAATAGCGTTTGAAGCTTTTAAAAGGTCCGCTTCTTCACTCGAATTTGGATTTAATCCAAGGTAGACAAGAGCTGAAGGGAAAACTTCAATGGGGGAATCTACCAGCATCACGCCACAGTCGGCAAATTTTGAGACAACTGAGGGATCAAAAAGCATGGATAAACTTTCAACAGGAGCATTTGGAAGGCGCTCTAGGATTTTCTTTTTATTATAGGCAAACCCATTGGTGCCCCAGATAAAGGGAAGGGCATACATATTTCCAGGGTCAGGGTCTTCCATTTTTTTCAGAAGGGTCGAGTCCACATTATCCCAGTTAGGAATAAGTTTTTTGTCCAGAGGTTGGTAAATATCAGCTTTAATTTGGTGGGGAAGGTAGGGCCAAACTGTAACGACGACAACATCATAGCCCGATTTACCTGTGAAGAGCTTTGTTTCCATGACCTCTGGGGTATCATAAACGTCTAGGTTAACCTTGATGCCCGTTTCCATTTCGAATTGCCTTAAAATTTCAGGCTGCAAGACATAGGCCCAGCAGTACACGTTCACTGATTTAGAGGGGCTCGCCTGTAAAGGTTTGCAAACGGATACAGATAAAAGAGCAATAAGTATGATTCGCTTTAGCAAATGTATCATGATTTAAGATGCCCTTTCTCTTGTGCTTTTAACATATAATCATACACATTATTTTGGGTTCTTGCTAGGTATCCTCGTATATCCGTTACCTTTTTTAGGTCGCTCTATATTGTCTTTGCATTGGCTGGACTCTAGAGGACTAAAGCTGATCCTGGTTCAGCTGTGTCCTTACCAGCCTGCATCCTCAAGGACGACATGAGCGCGTTTTAAATTTTGATGTTGTCTAAATTCGATAGCTGCTTTGTCAGTAATATAAGTGTAACGTATATAACATCTGAAAGAGCCCTATTTATTGCTGTGTCGCGTTGTATCCCGCTCAGATAATATTTTTTAGAAGCTATGATACAATGACCAGGTCACAGCTTAATCCTAAGAAGAAGGAGGCACCCATTCATACACCGATTATGAAAAGGTCTTTACGTTTCTCTTAATGTTCTGATTCGTCATCCGCATCAATTATTTCATCCGCTTCAACCCCTTCATCCCCTAAGTCTACGTGAGGAGCCATTTTTTTGAATTGGCGTATGCCCTTGAGTGTTATATTCCCTTCGGGTGTTACCGCGAGATCCAAATTGATTGTTTTAATTGAAGGATGCCGAGCGAATGCGAGTAAATCTTTGTCTGAAATACCAGTCGCTGTAACCACAAACTCCTCTAAATCTATAGCTTTAGTTGAAATATCAATAAAATCTTCATTGGAAAGAGAAATAGAATTTGCATTGAGATAGGCAAGCTTTGGTTTTGCAAGGGCGATAACACCTGCTTTTGTAATTTGACCGCTCGTGACATTAGCCTCTTTTAAATTTTGATGTTGCCCAAATGCTATAGCTGTTTTGTCTGTGATATAGGTTTCATGAAAATCAACGACCTCTAATTTGCTTGGGCTATTTGCAAGGGCTATGCCGCCTATGTCACTAATGTTGACTAAACATAAACCTAATTCTTTCAAAATAGGTGAAAGTGCAAGTTTTAGGATAGTTTGATCTGTAATTTTAGTGCAACTAAAATCGATACTTCTCAAATTTTTGCATTTGGCAAGTGCTAACCCTCCTATATCAGTTAAGTCGCTATAACCTAAATTTACTTTTTCCAGGTTAGGCGCCTCTGCAAGGACAAGTGCGACCTCGTCTGCATTGGTTATTGTGGAAAAAATATCTCCTCCGGAAAAATTTACTTTTCGAATATTTCTAAGTTTAGCAATATCTATGGCCCCTATATGGGTGATCTTAGACCCCTGGATATTAATTTCTTGCAATGATTCTATGCTGGCTATTATCTTGGCACATTCATCATTAGCATTTGTATAATCTAATTTTAAAGAAGTGATGTTGGGGATCTTTGACAGAATTTGAAAGGTTTCAACTGATAAATCATGTCGATCTGATATCTTTAACTTAACATCAAGATCTTTTTTTTGCTTTAAAACATCTTGCAACACAGTCAATAGTTTGAGAGGTATTTTACTTAAATTTAAATAAATAGATTGAATAAATGGATGTATATCCAGGATATTGAGGCCCTGGATTTGAAATCTTCTGATTTTGAGGGCCTGCTTGAAGGTCGTTTGTATATTTTCGTAGGGTTGTATGAACTTCCAAACAGCTGATAAGTCTTCAAGAGACCAATCCTGAAAGTGATCGTGGAAAGCCTCTAGGTATCCTTTTTGAGGAGAGATATTCTTTTCAAAATCGTTTAGTAATTCTTTGTTTAATGGCTCTGTTTGATCTGGATTGTCTATGCTAACTTCTTCCCCTTCAACTTCAAGTTTACTCTTTTTGACTGGGCGAGGAGTATCTGTATCAGCCGTAAAAATATATTCGGGTAAAAAGAGTGTTCCCAATTCTGTTTTTTTTACAAAGCTTTTTGAAAAAAACTGATCTAAAATAAGCGTTGCTGCCGCTTGCTTTACTTCATGAAACTCCTCGAGGAGAGGCGTCTTTAGTATGACGTTTGCTAATTTTAAACGCTTATTAGATTCTATGTCATCTATAATTGGCTTTGCCGCCAAATCTTTCAGTGATTTTGCTGGCCCTTTAACGAGTGAAGGTTTTGATTCATTTGAGCCTGCTGAAAGATTGTTATTATTGTTTGGATTATTGCGGTGAGTAGCAGCTTGGGAGGGACTATCTGAGCTTGCTTCTTGTTTTAATTTTTTGCTCACTTGTGTAAATTCACGATTCTCTTCGCCCATCGCACAGAGGGACGATGTCAACGCGAATAGGGATGCAGCCATAACAGATGTGTAAAGCGAAATACGAAGATGGGTTATAGTATGCTCCCCATATAAAGAATAAATAAAAAACAATATGATGCGTATATAGTTTTAATAAAAAATATTTCAAGTCATTTATCAGGAACGTTTGTTAACCTTTTGTAATTCCCTTGGTAAAATATTATAGGTTGCAGACGATATGAGGCCCAGTGAAATCAACTCTACTCACGCAACATTCCCCTTGGGGAAAGAGGAATGTTGGTGCAGTTTTGATGCAGAGTCCCTATTTTGTGGGACCTACCCCCACATTTAACAGAGCATCCCGCAAATATTTCACTGTCTTTGGGCCGTAGGTTTGTCTATCTCCATGGGCGAAGGTTGACCCAACAACGTGTCCTTGTGCATTGAGAAGAGCCCGGTGGGACCCGCCACTACCAGGTGACTTAATCGATTTTTCTCCATTGATATGGTTCCAAACAGTCGCGAATTCTCCATATGATACGGTTTGGAATTGTTGAGGGTCAAACAGGCTATCAACAACACTTTGCAGCTTGTTTGGAAGTTCTATGGGTGGAACTTCTCCCGTATTTCTTTGATCATGAAAGATTCGGATTCCGCGTGGAGGCATGAGAGCATCATCCTCTTTTTCTACTTTTACTAAGAGGCTTTGATTGTCATTTCGGATTTTCTTCTCAGACGGCTGTTTTGGTAAAGAAGCTACATTTGTAATATCAGTTAAAGGTAAAACTGGCTGCGTAGGAGGAGTTAAGTCCAGTACTAAAGGAACCTGTTTATGGTTAACATCCCCGGATATATTTGGTTTTAACTCTATAGCAATCGGTTCGAATGACTGTTCAGAACGCGGTGATATAGATCGAAAATCCTTCTTACTATTTTTCTGTTTTTTATTCTTATTTTTGACTCTGCTAGCTTTTTCAGGTGTGGTGTCAACGAGTGTTAGAGGCTGTGTTATGTTAAGTTCTTCATCTGCACCTCTTCTCAGGCATGAAAGGGGTGGGAGTTCAAATTTTGCGTTTCCTACTTCAGCATTCGTTGCGAAAATTTCTTTATAGGAACGCGTCCAATTCATTAGTTGAACAGTTTGTTTAGAAACTTCTGCGAATTCAACATAATAATCCATATCTCTTTTCCCAAACAAGTGCTTGGGCTCATCAACCTGTGATAAAAAGGCATAGTCCGGATGCAGCCAGTCGTCTGACTCTCCACGGAGAAGGGGATGTAAAGTTACAGACATTCTCAATAATCTAAGAGTTTCTTCTGAAAAAATGCCAAGCGGATGGCGATTAAAAACCTCTGCAATAATTTTAGAATTAATTTGATACGTATCAATCAGGCATAAGACGGAACTATAGTTTCCAACAAACATGGGGTTGTCTGGGTATTCTTCTGCTTTTTGTCTGAACATTTCTACAGTTTCTGATCGTGTTGCGAGGAACGCTTTTTTTAATGTGCCTGTGATTTTTTGCTCATTCCTAGAAGAGATATAGTTTTGACGACGCATTTTTAAAAATTTAAATCTTGAATACATAATGAATCCTAATAGATCATCTGCTGTTATTTTATTGTTTAAATAGTCATTTACGATAGATCTCACAGCTTGTGCATTGGCAAGATTTTCCTTGGCGACATTGGCAGATTTTTCATTTCCTTTGTTAGGTCTTTGTTTTGCGTAAGTGCTTCGGCGCTTATACTCTTCTTCGATATGATCGTAATAACAATCCACTAAATCCCGTAAGGGATCGGCTTTTAATTCTGTGGACAGTAAACAGCTGGCAGCAAAAAAGATATAAAATACTCTCATAATATATAGCTCTCTTAAATAAATAACGAGCATGTATTTACTAAAATATATATTTC
>CAYYRQ010000035.1:0-14736 GCA_964474215.1 uncultured Alphaproteobacteria bacterium
AGTCTGGGCCGTGTCTCAGTCCCAGTGTGGCTGATCATCCTCTCAAACCAGCTACAGATCATTGGCTTGGTAGGCCTTTACCCTACCAACTACCTAATCTGACGCGGGCTCCTCTTTCTGCGGCCGAAGCCTTTCCTCCGTAGAGCTTATGCGGTATTAGCTGAAGTTTCCCCCAGTTATCCCCCACAAAAAGGTAGATTCCCACGCGTTACTCACCCGTCTGCTACTCAGTAATATAGCCGAAGCCATATTCTTCGTTCAACTTGCATGTGTTAAGCATGCCGCCAGCGTTCGTTCTGAGCCAGGATCAAACTCTCAAGTTCAATTCAGAGCCGAAGCTCTTCATTAACCGAGTTAAATCCAAACATTTAAAGCCGAAGCTTTAAAATGGTCTTACTCTTAAAATTAACGAGTTAATTTTATACGCTTGTCGTATTAAAACTGTTTGCATATGCATTTAGTTTTATTAGATACGCGTGTATTAACTCGCTTTAGCAAGTCGCTTCCCGCGTATCCCTTCTCATCTTCACTTGTCAAAGAACAAATTGACTCAGTTATTAACTGAGCCCATTAATTATATATAGCGATTATCAAACAAGGGTACAAGACCCTCACGGAAAGATTTATCGCATCCGTGTGGTCACTTATACGCAGGGCAGGGAAGGCCGTCAATAGTTATTTTATAATTTTTTATGAAACATGAACATCGTCACCAAAATGATGCAAACCTTTGCGGCGCTTTCCTTGGTATAATGACTGAGAACTCTTTTCATCCTGCAATATTTGTACCCTTAATTAATTCATTTGATCCTGAACCATTTTCTGGCAAGGATGATATGCGTGGTCACTGAGTAAGTACGGTCAAGTTCAGCAGCAACCTGTGCTGAGGAAATAGCAAGAGAGTTATCTAGTCACATATCTTCCCTAATCTTTAAAACAGTTTTTCGAATTTTTTGGATAATTGCCCTATTAGTTACGCCCTCAGGCATGCTAAATCCTTTTTCCTCTAACATACGAATAATCGCTGTGGTAGAGAGCTGGGGAGCTGAGGGGTCTCTTTGACGTATGATATCTGTGCAAGCATCTTTTAGACCTGGCATAATTGATTCCCAAACGATGCGCGTCTTTTGATCGCCCGATTCTTTCCGAATTTTCCATAGTGTCCTCTGAATCTTAGCCATATAAGCGCTGTCAGGTACATCTTGCGGCTTTTCAATTCCCATTTCTGCAAGCATCTGGATGACTCTTGGTGCTTGTATTAAAGCGCCTTGTTCATCATAGACTCGTTTGACCGCTGCTTTCAAATTAGGGCTGTATATTCTATAAGGATCTTCTAGTCCACGTTTTTCAAAGAGGGTTTTAACAGTTCTAAGAACTTTACGCTTAAATGCGGTATTACTTGCACCTTCAGGCATGCAAAATCCTTTTTCCTCTAACATACGAATAATCGCTGTGGTGGAGAGCTGGGGAGCTGAGGGGGCTCTTTGACGCATGATATCTATACAAGCATCTTTTAGACCTGGCATAAGCGATTGCCAGACACCGAGCTTTTGATCGCCCGATTCTTCCCGAATTTCCCAAAGAATCCTCTGAACCTTAGCCATATATGCGGTGTCGGAGGCACCCTCGGGTTTATGAATTCCCCTTTCAGCAAGGGTTTCTATGACCACAGGCGCTATAACTGAAGCGCCTTTTTCATCATAGACGCGTTTGATATCTTGTTGCAAAGTCGGAATCTGCTGTTTCCAATAGCCAGAAGGGTTCCTTAGCTTGCGCCTCTTTATCCCAGACGATTCCTCCAAGTCTTCAGATGCTTGGCTTTCAGCGGAGCGTTTTCTTTCCATCCTCTCATTAAGCTCAAGATGAGGGGCACCTGTTTCAACCGCATCGGCAGAAGTATAACGTTTTTTTATTGGCACAGCCGAGCCCAAATCGGCTGGCTCCCCAACGCAATAGCCTTTACCTATTAACCCTGCAACTAATAGAGAAGAAATAGTAAGCGTGTTTTGAAGAAGCAACCTATGTGTCATAATACAACCTTTATGAAAAACAAAATTTATCCAGTAATCTATATATAATTATAAGCGAATCTAAATGCAATGCTGTACTCGCATTAAAAAATCAATGCTTTTATATCTATGCTTCTGATACTTTGTTTAAAATACTATCTGTTTAATCTATGTATAGATTTGGCATGATATTACCGAATTATCGATGGCGAGCGCACAAAAATATATTTTTGCCTCCAATTAACTTGAGCCAAAGGATCTCAATCTGAATAATATTTATGTGTTTTGAAGAAAGATCAAAACAAACCATACGATCAGAAAGGGGGACTACATGTTATATTAATCATGAGAGGCGAAGGCTTTATCATCGTGAAAAGTAGGTGGATTTTTTTCTTGCCGATACGCTTTTGGCACAAGCTCAGCTCGTAGGTAATGCTTTAACTTTTGATTCCTCATGTAGGCAATCAAACTTGACTAATGAATTATCCCTCAAGCCTTCCTTTATGTAATGGAAGGCCATCGGAAAGCTAAGACATCATCATTTAATACCGTTCCCAAATATCAATTTAGGGTATTGGACTTGTGCATTTGCAAGTAACTTTATCTTCATCTTCGTCGTCGCATACCCCTTCACAAGTAAGAAGCTTAGAGTCATACCCTTGCTTGAAACACGCATCCCTGCAGCAGCGAGCGCAGCGTATACCTTTTTCAGTCGAATCAATACAAGTTGACTCACCATCACGAACAGGGCAACCTTCACACTTGTCCGTTTTTACCGCGCTTAACTGATTTATTCCTAAAGAAATACAAGTTAATAATACAAGGGAAGTCATCGTCAGTATTTTGTGTTGCGAGAGCATTTTTTTGAGCATTTTATGGTTCCTTTCATTTATACGCATTATATTGCATGATTGAGGTTATCTGTATTTTACTAACAAATCGTTAACACAATACGGGGTAATTTTGGCGCTTTGAATGCATTCGAAAATTGAACCAAGCTGAACACTTCTACAGTGGAGATTGTTGTTCACCAAAGGGTGATACAGTTCTTGTTTAAAATATTGCCAGGACAAAAAATAGAAATAAAACAGCGTTCAATATAGGAATAAGATCTATTTCTTTTCTTTCGGGAGATCCAAGTTGATGTGTAAGTCCTTCAACTGCTGTTCCATCGCGAGGGCAGGGGCCCCAACAAGGAGGTCTTCTGCTTTTTGGTTCATCGGGAAGGCTACAACTTCACGCAGGTTCGGTTCATCAGCTAAAAGCATGACAATTCGATCAATACCGGGAGCCGCACCACCATGGGGAGGAGCTCCATAGCGGAACGAGTTAAGCATGCCGGAGAACTGAGTTTCAACTTCTTCTTGGGTGTAGTCTGCCAACGTAAATGCTTTGATCATAATCTCAGGCAAGTGGTTACGAATACCACCACTACAAAGCTCATAACCGTTACATACGATATCATATTGATAGGCCTTAACATCTAATGGATCCTGGGTTTCAAGAGCTTCGAGTCCGCCTTGGGGCATGCAGAATGGGTTATGGGAAAACACAACACTTTTCTTTTCTTCATCGTACTCATACATCGGGTAGTCGACGATAAAGCAAAACTGGAAAGCATCTTTCGCAATGAGGTTAAGGTCCTCGCCAAGTTTGGTTCGAGCAAGGCCAGCGATCTTAGCTGCATCTTTAGCTTTTCCACAGGCAAAAAATAGGGCGTCGCCTTCCTTAACTCCTGTTCTTTGTCGAAGCGTATTGATTCTGTCTTCATCAAGATGCTTGGCTATTGGCCCTTTAGGACCGTCATGAGCAAAGATTATGTAGCCTAAACCACCAGCGCCTTCATCGCGCGCCCAGTCATTCATCTTGTCAAAGAAACTTCGGGGATTTTCAGCTGTACCAAAAGCAGGTATTGCACGAACGATAGATCCTTTTTCAATCGAGCTTGCAAACAGGCCAAACTGAGAGCCCGTAAATACATCCGTAACATCACTTATGATGAGCGGATTTCTGAGATCCGGCTTATCGGTACCATACTTGAGCATGGCTTCTTCATACGGAATACGCGGGAAGGGAAGGGCATTAACTGACCTTCCATTTGCGAACTCGACGAATAAATCGTGTAAGACTGGCTCTATAGCTGCAAAAACATCTTCTTGGGTTACAAAGGACATTTCAAAATCAAGCTGATAGAATTCACCTGGGGAACGATCCGCACGCGCATCTTCATCTCTAAAGCATGGAGCGATCTGGAAATACTTATCAAAGCCAGACACCATCAAAAACTGTTTAAACTGTTGTGGAGCTTGGGGCAGGGCATAAAACTTTCCCGGATGAAGGCGGCTTGGAACAAGGAAATCGCGAGCGCCTTCAGGAGAGCTCGCCGTCAGGATTGGAGTTTGAATCTCGAGAAAGCCTTGATCGATCATTCTTTGGCGAAGGGAAGCGATTACCTTGCTTCGTAAGATAATATTATCATGCATCTTTTCGCGCCGTAGATCCAAGAAGCGGTATTTTAGTCGCGTTTCCTCAGGAAACTCAGCATTACTGTTAACTTGAAGAGGGAGCTGATCGGCCCGAGATTGAATGATCATTTCATCGATAACAACTTCCACTTGCCCAGTATCCATATGTTCATTGACGGTTTCAGAAGACCGTTGAACAACTTTGCCTACAACAGTAATGACACTTTCAAGGCGAATATTTTCAGCTTCCTTAAAATAGGAACTTTCAGAATCAATCACACATTGGGTAATCCCATAGTGATCCCTCAAATCAATAAACAACAATTGACCATGATCCCGTTTGCGGTGAATCCATCCAGACAACCGAACTGTTTCATTTACATCTTTTTGACGGAGTTCACCACAGGTATGACTTCGATAGGGATTTAACATGGACTTTCTCATTCTCATATAAATTATTTTATTTTGATAGTGATAGGCGTTCTGAGGCTCTTGTCAAGACTTGGTTTCAATGATAACGAATGAGCATGAAAACAATAAACGAAACGTCAGCACTCGAATTATTCTGTAAACAGGCTCAATCAAACACCTTTATCACCATTGATACTGAGTTTATTCGAGAGACCACTTATTGGCCTGAATTATGCCTCATTCAAGTGGCAACCGAAAATGAAGCTGTATTAATTGACCCTTTGAGCTCAGGCCTAGAATTATATCCCTTGTTTGAGCTTTTAAGAAATGAAAATGTGACAAAGGTTTTCCATTCTGCCAGGCAGGACATTGAAATATTTTACCATTTGACTGGGGAGCTCCCAAATAATCTTTTCGATACACAAATTGCAGCTATGGTTTGTGGATTTGGTGCATCTATAGGATATGAGGCTCTTGTGCAAAAGTATACAAAAGCCAAAATCGATAAATCTTCAAGGTATACAAACTGGGCGCAACGTCCGCTCAGCCAAAAACAACAAGAGTATGCAATATCAGATGTGACGCATCTAAGAACGATTTATCAGAAATTACATGAAAAGATTACAACTGAGGATCGATACCATTGGTTGGAAGATGAACTCAAAGTTCTCAACGATCCTAATACATATTCCATAGACCCTTACTCTGTTTGGCAAAAAGTGCGGGTGCGTTCACCGAAACCACGAATGCTCGCTATACTTAGAGAGCTGGCCGCTTGGAGAGAAATGAAAGCTCAACAAATGAATGTTCCCCGAGGTCGCGTACTTAGGGATGATGTTTTAGTTGAGTTATCAGCAGCTGCCCCTACAAATTCAGATGAATTAAATAGGATGCGAGGCCTTACGTCCAACTTCGTCCAGAATGAGGCATCGTCAATACTTGAAAAAATAAAGGTCGGAAAAGAACTTCCCATCGAGGATTGCCCTCAAACTAGGCGTATCAAAGAAGAAGTACCAGGCGTGAACGCGCTAATTGAGATGCTAAAACTTCTATTAAAAATAAAAGCAGACAAGTATCACGTCGCGGCAAAAATGATCGCAACAAGTGACGACTTAGAAGAAATCGCAAGATCCCAGGACCCCCAAGTCCCAGCTCTAGAAGGTTGGAGAAATGAAGTTTTCGGAGAGGCCGCAATGAAATTAAAAAGGGGAGAGGTGGCAATAGGCATAGTCAATGATCGAATAAGCCTTATAGAAGTTGAAAAGCTATTGCAGGGATCGGATTAACCTTAAACGAATATAAGAAATAAAATATTTCTCTAAGTTGATTCCAAGTTCTCGTTCATAGTGTCGCCTTGACGAAAACGCAAAGCTTCTTTTTCTATGTAGACGAAAAGTATTTGGAGGATCTGTGACTATCTCATTAGAATCCTGAAGGTGTATATCGCTCCCATATGAAGGCAATGGAATGAAAAATATGAAAGATAACAGAATTATAACAGATTTGCTCATGCGCGAACCTCCCTATATATAGAATAATACTACAAAGTGGTTAGTAGAATATTAATGGCATATTTCTAGTTAATGAGAGCTAAAAGAATCAGGTAATCATTTTATTGTTAGATGGAACAAGTGAGTGAATGACGTTTGTGACAACTCCCCACACAGCAAAATCATCATCTTCTGTCACATGAATATCAGGGAAATTATCATTTTCAGAACATAAAAAAAGTTTGTTTTGAATTTTTTCTAAGCGCTTAACCGTCATTTCACCATTAATAAGCGCTATAATAACATGACCATAGGCCGGCGTAATTGAACGATCAACAACAAGCATATCATTAGGATAAATCCCAATATTAAGCATAGACTCTCCTGTAACGCGAACATAAAATGTCGTTTCCTTATGAGGTAAAAGGTATTCCTTAAGATCGAATGAGCCTTCACTATACTCATCTGAGGGGGAAGGGAATCCAGCCTGTACCTTAGAAGTAAAAAGAGTTGCGATACATTTAGAGCTTGCTCGAGCCGACCAAATTTCACGAATACCAACTTTATCATAAATATGGGAGTTTATATAAGTTGGGGATATAAATTTTTGAATATGCATTAGTCACCATTTGTAATTTTTTTATTACTGTACAGAAATAGCATCTGACTGGCAATCCCTTTTTTTATATCAATACAGGTTTTCATGGTTGAAAAAATTCTTTATTATCAACTTCCTTTAAATATTATATTGGTTAATGTGCAAGTTGGTAGAGGGGGAAGATTAAAGATTACTGACATTCAATTTTCTTCCTCCCATTATGATATAACTAACCAGGGTATTGATATAATCTGGATATAAGTTTATCAAATTGTCCAGGCGGGAATATATTTATAAAACTAAGAAATGCAATAAAATGACAATAAGATATAGAACTAATTACACATTAAAATCAACCTACAATAGGAGTCTGTATGAGTAAATTTCAACAAACAAAAGTTGAAAATGAAATTATAGATGACACAAATGAAAATTTCAAACCTACATCTGAAAAACATACTCAAGATTTCCGTGAAGGCTTTGCATCAATAGATCAATATGTTGGGTTAAAGTTGCGCTGTTTTCGTGAGAAAGTAGGGCTAACTTTAAAAGACTGTTCGGAGCGTCTTGGCATTTCACATCAGCAAATTCATAAATATGAAGCAGGTCAAACGAAGATACCGTCTGGTATGCTTTATAAGTTTTGTAAGTTGTTCTCAATTAGCCCAAATGCTTTTTTTGAAGGATATAGTGGAGATATTGACCCTGAAAATCAGATGATGCAAATGGATATTACAACGTATCCTAAAGTAGACAAAGTGAATGTTCTTCTAGTTGATCATAATTCTCAGGATCAGTTCCTTGTAGTTAAAAGTTTAGATTCGTTTTCCGATCGGATTAATCTTTATTGTATACATGACGGTCAAGAACTGGTGAATATCCTTAAAAGGCGAAGCTCAATTAACGTTATTCCCATTCCAGATATAATTTTGTTTGATCTGAACATTCCAAAGATGGGAGGGACATCTATACTAAAGTATATCAAGCACGATAAAGATTTGAGGCATATACCCGTTTTGGTATTAACGTCGAGCATCAATATCAAAGATGTTATGGACTCTTACAAGAACTATGCTTCTGGGTATATACGAAAATCTTTTGATAGCTCAGTTCTCGAGAAACATATAAATCTCGCCATGAATTATTGGATTGATGCCGTTGTGCTTCCTCACCCCGAATGGGCACGTTAATTTGATATGGTTAAACACTAGGCTTACAGATCTTTATAATCCTGCCAGTCTCAATGCTTTTTAGTGCATCTAAGCTTACAATCTAACACGTCCGAGCTAACACATGATTCATCGGCTCCTGGTATGAATTTACATTTGTAATCTCTGTAGTTGGGGATATCTGCATCCCATGAAACAGTAATCTTAGGTTTAGATTTGTGATTATCGTATGTTGATCGACTGCTTAACGAACATGAACAAACAAACTTACTACCAGCAATTCCTGCATACACGAATTGAGTGTTCAAACCACTGGTTCGAAATTTTGGTCATGATGTGATACGACATCCTCAGTTAGCAAAATATCATCTGGATCAGGGCAGGTATAAGTCTTTTCTTTTTTAGCAGAAGCAGCGCTAAGAGATATCAATTTGTTGCTAAAAAAGTTAAATAGTCATAGATCGGGCTACTATAATCTAAAGTTGACCATTGATGATACACCTCGATATTTTCCATAATGTTAATTATGCGACTTATTGATGTCACTCTGCAAAGCTGTAGAATCTGCCTTAAAGACAATATGCTCCAATCCACTCTTGAATCTACCCAATGATACTGCAATACAAAATCTGTTAATTTATGAATAGATGTTGATACTCTTTAACCAAATTCTCACGAGTGAAAGGCTCTTCAACCACAGTTTCTCCTCGAACAAACTTGGTAATTCGATCATTATCAAGAATAAATAAAACTTTTCGACCTTCTATCACAAACCCATCTTTTAATTCCGTTTTAAGCTCTTCCTTTGTAGGCACTCTTTGAAGACACTTGTCACATGTCTCGTCGCACTCCTTATAGATTTCTGCCTGAACTTTCGCATAAATACGCTCTTGGGCAACTGGTTTAAATAGAGACATAACATCGATCAGCTTACCACTTGTAGGGTCAAAGGAAACATTTGCTTGAGAATAATAAGGTCTGGGCCAAAAGTCTTGTATATGACTAGCCTCTATATTAAGGCATACGAGATGTGGATGATCTGTTAATATTCTCGTGCTAACGTTGGTTTCTTGGACCCATTTGAACTCGTTCGGATCTATATATAGATTTCTTATTTCAAGATGAAGTTTTTCAAAGTGTTCTTTGTATCTTGTATCATCTTCTTCCTGAGGCACCTCAAAAGAAACATTCACTTCCTCACATAGTTGTTCAATCGTTTTATTGAGTTTTTCTTGTACCTCTGTGTTTTGAACACGTGGAAGCTCGAATTTCGCAGATGGGGTATATCCAGTCCTTTCGAATTCTGGTCCCCACCCCCTGCAAGCATGAATCTCTACATTTGGTGGCACTGCGCAAAGAGTAAAAGGAAGACACAGAACTATTAGAAAAGTCAGATATTTATACATGCTTACGCCTGCATATACAAAAGAGGATGGACATCATTAGCCCTTAAGGCTCTGGTCAAAGTGATAAGCATAATAACTTTTCAAATCTTTTGGAGTGCTCTCTTCTTTTCAACTTGTTTCAGCATGGTTTTGCCCATGACTTTGAAAACAAATGAAAATACTCCATAACTAACACCAATCATAATGACGATTGCGGAAAACAAGATAAGTGCAACAATTGGGAATGTTTCAGCTGTTATTTTCTGAAAGAAGTCTTGAATAGCATACCAAGTTTCTTGGAAACTTCCTTCAAAAAAAATGATCAACAATAACATAGCTATCTGAACGAGAGAAACAAGGCATGACATCCCAATACAGCCCCAAATCAGACTGCGACTCTCAGCTTTTGTTGGCAGTCTTTGAAAATCCTTTATGAATCTATCTATAGGAACCATTGCTGCAGCTATAAGTGTCGGTGCCACAAGGTAATCTACTTTCAGTGAGAGAAAATCAGAAATGAACCCGACACAAAAAGCGAGTCCAAAATAAGTTAAACCAAAGTAGTATGTATATTTTTTGATGGATATAGCCTGGTTTGCCTCTGTCATGATATTGTCCTTTTAATTTAGTGTTATGATGGCCTAGCATCTGAGCTCGAGGTGTGTCAATTTACTTCCGATTATAGCATTATGAATGAGAAGAACCTCCCGTAGATGGCCGACAAATTACTCATACTTTTTCTTGGCGTCGCCTATATAGCTCTTATGGGCTACCTTAGCTACAAAATATTCTGTTTTATTATAGACAAGTGCGTGAATTCAATATTGCGGTCCCGCGCTTTTGCACTTGTAGTTCTTTTGACGGGGGTTGCGTTCTTTTTTTTGGTTGGAGGTCTAATGCTTCAGGACTTACTTTATGTTGAGCCCCCGGATACGCAACTCTACTTCCACTGCCCTCTCACTCTCGGTTTAGCCGTCTTTTTGTTATACTTCGGAGTAAAAAATATAAAATATAGGAGAAAATAGTGCTATTTCCCTATATGAACAATAAGGGTGCAATCTTGTTTGACATCAGAAAATCGATGTCATAACCTGCCAAAAACAGGAGGAAAAAATGAAAACCCTAATCAACTTACTCATACCACTATCCTTACTTGCTCTCGTTGCATGTTCTGGCGGGCATCACCATAGAAGGCATCATAGTTCCGATGCAAGCCATCTGACCTTGCCGATAGAGGCATCACAGAGCGTTAAACTGTCATAGCTAATATTCATGAACATTGATGATGGGCACCTCGTCTAGGGAAGTTATAAACTAAATGTATGCGCAAGTCCTTCACCGAGCGTCAGATGTACGTGACCTTCCTCTCTCTTATGAAGAAGTCGATCAGCCATCCCCAAGCCCAAATAATGTCCTTATCCAAACGAAGGTCTGTGGTATTTGCCGGACTGACCTTCATATCGTCGAGGGGGAAATCCCCCTTCCCGCCCTTCCAATAATTCCTGGCCATCAGGTTGTTGGAACCGTAACTGAATGTGGACCAAACGTAACATCCGTAAAAGTTGGCGATCGTGTTGGCGTTGCCTGGCTCCAAGCCACTTGCGGAAAATGTACGTTTTGTTCATCAAAGCGTGAAAACCTTTGTGAGCAAGCCTCATTCACAGGCTGGACCGTCCCTGGGGGATACGCAGAATATGTTGTTGCGCCAGAACAGTTTATCTATCCGATCCCTGATGGATTTACGGACAAGCAAGCCGCTCCCCTGCTCTGCGCTGGAATTATCGGCTATCGTTCCTTGAAACTTATGCAATTTGAAAATTGGTCCGGAAAACGTATCGGTATCTATGGATTTGGCGCAGCCGCTCACATTGCTATTCAACTCCTCAAAGCTTGGGGAGCAGAGGTATATGTCTGCACAAGAGATCATTCTCACCAAGCCCTTGCAAATGAACTGGGTGCTGTTTGGATTGGGGGAACCATTGATCAGCCCCCTACTCTGCTTGACGCCTCCGTCGTTTTTGCCCCGGCTGGTGAAATTGTACCGGCTGCTTTAAGTGCCTTAGATCGAGATGGAAGACTTATTCTGGCGGGTATCCATATGAGCCCAATTCCAAGCTTTTCATACGATATACTTTATGGCGAAAAGATGATCAAAAGCGTAACGAATAACACCAAGCAGGATGGCTTGGAGTTTTTAGATCAGGCTGTGAAACATGACATACAAACAAAGGTTCGGTCCTTTCCCTTAAGGGATGCGAATGAGGCTTTAAGTGCCTTGAAGTATAACCACATTGATGGTGCTGGTGTACTTGTTGTAGAATGAAAGTATAGGAGACATAAATGAAAAAACTATTTTTACTCATGACCTTACAATTTATGGTGTTGGCTAACGTCCAAGCCTTATCCTTTGACCATCTGAAAGAAGCCTCTGAAAAATATATCGATACTCTGAACATCGCTGGGCGAATGGACGCAAATGCCCTCGCTAAACGCTTACCCCAAGTTGTCACTTCAAAATGCCAAAAGATTATGAATGGAAAAACAGCAACGACTGATATTGTTCAACTTCAATTCCAACTTAAAGACGTCATTAATATGGCGGGTGCATTCACGATCGATTTACTGGACACAATCCCCTCCCCTCAGGATTCCGCAAGCGTAGTTCGCTATGTCCTTAACTCAACCTACAAAGGCAAGTTTACAACGATCGCCATCCTACGCTTTAATGAGGATGGCTTGATCACTGAAATTAATGAAGTCTACAACCGATTCGAGGGTTAACTCTTATTTTTTTTATCGTGATGACAGCGCGGGTCAAATGGCCCACAATGTTTTGAGACTTTTTTAGCTTCTACCTTTTTTTCATTTACTTTTCCGTAGCTTCCATTTTCCATTGCGAAAATGCCTACAATGATTGCACCGACAAGGTATGCTTTGTTGATATTCATGAATTTGCCTCCTTTACACATTTGTATTTCAGATATACTTTACCTTTAATTTATTAAAAAATAATGAATTATCTGAACGAGGGGGCCATAATGTCTTTAAAGGGGATCTGGTTTTGTGCGGTTTTTTTTACAATCATAGGACTAGGATTATGCTTTGGCGCAATCTCTGTTCACGCAATGGAAACCGAAGATATTTCACTCAACAACTCTAACGCACCTACAAAAAGTCATACTGAAACTGAGCCACTTCTTGAATCAGATAAGCCTGAGCAACAACAAAATGAAAGGCCTGCAGAAAAAAAAGTAGAATTTAAACCTCTTGAAGCTCAGAAAACTATAAGAAAGCGGGTCGAAGGGCGTATAAATTCACATACCTCAGCAGCCGAAGTTTATGAACAAAAACAACTCACATTTATCCCAAGAGTATCTTTTGATGATGAAAGCGATGTAAAGAACCTTCCCATAATTACTCTTCATAAAATTGATAATGTGCTCTTTGATGATCAGAAAGTTCCCCGAATGATCCTTCAATGTTGCCATCCTGCATTTTTACAATTCTTGAAAATAATGGGTGGCGCTGGTGGAATGGCGTCTCTATGCCTCGCAGCCCCTGGCTTTACAAATGGGTTATTGGGTGAGATATTCAATTATGAGCCCTACGGAGATGTGTCAATTGGCGTCATGATGGCTTCAGCCATTCTTATGGCTGATGTCGCATTTTTACAGTTTTATGATATAACAAATAAACTTATCTCAAAACCCCGATCTAAGTTTATATCCGCCCGATCAAGCGAAGAGTTGAGGGACATGGATGACAATAACTCAGGCGTATTTACTATCCCAGATTCAACTTTAATGAAATTCACTAAAAATGCACTTCTTCCTGCTTGTGCAGTTGGTTACGCGGGACAAATCGTTGGGCTTTGGCTTGACATTGAATCAGATTTTTGGAGTTTTGCAATTCCATTATCTGCCCCCATTCTTTTAAGCTACGCAGAAGCTTACTATGACATGGCTTATAGGCTTTTGAAAGAGCAAGCCCTCTCAAAGACTTATGAAGAAACCCAGCAACGCACAGCTTTACTTCATAGCTTGGATTTAGTAGATCGAGCGCTCTCTGAAGATAGCAAAGATAATTATATATTAACGCAATCCATCTGGAAGGCTATTGCTGAACGGACAAATTTTTTTGGCGCCGGCGATAAACCGAGTGAATATACTTCTGAAAGTTATCTTTCTGCCATATCCTGCTTGCTTTGCCGGACATTAGCTATCGATGATGATGAAGAGTTACAGCTCCACAATAAAATTGCTTCCAGATTAGGGATTGAGGAACAACCTTTTAAACCAAAATTATTTAATGGTATAGCAATCTTTGTTATGGCTTTAAATTTATATCCAAACTTTATGATGGTATCTGAGACAATTGAATCGCTGTCATCATCTCCCATCACAGGTTATATTGGTGGAGCATTATTAAGTGTTTTATTGTTAATTGAGGCAAAGAACTTTGTATATTGGCTCGAAAGAAAATTTAAGCCAACATGTTGTGATACTGATAATCCTTATCTCAGATTTTTTCTAAGAGGCAAAAACAATCTGTTTTCTCTTGTAAATACAGCTATTTTCCTCGCAGACTATTATTTTGCGATGAGTGAGGAGTCAACCAAAACTCTTTGGTTTTTTATGCCCTTTGTTGCGCTTCGTTATTTTGCTTTTTTTGATATGTTTTCAGAAGATCGCGACAATCAAGTCATTTCAAGCTTCGCCCGCCGCAATAAGTTTACTCCCTCAAAATCCGATAAAAATAAACAACTTCGTGAATTTATCAGAAGGACAAGACCGCTTCTTCGAAACCATTTTACCGCCCCTGTAATCAGTCGGCTCACTGATGCAGTCTTTAAGACAGGCTAGTTAGATCTTCTATCGTCCACCAGTGCAGGTCGGAGAAGAACAGTGTGATGTGGCTTCATTCATCTCAGCGCTTAATTTTTCTTCTCGTTGCTCTTCCCTAGAATGAGCAGAAGCTACAGTTGTAAAGATAACTCCAGTTATAAGGAATGATGCGAGAATTAATGGGGTTTTCATTTCTATCTCCTTTAGATATTATTAAGGAATGGATAAGTTTAAATATACACACATATAGTTAATATTTATTTAATAAGTGTATAAACACGAGAGTAATTAAAGTTGATGAATTTCCAAATTTTGACATTGAATATTTGTTTTTGAATATTCGTTCTAAGTCTGTTGGTGAATCT
>CAYYRQ010000036.1:0-14435 GCA_964474215.1 uncultured Alphaproteobacteria bacterium
TCGTGCCTATATTACAGTGCGGCTTCGTTCTTTCAAATTTTTCTTTCGACATTCTCTCTCTCCATTCTATGCGTATTTAGATTTAACTTCATCAGCAACGTGCTGTGGGACTTGTTCATAATGATCAAATTGCATGGTAAACTGGGCACGCCCTTGGCTCATTGACCGTAGGTTATTCACATAACCAAACATAGACGCCAAAGGCACAAAAGCATCGACG
Source organism: uncultured Alphaproteobacteria bacterium (assembly GCA_964474215.1). Lineage (GTDB taxonomy): Bacteria > Pseudomonadota > Alphaproteobacteria > UBA9655 > UBA9655 > UBA9655. The sequence continues at coordinate 221 of CAYYRQ010000036.1, forward strand.
ACGCGTGCATTTCCACGCTGATCCATTCCTGACACCTGCCCTCTGCGGCTATTCAGGTCTCCAATAATATCACCCATATATTCTTCCGGTGTAACAACTTCAACCTTCATAATTGGTTCAAGCAGCTTTGGATCAGCTTTTGGAATACCTTCTCTAAAGGCAGCTCTCGCTGCAATTTCGAATGCCAAGACGCTTGAGTCAACATCGTGATAGGCACCATCAAAAAGAGTAACCTTATAATCAATCATGGGGAAACCAGCAATTACACCCGTATCTTGAGCTTGCAATAGGCCCTTTTCAACACCTGGGATATATTCTTTTGGAACAGCTCCACCAACAATTGTGCTTTCAAAGTTATAACCTTCGCCTGGCTGAAGCGGCTCAAACCGTAGCTTGATACGCGCGAATTGTCCGGCACCACCTGACTGTTTTTTGTGCGTATAATCAACTTCAGCGAGCTTTGTAATTGTTTCGCGATAGGCAACTTGTGGAGCACCGACGTTTGCATCAACTTTAAATTCACGACGCATACGATCAACAATGATGTCAAGGTGAAGCTCACCCATACCTTTAATGATTGTTTGTCCTGATTCATAGTCTGACGTCACACGGAACGAGGGATCCTCAGCTGCAAGACGAGCCAGAGCGAGACCCATTTTTTCTTGGTCAGCTTTTGTCTTAGGCTCAACAGCGACTTCAATCACAGGGTCAGGGAATACCATACGCTCGAGAACAATTGGTTTTGTAGAGTCACATAACGTTTCACCGGTGGTTGTTTCCTTTAAACCGCAAATTGCAACGATATCGCCGGCAGACGCCTGCTTAATGTCTTCGCGAGAGTTTGCATGCATAAGCAACATACGACCCACACGTTCCTTATCACCTTTTACTGAGTTTAATATGTATGAACCTGAGTTTAAAACTCCGGAGTAGATCCGAACGAACGTTAGAGAACCAACAAAGGGGTCTGTCATAATTTTAAATGCAAGCCCACTAAATGGTTCACTATCTGATGGATCACGTGTCAGCTCTTTCTCTCCGTCAACGGACTCACCCTTTACAGCCCCTACATCAAGAGGAGAAGGAAGAAAATCAACAACAGCATCTAGAAGAGGCTGCACGCCTTTGTTTTTAAATGCAGATCCACTTAAAACAGGAACGAACGCTCCAGATATGGTCCCCTTTCGGATACAATTTTTAAGAACTTCAATACTAGGTTCTTCTCCACCTAAATAAGCCTCAAGAGCGGCATCATCTTGCTCCACCGCAAGCTCGACTAATTTAGCATGATACTCTTCCGCTTTGTCTTTGAGATCCGCAGGGATATCCTCAATAACAAATTCAGCCCCCATGCTTTCATCTTTCCAACGAACAGCCTTCATTTGAATGAGGTCCACTACGCCAACAAACTCAGCTTCAGAACCAATAGGCAAATGCATTACAAGAGGAGTAGCCCCTAAACGGTCAATAATCATATCAACGGTACGATAAAAATTTGCTCCGACACGGTCCATTTTATTCACAAAACAAATTCGAGGAACATTATATTTATCCGCCTGCCGCCAAACTGTTTCAGACTGGGGTTCAACGCCTGCCACACTGTCAAATACCGCAACAGCTCCATCCAAAACACGCAGTGAACGCTCAACTTCAATCGTAAAGTCAACGTGACCAGGAGTGTCAATAATATTAATACGATGATCATGCCAGAAGCAGGTTGTAGCCGCAGACGTAATTGTGATACCACGCTCTTGCTCTTGCTCCATCCAGTCCATGGTCGCCGCACCTTCATGGACCTCGCCTATCTTGTGTGACTTACCAGTATAATATAGAACACGCTCAGTGGTTGTTGTCTTGCCCGCATCAATGTGGGCCATGATTCCGATGTTGCGATAGTTTTTAAGAGGGGTTTTATTAGACATTCCTTAGTTCTCTTTCTACCATCTAAAGTGTGCAAAGGCCTTGTTTGCCTCAGCCATTTTATGTGTATCTTCACGCTTTTTTACAGCAGCACCCCGGTTATTAGATGCATCCATAATTTCGGCAGCCAAACGAGACTTCATTGTTGTCTCAGACCTTGACCGTGCGCTGTTAATAATCCACCGAATTGCCAGCGCTTGAGCTCTTTCAGATCGAACTTCAACAGGAACCTGATAAGTTGCACCACCCACACGACGTGAGCGGACCTCAACAGATGGCTTCACATTTGTTAGCGCCTCATGGAAAACCTCCAGCGAATCTTGAGGAGACTTTGATTTAACTTCTTCTAAGGCGCCGTACACGATTCCTTCAGCCACTGACCTTTTGCCTTGGAGCATTAAACAGCTCATAAATTTGGACAAAACAGTATCACCATATTTGGCATCAGGTAAAACGGGTCTTTTCTCAGCTGCGTGCCTTCTTGACATTTTTTCTCACTCCTACTTTGGACGCTTCGCGCCGTACTTAGATCGGCCTTGTCGTCTGTTTTGTACACCTTGTGTGTCCAAAGTTCCACGAATTATATGATAGCGAACACCCGGCAAGTCACGAACACGACCACCTCGAATCAAGACGACTGAGTGCTCTTGCAAGTTGTGCCCTTCACCAGGAATATAACCCGTAACTTCATATCCATTCGTTAAACGAATACGTGCAACCTTACGTAAAGCTGAGTTTGGTTTTTTAGGTGTTGTTGTCATCACCCTCGTACAAACCCCTCTTTTTTGCGGGTTGCCTTGCAAAGCAGGGACAGTATTTCTTACTTCTTTATCCTGCCTAGGCTTACGAATTAACTGATTAATTGTCGGCATTAATACCGTTTCCTTTCAATGTTCACAATTTGCAACTTCACTAAAGTGGTTAAGACATCTCTTACCGCTTTGAATTTATCATAATCTTTTAGCCAATTTTCAAAGCTGCGTCTAGACTGTTTATCTACCACCAGCATTCTAATGACGGGCGAACCTTAATCTCCAATTTTAACATAGTCAAGCGCTCAGTACCATTTTTTAGAATATTTATTTATAACACCCCATAAACGCATTCCAACAGCCTAAAACCATATCCAAGCTAAAAATAAAAACATGGGAATAAGAATTGCAATAGACCACATCATATATCCAAGAAATGTTGGCATTTTAATTTTTTGGCTTTCTGCGATAGATTTGACCATAAAGTTTGGTGCATTACCAATATACGTCATTGCCCCAAAGAATACAGAGCCAAGAGATATCGCCTCTAAAGTGTGTCGAAGTGTCGTCATCAATGCTGAAGCATCTCCTCCAGCTACATGAAAAAATACGAGATATGTCGGGGCATTATCTAGAAAAGCAGAGAGAAGACCCGTAAGCCAAAAATACATTGCATTATTGGGCTCTCCGTCCTTTGTCACTAAAGATATTACTGGCGATAAAGCTCCATCTGATCCTGCATTTAATATAGCAATCACTGGTATAACCGTCATGAATATTCCAAAGAAAATTTTTACTATTTCCTTAAACGGCTCCCAAGAAAAATAATTCTTTTTATATGTTTCAGACGGTGTAGTTAACCATGAGATGAGGCCAATCAAAACTAATCCAAAATCTCGAACGAGGTTTTGCAACTCAAATACAGTACCTAAGAAGTTAAAAGCTATATTTGGTTGCCATATCCCACTTAGTAAAACCAACCCAATTATGCCTAGGAAAAACAAACCATTCGAAGCACCACTCATTCTAACAACCGGCATTTCATGACGAAAGGACAACATTTCTTTGTGTGCTAAGTAGCTATCAATAATGTAAAACAAAATAAGAAGTGGCATGGAGACAATGATTAATTCAGACGCTAAAGACTGAACCGTCCAAAAAAAAGATACACCATTCAAAAAACCAAGGAATAGAGGCGGATCTCCAAGGGGAGTTAGCGCCCCCCCCATATTGGAAACGAGAAAGATAAAAAATATCATTTGGTGGATACGAGATTTACGTTTTCGGTTAACTTGAATGAGGGGACGAATCAAAAGCATAGAAGCACCTGTTGTTCCTATCCACCCAGCAAAAAAAGTTCCTACAACAAGTATTGCCGTATTTATAAGGGGGGAAGCAGGAGCTTGAATTTCAATGTGTATGCCGCCCGCAACAACATAAAGCACCCCCAAGATAATAATAAATGGAAGGTAATGATGAAAAAAGGTTGCGGCAATGGACTGTCCACCCGTTGAAATGCCAAAGTAGGCCAATAGGCCTAGAATCGCAATGAGCGCCCAAGCTAGAGCAACTTTACCATAGTGATACTCCCAAAAGTGGAGCGCTGTAAGTGGGAAAATCGCAATTGATCCCAGAATACCCACAAATGGAAGAGCCCACCATAAGCTCATATTTTCTCCCGGCAGGCCACTTGCAACCGCACATGCCTGACAAGAACTAAAGATAAAAATAAGGAAAACGAATATTAGCTTCATAAATATGACCTTTTAGATTATGTCATATCAAACTTTAACGATTAATAAAAGCTTTCACTAAAGTTCACTTACTGGGCTAGTGCATCCAAACAGCCTTGAAGAATATATGCAGCTGCAACTTTGTCAATTATTTTACTTCTCTTTTCCCGAGATAAATCTGCTTCAATAAGTGTTCTTGTTGCTGCAACTGTTGATAGTCTTTCATCCCATAAGCAAAAAGGCATATCATTTAGTTTTAACCAATTTGCCACGAACTGGCGCACAGCTTGACACCTCGGACCTTCTGTCCCATTCATATTCAACGGGAACCCTACAATAACTCCAACAATTTCAAAGTCATTGACAACTCTCAGCAATATCCCTGAATCTTTGCCCCATTGCGTCCTGCGAATGACCTCATATGGCGTCGCAATTTTTCTGTCAATATCTGAAAGCGCCACCCCTATAGTCTTTTCGCCAACATCACACCCAAGAATTCGGCCTTTCTGGTTATTTAAAGTCTTTGAAAACTCATTAAATGATAAGAGAGGCATTTTTATTTATCTTTTTTTAACATCTTTGGTTGTATGATATGAGCAATTAAATGAGCAGGGAGATAAACGATGACATTATCACGCCAATCTATTGAAATTCTTCTAGATCTTCTAGAAATAAAAGTCAATGCTATTGAAGTCCAGGACAAGGATGACGCTCGCGAACTAAATAGGTTAAAAAAATGTCGAAAAGAGCTCTCCTATATCCATTCACAAATCGCAGGCATCCCAAAGCAAAAAGCACTAGAGCAAAAGCCATTGCATCAAAGGGTCTGTAGCAAACGTTACTCTTCGGGTGAGCTTTAGTTAACCTGAAAAGCATTCTCTCCAAACAGCCCATTTTGTAAATTAAATGGAGCGTTAAAAGAGCCAATGTTCTTGAACCATAGTGTGAGTAAAAATGTCGTTCCATTTCGAACATCTCTATCTTTGTAAAATTCACGTTTAACTGTAAAGTCAAGACCAAAACAATCATCTCTATAGTCCAACGTAAATGCCCGTTCAAGAGGGCCACCATTACTGTTCTTGCTTTGTAAGTTTTGACGGTTTTTGAACGATGCTGCCCAGTGCCTAGTAAAGGCAGAAGAAATTGTGAATGTTGTTTGATTAAAGTTTTGCCCGTTGGATGTACCCGCTCTCTTGCTGATGAATACATAGTCTCCTGAAATCCTTGCGATACTTGGACCAATGGATCCACCAACTTCAGCTATTCGATGACTAAGCGTTTTTTGATCTAACCGGAACCGATAGTTAAGATTAAGCCAAGCTGTTGGCCGAGCCTCAATGCGTCCAACAATATCTGAAGCACGACGGCCAAAACCTGCTTCATCTTCAACGTTTGGCTTTTTCCCAATTAATCTATTTATTTCTGTTAAATCTCCTGCAAAATCGTTTGAGTCAGAGAGAGAATATGATTGCCCCAAAAAGATATCGAAGTCTCCTATACAAGACCCAGTCGTCAAAATTTCACCCCCATAAACAAAACGACTACCAGAATCGATTAGATCGTATCCTGAGATTCGATCATAGCTAAACAAGTTCGCATCATTAAACTCAAAGTCAGTACTATCTTCATTTGGAACTCGGCGTGACTTAAGTCCATAAGGCTTATCAGGCGCCACAATAAGCTGAGCAACTGGCTGAATAACGAGACTTTGCCCCTGAAAAGATGCAATAAAAGGCCACCGCCAATTCAATCCAGCTTGAGGGAAAAATCTTGCGCCTCCCTTTTTGTCCAACGAGATCTTATTTCCTCTGAAAACAACATAATTATCCCCTTGAACATCGTATAAATCTCCACGCAAAGCACCATGAAGCGTCAATACTTGCCCATGATTAATGACCATAGGCCTTTGCCAAGAAACCTCTCCAACTCCACGCTGCATATTTATGCCTTGTGTTCTATATATATTTAAGAAGTTTCCATCAAATTTAAATCGACCTCCTAATGGGTCAACACAAGAATAAGCACTGTACTCCAGAACAGGCAATACATTCGACAAATGGCTTTGACGGTCAGCATCTTTTAAACCTTGAAAGTGATATACTTTGGCTGCGGCATAATCTCTTTGATTGAGGAAGCCCTCTAAAATTCCTTCAGAAAGAAGATAGCTTTCATGTTTCGCACCTGGATAGTCAAATTTTCTAAAAAATGTTTTATCGCTGACATACCCGCCATTAAACCTCCCGCGCCATATATCATTGAAGTTGAACTCACCACTCGAAACGACATAGCCCCGGGTACGCGGAAGTGAATATTCGCCCGCTTCAATCTGCTTTTTTTCTTTTTGGTCTCTCAAGTAATTAAGCACAGCTCCGTTCGTTGACCAGACTCCGTTCCCAAAGGCTTGGCGATATTCAGCTTGGTATAGTGGATGCTGCTTGGAATAGATGACAGGGCGAAATGTCATATCTATATCCTCTGCAGGTGCCCAATAAACGGGAATATCTGTGGATGCACCAAAATGACTATTTACCTTTGGACGGGGAATTAAAAATCCGCTTCTTCTTTCCAAAGGTTGGGTTGCATATGGAAAATACATAACAGGAACATCTAAAATGCGCATTTCTGCATCCGTAAAGTGTATATTCTTGGTTTCATCATCCTTAACAGCACGCCTTGCATTAATTTGCCATGTCGGAGGCTTATCCCCGCACAAAAGACAAGGCGTATAAACGGCTTGATCAAGCTCTTGCTTTTGATCACACTTCCGACCTTCAAGCGCAGCTATTTTAGAATCATCCTCCAATAATGTTCGCAGTTCTAGCACAATCCCCTGTTTCAAATCACCTGTCAGTTCAACGTATTCGGCAAACTCAACATCCCCATTTTCTTGCCGCATTCTGACATTACCTGATGCCGTAACAATCTCCGTATTTTCGTTATACGTAACATAATCAGCCTCAAGCACATCCCCATCATGCTGGAACTCTACGTTTCCTTTTAGGATCAATATTCCCAAATCACGATCATAGGTTTGACTATCTGCATAAAAGAGAATGGGTACTTCCTCATCATCTTGGTTCATAGCAATTAGAGCCGGCGCAATTGGAAAGCTTAATGTCAGATATGTTATAATTATTGTTATTTTTTTCATTTTAACCATCTTCTTGATAAAAAACTGCAACCGCCCCTACCATAACGGTAATAACAGGGGGAAGCCAAGCAGAAATCACTGTCGGCAAAAATCCGGCAGCCCCCATAGCAAATGTCATATCCTTAAAAAAGTAAAGAGCAAATCCAATAAGAACTCCTAGTAAAAGAAGCAAAAGGGTTTTTCCTTGGCGATATGGACGACATGAAAAGGCAGCAGCAAGAACGACCATAGCTCCCACCCAAAAAGCAGAGGCCAACATAGAATGCCAAAACATTTCATACTTCCGGCTATTAAGGCCTGACGACTGTAGCAGCTTGATATAAGAAGGAAGCTCTTTAAATGAATAGAAGCCACGACTAGTCTTAAGACGTTTTATCTTAGACTGGTTTAAGTTTGTTGGAATCACTTTTTCCGTAAATTTCTCGGAAGGCTTGCCTTTCTCAAGATACCATCCGTTCTCTAAAAGTAACTCATTATCTTTCAACGTGGCTTTTTCTGCATCGACCCTTTGCAAAAATTCATCCTGTGGCGAAATGATAACTATATTGACATTAAGTAATTCATGTTTTCTAAGGTTTATTTTATCAGCTCTATAGATCGCCTGATTGGGGCCACTCTGTTCACTAAGCCATAACCCAGTTGACGAAACTTTAATGTCCTCTGAGTCAGTAGCATCAATGCTTCGAACCAGTTTATCATATCTTTGTTGCATAGCCACAGAGAGAGGATTAAATGCTGTCAAATCAACAAACCCTATCAACAAAGCCGTTAAACTAATGGGTAGAATTAGTCTCCAAAGAGAAATTCCTGAAGAACGAAAGATGATAAGTTCGTTTGACCTATTCATTCTCCAAAAAACAAATATAGCCGCAATAAATACAATAAACGGAAGGACCTGCTCGGCAAAATGTGGGGCTCTTAAAAAGATCATGTTTAATTTCATAAAAAATGAAATCTCTTTGGCAGATGTCCTTCTCTCAATCTCAGCAAAGTCAAAAAGCAGAATGATGGAAAACAAACAGGTAAAAGCCACCAAAAAACTAGTTATAAAATTTCGGCTTGCATATCTAAAAAGTTGGCTAAATATTTTCACGTTTCCTCCAGGGCCAATATAAATTTGTGAGACCATTGAACCAAGGGGTCAGGAGAAGTAGGCAAATTGCTATTGTGACTAAAACGAGGCCATAAGAAACATAAATCATTGACGCTGAATGTTTGATCTCATGCAAAAATACAATTGCCCCTATTTCGATCACACAAGCAGAAACACAAGCCGCAATGATACGTCTCGCCTGTCCTCGTCTGCTAAAATGGCCTAATATCATGAAACATACGCCCAGTAATCCGAAGACCAACGCATACATTGGAGATAAGATCCGCTGATGTCCAGCCGCAATGAACTCAAGACGCAACTTTTTGGGGAGCCCCGCAGGTGGTGACAACAAGTCTTCAGTAAATCTCTCATAAGCCTTCAGGAATCTCCCACCCTTCTCTTCTTTTTGAGGTTTAGTGGTTGCTTCAATAACGTACCTATCAAAATATAATACGGAAGGCTTTCCTGTGCTTTTATCCGTTTCTTGGCGGTTTCCATTGATAAGCTGTAAATTTCCTCCCGAGTCCTTATTAAAAACAATTCCTTTTTCAGCCATAAACCAAACAAACTTATCTTCTTCATTGCCGTCATAAACAACAATCCCATAGAAATTTCCCTGTGCGTCCTTGCTTCGAGCATAAATTGTATAGTTTCCAAATGAGTTGAATTCGCCAACTTGGAGCAAGCTAATCAGAGATTTTTCTCGCAATGAGACTGTAATATCTCGATATTTTCGAAAAGATAAGGGAAGCAAATAGGATGAGAAACAGTAAACAACGATGGAAAACAAAATGGAAACGAGAATTGCAGGCTTAGCAAGCTGCCAATACCCAATGCCAGATGCTTGCATAACAGCAAGCTCATGATCAGAAATTAATTTATTGTAGATGAATATAATGCCAATCAACACAGCAATCGGCAAAACGATAACGATTAAATTCGGCAGTAAGTAAAATATCATTTCACAAAAAAGTGAAATGGGAATGCCTTTATTCGCAATAAAGTCTATGTACTTTAAGGACTGTGCCAACCATAGCACTGAGGTAAGCAATAGGGTCGCTGACAAGACTGTAAAAAAAAGTTGACTAAATATGTATCGCGATAATTTTTTCATGACCTGCATCATAAACAATATTTTCAATGGAACAATCCTCTAGATTGATTTTTTTTTCAAGATGCAAAGATATGTTTCCTTTATTTAATTTAGGTATTATAGTTCCCCCAACCTTAAAATTTTGAAGGAGTATGTTGCAATGCGGAGTCTATTATTTTTTCTAAGCCTCATTTTCTTGGGGGCTGCTACCCATGCAAAACCGAGCTCAACGTCCAGAATAGCGGCTGTGGTCAACTCAGCTGTTATTACAAAAGCTGATTTAATGAATCGCTTAAAATTTGCAGCGATCTCTTCCGGTCTAGAACCAACACCCCAAAATCTTGATAAAATTAAAGATCAAATGCTCCGAGTGATGATCGATGAGCAAATTCAGTTAGAGATTGGAGAAAGGTATCAAATCGATATTCCAGAGGAACATGTTCAAACAACGATAAAAGAAATTGAATCCAGCAATGGGATGCCATCTGGTCATATTAATAAGTTGCTCAAAGCGAATAAAATTCCTGAAGAAACTTTTAAAAAACACATTAAAGCACAGCTTATTTGGGTATTTTATATCCGACAAAAATATCCTTTAAAATCACTTGAAGATTCCATTCAAAAAAAACACGAACATGATATTTCTCCCTCCCTCCAAATTGCTGACTGGGAGGTTGAGCGGGAGATACAAAGACAAAAAGAAAAAGATACCCAAACACAATACCATTTGGCCGAAATTTTCTTGAACGTTGATAATAAAAGCCAGGAGGAGTCTGTAAAGCGTAATATCGCTGAGCTTTTTCAAGAAGTTAGGCGTGGCGCTAATTTTCAGGTCATCGCTCAACAATTTTCTCAGTCCCCAACTGCAAGCGTAGGTGGAGATATGGGATGGCTCACTGAAGATCAAGTCGAGCCCGAAATTCGTGAGCTTCTCACCCAACTCCAACCAGGACAACTTTCTCCGCCCATTCGCACATCACAAGGATACACAATCATTGCATATATTGAGAGGCAACTTCCAAAAGCTGATGGCTCTGTCAGTTTAACAGTTCAGCAAGTTTTGTTTCCTTTCCCCCAAAATGCAGCTGAATGGATGGCACGCGAAATCATGAATCAGGCCGGCGATGTCGCCAAAAAAGCGAAAAGCTGCTCTACTCTTGAAAAACTTGCTAAGCAGACTAGCCCATCTGCTCAAGCACATATGATTCGAAATGAACCCATGGAGAATTTGACTGGAGAACTTCTCTCGCTCATTCAATCCCTTGACCTCAACAAAGCAAGCGAACCACTCCTAACTCCTGAAGGAGCCGTTGTGGTTATGGTCTGTGATAAAAACGTTCAGAAAACAAAAGAGCTCTCAAGAAATGAAATTGTCGATTTAATTGCTTCTCAAAAGTACTCTCTAATCGCAAAGCGAGAGCTCAGAGATCTAAGGTGCAACGCGTTTATAGACATTAGAATGTAATGCTGGCTTTAAAAGACGTTATTCGAGAACTTAGAGCAAAGAAAAGTCTTGGCCAGAATTTTTTAATCGACCCGCACATCTTAGCACGTATCGTTGAAAGTGCGGGCGACCTTAAGAGAAAAGCTGTTATCGAAGTCGGCCCCGGCCCTGGAGGGCTGACAAGGGAAATTGTTAAAAAGTCCCCTCAAGAATTTTTTCTGATTGAGCAAGATGAAAGATGTCTTCCTTTTCTGGAGCCTCTCAAGGATTTAACCAAAGGCCATTTTGTTCTTCTCCACGATGACGCCTTAGCTTTGGAAACTGAGAAGTTGGGTTCTCCTCCACGAAAAATCATCTCCAATCTTCCCTATAATATCTCTGTTCCTCTACTCATAAATTGGCTGGAACATATTGATGATTTTGAACGTCTGACTTTAATGTTTCAAAAAGAAGTTGCCGATCGAATCCTCGCCAAGCCCAATACAGCCGCCTATGGTCGGTTGTCAGTCATGTGTCAGTGGGCCGCCAACGTTGAAAAGTCCTTTGATCTTCCTCCGGGAGCCTTTTTCCCGCCCCCCAAAGTCACATCTACTGTATTACAGTTTGTACCTCGCCACCCTCAGGAGGATGTTTCATGGGCAGCCCTTGAAAGTGTGACAAAGGCCGCTTTTTCCATGCGCCGAAAAATGCTCAGATCAAGCCTAAAGAGCCTTGTTCCAAATCCACTACCCTTACTAGAAAAAGCAGGGATAGTTCCAACTCTACGAGCAGAAAACTTGAGCGTTGAAGCGTTTTGTAGACTGGCAAAAGCTTATGAAAGCAAGTGAGCAAGTATGAATATAAAGCTAATGTCTTTATCTTTCCTTATTCTTTTATTTATGATGCCGTTTGCCTTTGGCGTTCCTATGACAATCACTTGTGATTCTCAACAATTGTTCTTCGATGTTGAGCTTGCTCGAACACCCTCGCAAAAAGCGTATGGCCTCATGCATCGCTCTCACCTTCCTGAAGATCAAGGCATGATTTTCTCATACGATAGCCCCCAACCTGTTGCCATGTGGATGAAGAACACCCTCATCCCCTTAGATATGATCTTTTGTGATGCGCAGGGTGGTATTCTGGAGATCCATGAAAATGCTGTTCCTCATTCCCTAGCAAACATAGGACCTGTCGAAAATACAACACATGTTCTCGAGATCAATGGAGGGCTTGTTAAAAAAATGGGGATTTCCAAAAACTGTAGATTATCGTTTGACAGCTAGCGTCATGCCATCCGCAAGTGGAAGCAGCAAGGGCTCAATTCTTTCGTCGTCCCGCAAAGCAGCATTAAAAGCACGCAAGACTTTGGGCGTATCATCCGTATTCTCATAATCAGCCACAGTTCCACCCCACAGTGTATTGTCAAAAATAATCAATCCTCCTGGGCGAAGAAGCTTAAGGCACATTTCATAATAAGTCGGATAGCGCTGCTTATCTGCATCGATAAAGACCATATCAAATGTATCTGTGATTTTTTCTAAAGTTTTGTGAGCCATTCCGAGGCGCAATTTAATCTTTTGACTTACATCCGCCATGTCCCAATACTTGCCTGCTATTTGCGTCCATCCTTCATCTTTATCAAGAGTGACCAGATGTCCATCATCAGGGAGAGCAAGAGCCATGCAGAGAGAACTGTAGCCAGTAAAAGTTCCAATCTCCAAAATACGCTTCGCTTGCCCCCAACGAATAAGAAGCTCAAGAACTCTCCCTTGCAAGGGTGTGATCATCATGATGGCTTCAGGGAGCTTTTCCGTTTCCTCCCGAAGAGCGTGAAGAACGAGCGATTCTCCCCGAGAAACGCCGGCCGCATAGTTTAAAATATCTGTAGGGCAGAGATAATCTTTCATCTTTTTTTCATACATAATGAATAAGTTACTGTCAAACCCCTTGCTCAAGGGCTTAATTTAAGATATATAAAGGGAGTTCGGGGTGTAGCGCAGCCTGGTAGCGCGCCTGGTTTGGGACCAGGATGTCGGGGGTTCAAATCCTCTCACCCCGACCATTATCCATTAGAAAATATTCCTAAGACATCAATTATACTTTACGATCCGCGAACTTTGCCTTCTTTAATCAGCTCCTCTTTCTTAGCGTCTAGTTGTTTTTTGTAGAGCTCGTCATAAACGCGATTATATTTTTTGACAAAACCACGTTTTGGCCACTCTTTTATGGGAGGAAGAATATATTTGCCTTTATCTATGTATGACTTGATGTTATCTAGAGCCAACGCCACGCCAGAGTCAAATTCCCAAGACCTATATTTTTTCCTTTCTTTGAGTGCCTTTTTAACTTCTTTTTTGACTTGTTTTGTGTCGAGACCGTCATAAATACCAGTCGATATAACCTTTCCATGATTATCCATGTCGAGATATTCAGCAAAAGTCGGCAGATTTGTTGGTTTACTTTCAATGATTTTAAGGGCTTCATTCACAATCGTCACAATTTTAGCTATCGTTTCGACATTTGATTCTGCAACTGAGACCAGGTCCGTTAATTGTTTCGTTTTAAGTGGATCTTTGTCTGAACCTTCATTGTACAGACTAAGTTCCTTTTTTGCTTTGCTTTGCTTTGCAATGAATTAAACGTTTCCTGCCTTACGCTTAAATTCTTTACTAATTCTTTTAAATCCTCGAGCCCAAGGTCTCCCACTTCTTTCTGGATAGCATCATTAATGTCGCCAACCTTTTTTGATAGTTTTTCTATTTCTTTTTTGAGTTCCTGCTCATCACTAAAAGCTTTAAGAAGCTCTCCTTCGCTTGGTTTTCCTGAACTTTCTGCTAATTTCTCTAGGGCCTTTCCTTCTTCGGCTTGTTTACTTTTCAGGATGACTGTATTTGCAAGAGCCTGGTTAATGAGTTTTTCCACATTTCCCCTATCGGCAAAGAGCTCAGTGCTTCCAATAGTAAATATAATAACAAATAATATTGTTTGAATGCACCTGTTCATATGACCTCCACATTTTTATTTTCTATACTTATTATTTTATATATAAT
>CAYYRQ010000037.1:0-13736 GCA_964474215.1 uncultured Alphaproteobacteria bacterium
GACGGTTCGCTCTCAAGAATTAAGCCCCGCTCTCCAAGCTGTTTATAAAGAAATGAGGCATCCTGCTTTTACAACGGCTCAGGCACTTGTTGTGAAAAAAGCTTTTGAAAAGGGAATGAAGGTTTATGGAGAAGAAAAGGCCATGGCTTATTGGGAAAGCAAAAAAGGAGATCTTCTGAAAGACTATCACCACATCCTCAGAACTGTAAAGAAAGAGATGAGTTCACCCTTTCTAAGACATTTAACAGATCACTGGAAAGCTGAAGCATTGAGATTGGCAAAAACAGAACCAAATAAGGTTCTTAATTTGATCACACAGATCAAGGAAGGTAATTATCAGAACTCAGAGCTCAAAGTTGATGCTCTACCCCCTACACAATTGAACAGCAACCAGAAACAAGCCCTTGAAGAGAACGCTGTGGACAAAATCTACCTTAAATTTAAGATCCTCCATAATGCTCTTAAAGATCTTCCCAAAGCCAGCTCTTCCTTTGAGGGAGAACTCAAGAAGTTGAGTAGAGGTATAGCCAAAGACAATCGTTTTATGGAGTCTCTCCATCTTAAAAATCCTCAAGAAGCGAAGATCATTCAGAATCTGTCACAAGAGAAAGACTGTAAGATTTTCATGGAGCGGGACAGAGGAGGATTGTCGCTCTGATCTTTTATTGGCTGGAGAGCTAATGTCGCTTATATTCAATTCCTTCCTTTTCTAAGTAACAATAATAGGCGGTAATAAGGTTTCTCAAATCCCCTCGAATGAGCTCATGTTCAATCCAAGCTTGAGACATCAGATCTTCAAGATGTTTAAACCGTCGAGTTAGTTGTTGAGAAAGGTGCTCAAGTTGAGCTAAGTTGTCATCAGCCATGATGGATACCTCCAATATCTGTTGTGGATAGCGTCGGGTAAGTGTTGCAAGCATTTACTCGGCGCGCATTTTCATAAAGAGAATGCTTATTTAGCTTATGTTTTATTCTTCCTTGGGGCAAGGCAAAACATTTCTTTTGTTTCAAAAAGTTAATTAATTGCCATCAAGGTAAATTTACTAATCGCATGATTCATATTTACAAAATCGCGCGATTGGAATATATAAAACAGCATACATATAACAATTTAAGAGGATTTGACCACTATGAAACACTTGTATTCCAGGTGGCAAAAACACAAAATTGAGCAAGCAATGCTCACCAGAAGGGTTGTGTTACTGGTAGGAGCGCGTCAGTGTGGCAAAACAACTCTTGCAAAAGAGTTAATCACTGGAGATACATCATACCTCACATTGGATGATACAACGCTTAGAGAAGCTGCTGAAAATGATCCTCAGAATTTTGTGAAACATAACCATAAAACGCTGATCATTGATGAAATTCAGCGTGTGCCATCCCTTCTTCCCGCACTTAAAAAAGTTGTTGATGAAGAAACCAGACCTGGGCAATATCTCTTAACAGGTTCAGCAAATATTCAAGCATTACCAAGTACTCAGGAATCTTTAGCTGGTCGCGTTTCCAAAGTGAGGCTTCGTCCCCTCACACAAGGAGAAATTAAAGGCAGCTCACCTGATTTCCTAACTCATGCCTTTGACCAATCCTTTAACTTTCCTTGGACCTTCTGTGACAAGGATTCAATTATTGAAATGGCTTTTCGGGGTGGATTTCCGGAAGCTTTAACGCTTGAAGATAGAAATCAAAAGAAGTGGCATAGAGATTATTTAGATGCTCTTTTAGAAAGAGACCTTCAAGATGTTGCAAAAATACATAGATATGACGCTATGCGAGAACTTACGAAAGTACTCGCTGCGTGGTCGAGTAAGTTTTTAGATGTTTCTTCCATTTCATCAGGCTTGTCAGTTCATCGCCCAACGGTTGCAACTTATATTAATGCCTTAGAAGCTCTGTACATCGTTGAAAGGGTTCTTCCTTGGACGAAGACGGATTATGATCGGGTTGGGAAGCAATCAAAACTTTTTATGACTGATTCCGGTTTGATGTGCTCAATACTTTCTTGGAATAAAGATCAAATTCGTTTTGATTCCGATCGCTTGGGGAAACTTGTGGAAACTTTTATCTTCAATGAACTCGCGTCTCAAATTGATGCGAGCGAAATGGATTATGAACTTTATCACTACCGAGACCGCGCAAAAAGAGAGATTGATTTTCTTATTGAGCGAGAAGATCAATCCATCTTAGGTATTGAGGTTAAATCAAGCTCATCCATTCAGAAAAAAGATTTTAAGCACCTACAATGGTTCCAAGAGAATCTTGCAAAAGACAGGCCTTTTGTTGGTATTGTACTTTACTCGGGAGAGAGGCCCCTTTCTTTTGGTCAAAATCTTTGGGGTATTCCTATCAGTATGCTTTGGCCTTCAAGTTCTTAAGTGGCAAGAAATTCCTTTACCCTTATGAGGGTTACTTCTTCTTCACTTTTGCAGAACATCGGTCTTCATCTTGAGCTTTTACAGTGGCGCCAGATTTATAAGCGGCCATTTCCTTTTTGACCTCTTGCCAACGCAACCCCATGTTGTAAATCTCCCTCGTTTCCTTATTCATCAAAAACACCGCTAGAGGGGAGAATTGAAGGAGGATAAGGATGATACAAACGAATGTTCCCGTTAAAATGCAGGAAAATAGCGTGATCAGAAAAGGTTTCTCCCACCTAAAAGAATACTTCTTTTGAATCTCATCACAAAGGGTATTTGTTTGATGCACAGCAACATTAAGGGTTTCTACATTTTGGGTTGCTTGATCTGTAAAAGAAGACAGAACCTTATAAATGTTTTCTTGAGAGGATTTAACAACCGACTTAAAGTTTTTTTCGAGTTGAAGCTTAACATGTTTTTCGAGGGTTTCACGAATCTCAACTCTACACCTTTCTTCTATGCTTGAGATTTTTTCTTCAATGTCTTCCCGCTGCTTACGATGTAGCTTGTTGAGAAAACGCAGGATATCTGATTCAAGAGTATCCTTAGTTGTTTTTTCTAAAGCTTCCCTTTCAAGAGTATCAAAATCTTTCTTTTGATTTGGTTCATTTGTTTGAGATGAGGTCATAGGTTCTCCTTGGTTTAGTTAGTAAGGTTGGTTTCAAGAATATTCAGAGCTGTTTGAACTCGCTGGATGAGCCACTTTCTTTGGGAATCTAGCTCTGTTCCGTCGAATAAAATGGACAGAAAGGCGTCCAAATACGCAATACGTTCAGCTTGCAGTGGCGTTTGCTGTCCATCGTATTCTGCAATAGCTACACGTTCTTCAAACGCGTAAGAAAGACCAGCATATCGAGGGGTATGTTCGGTCTCTAAGCGTGTTCCACAGAGTGGAGCATTTTGATCACCAAGTGGAACAGATTTTGAGGGGTTTGTTCCAGGTTTGTCCCAAGTTTTGTTCCGCTTTAAAACCTTATTTGCCAAGGCTTTGAGAGAAGTTTTTTCATTCGTGTTCCACTGGATGTTCCATGAGTCATGGTCTTGTTCCACTGTTCCACTCTCTAGGGGATGGAACAGTGGAACAGAGGATGAATGAGAGGAAAATATCATATAACTCTCCCCTCTTCTTTTGCGCGTTTGAGCCACCTGTTCACAGTTCCAAGACCCAGTCCAAGCTCTTGGGCGATATCTCTCTGTTTCAAGCCCTCCTTATAAAGGCTTATCAGACTGTTGAGTTGAACATCTTCGAGCTCCTGAATATGCCATGTCATTTTTCCCTGTTCCTCTTTAAGCCAAGCTTCAAAAGGAGCAGCCTCCTCACCATAAAAGCCTCTGGCTTTCTCATAATGAACTTCAAAACGGGCTCCTTCTCTTTGGTCATAATCATTGGGTTTACGAAGAACAATGACCGTATCCAAAATATCTTCTTTTTTTGATGTTCCTCGCTGATTTCCTCCCTTCCCTGCGTGATGAACAAAAAGAACGGATATCCCTTTTCTCCTCAGCTCTAATAACCAACCCTGCAGGGGATTCCAACTTTCTGATTCATTCTCTCGGCCACTCCTACACAAGGATGAGAGATTATCTAATATCAATAGATCAATCCCTTCTAAATGAGGCTCAAGCCATTCTTGTCCTATCGGCGTACATAGATCAGGGATGCCAACGTCTTGGGTGTCCGGTGTGATGATTTTAAAGTTGTTAACATCTTCTAATTCAATTGTTGAACTAGTTATTATACTGGACAATCTCTGCTGCAGGGTGCTGGCTGGCATTTCTCCATCAACGAATAATACTTTGTGTGGTTTTTCAGAGTTCCACTTATTACCAAACATCCTGTCCCCACAAGCAACCGTATAAGCCATCCACAAAGCAACGTGGGTTTTTCCTATCCCACGGGGAGCATAGAGCATCACTAGCCCTTGAACAGGAAGAACGGGATTCAGAAGCATTTCACGCGGAGGAATTTCTAACGCTAAGAGTTCCTTCACGTTTAAAGAACGTAAGCGAGACCTTTTGTCTTCTACCTGTGGTGCTACATAGGATTTTGCCCAATCAATTCTGTTCTTCACGGCTTCAATGCTCATGAGACTCCCCTTAAAACAGTATTGAAATCCTCCCCTTGAGGAGGGAGGGCAAGACGTACAACGTACCCATCCCGATGTAATCTTTCTGCTAATGTATTGGCTGCCCTATGTCCTGCACCATCTCCATCAGCACAGATAATGATCTCTCGCGTTATCTCGAGAGAAGGCACAGCAACGTTCACCATTCCAGATGTAGAGAGGCAAGACCAGGTAGGGAAGTTGGTTGCATAAAAACAACTCAAGGCCGTTTCAATACCTTCTGCAAGAATGAGTTTTGGCCCTATGGGAGCTAATCGTACAGCACTACCTTTTGTTAGTCCCAGCATCATCTTATTTGGAGAGAGAGAAGCCTTATCTTCTCCATCTGTTGAGAGATAGGTTCTATGCACGCCAGAGAGGCTCCTGGAGGGCCATAAGGTCACAGCCGCCACCATAGCAGGATGATAGGTCCTGGAGGCATGAAAGAGGCCTGAATGAAACCTGAGGGTTGAGGGAATTAACCCTCGAATCTCTCGTGACCTCAAATAGGTTTCCACGGGCGTGCCTTCTGCTTGATGTGATTCGTGCCATATTTTTAAGGCAGTCTTACTCGAATTTTTTGGTGCATGTGAGGCTTGAGGAAATATGTCTCCATCTCTCTTCTCCAACAATCCCTTTCTACGCAAAGCAAGGAATACATCTGAAAAAGAACACCCAGCATAACAATACGCTAATAATTTTCCTTCCTTTCCTAACGATAAAGAAAGAGAAGGAATATGATCATCATGGGCAGGACAAAGACATAACCACCCGTGTCTGGTTGGTATTGGCTTACCAAGCTGTTTTGCAATAGAGTCAATATTAAAGGACATCATTTAGTGCTCTTCTCCATTTTGCTCTTCAATCCAACGAGAAAGAGCGCTTTTAGAGATGAGAATCTTCCTCCCTATCCGACGAATACATCTTTTAAAGCCATTACGTTCAGCTCGAAAGATAAGCGCTCGGATTCCTCCTTCTGTGAAAGCTGGATTACTGGTGGTGAGCTGTCTAATTGTGACGTAGTCATCAACATTTATTGAGGGTTCTTGAGATTCGTTATCAAATTGCATTCTCTTTACTCCTTTAAGCTATAAGACGCAGCCCTATTGCTGCCTCTTCAGAGTAAGAAGCAATTTCGGAAGAAATTAAATAGGATTAGGGAGTATTGCAAAAGGGGGAAACCCTTCCTCCCTTTAAAAACATCTTTCAATTCAACATGATAGAAAGAGACGATTTTTGATGGGATCAACCCTTCGGTTTGGCTCGTCCTTGCTGAGATTCAGGCATACGCACGAGGGTCGCCATGGCATCGGCGAGTTTTTGGCTTTGTGGAGTTGCTTTATGGTCAGCGAGTTTTTTGGCAAACAACGCGGCTATAGCCTCTTTTTTTCCCTGATTTTCTTTTGAGATCTCGAGTTCACTTATCACCTCCAACATCATCTCTAAGTAGGGCGTTGTATATCCTGAAGACATCAAAGAAGAAGCCTCAGGTTTTATATCTGAATCGAGAAGATACTCATCCATAACTGGATGATAAGCAATTCCTTTCTTCTTGGCCCATTCTAATCCTACCTTCGGTTTGAAGGAGCTGTTTATCCAATCGTCACGATCAAAGTGGATAAGTTCGAAGGCTCCACCAAATATGGCAGATTTAACGAAGTTTAAGTTTTTTTCGTAGAGCTCTGGTCTCAATAAGAGAGGGGAAAATCTGTTTGGGAACAGCTTTTCCAAATCATGCGGTTTATACCCTTGAGACTCTATATCTTCCGACAAAAATTTATGGGCTTCGGGGTGTGTTGATATAAAATCTACGGCATCTGGATCACAATGACTGATGTAGGCACAAAGCTCGTGAGCTGTCCACAAATCAAGTTTACAGCACGTTTCGTAAAATTCTCTGATTTCAGAACATTCATCTAAAAACAAGCTTTCTCCTGTGACTCCCTGATAGGCCTCAAAAAGAGTTGTCGGAAAGTAAGAGACGTACTGATATAACAATTTTATAAAGAGAGGTCGAGAGCATACCTTATTTATTAATGTATGAAACATTGCTCTATATGGCGTAATAACTAGCTCATCATCTATCTTTACAATACCATCTGCGCTGTAAACCCAGAATCTTGAAAACTGTGTATAGCTTGTTAATTTAGCTGCCAAGGTATTCTTTTGTATTTCACTTAGCAAACATGACGGGATACCATGAAAAACCGTTTCACTCATCCCTCTTGAAATATCTAGAAGGCCCATTCTTTCCAACCAGCCTTCGTAGTATTGAACTTCTTGTTTGTATCCTTTTCGTCCAAATATTAGATTCACCTAAAAATCCTTTCATTCATGCTTTGGACAACCTTAGCTGTATGAGCTTCACTCAGATGGGCATAGCGTTTACCATTTGCAGGGTTTTGTGGCCTAATACCTCGGCAATTTCTGGCAAAGAGGCCCCATTCATTGCCAGGTAACTGGCACAACTATGACGCAGGTCGTGAAACCGAAAATCTTGAATATTGGCTTTCTTTAAAACAGTTAACCAAGATGTACGGCTATTCCAAGGTTTCATGGGGCTAGTAGGAGAAGGGAAAACTAAGTCTGAATCTTCATTTCTGGCCTTATGATGGGTTTCCATTAACTCAAAAGCATAATGCATTAAAGGCAAAAGCCGACGCTCTTTGTTTTTTGTATCATGCAAAGTAATAACTTTACGATCCCAGTCTATATCACCCCAGCGTAATTTGATAAGTTCTCCATATCTAGCCCCTGTACTGAGAGCCAAAACAACAAGCGTATGCATGTAAGGGTTTGTTGGAGCTTTACACGCTTCCAGAAGTCGCTCTCGTTCCTCATCACTTAAACAACGGATCCGCCCCCTAGGCTCAGGAAGGTTAGAGATCTTCCTCATAGGATTCTCCTCAATCCATTCCCATTCATTAGTCGCAATAGTGAGAGCATGCCCTAAAGCCACCATATATCGATTAACAGTGGCAGGGCTGCGGTTTACTTTAGAATCCCTCCTGCCTGTAGAGTTTAGAAGCTTATCTCTCTGTTCGATAATAAGAGCCCTGGTAAGATCAGACAAAAGATAACTTCCAATCTCTTGTCTCCACCAGTTCAATAGCTTTTTGACATCCACATAACGCTTCGGATTCTTTTTTTCGATCTCAAGGAGATACCTATCAATAAAACTTGAAACGGTATGTTTTTTGGCTTCAGCAGTTTTAAAGTGCCTTCCTTGCCGCATGTTGGTTTCAGTTTGCTTTGCCCATTCCTTAGCATCTGTTTTGCGTTCAAATGTAGCTGATTGCGATGGAAAACCTTTCAGGCGAACCTTCGCTCTATATCCTGTTGTCCCATCAGGACTCCGTCGTGTTTCAATCGTAGCCATAGCTCATCCCCTATTGATAAGAAATGTCTATAGCAAATGACAAACATTAGCAACAAATCTTAGGCCTTTTGTAGCTTAAGGTTTTACAAGAAAAGAACAAAATGTTTGAGCTCTATTACAGCATGGGACAGTCTTGGGACAATTACTCATTAGTTAAAGTGAAAAACGCAATGACTTAGGAATGATAAAGGTCCAAAAACGACACTCATCACGGGTCATTTGTTATTCTCTAGTGTCCCATGAGTGTCCCATGGAGCCATTTTAAGAAGGTTTTCACCTATTTTAAAACCCTCAAAAATGGCGGAGGGGATGGGATTCGAACCCACGATACGGTTTAACCCGTATAACGGTTTAGCAAACCGCCGCCTTCAGCCACTCGGCCACCCCTCCATAAGAGTACTTCATTTTCTAACCGCCATCAGTAGGATCTGTCAATTACGTTGTTTAATTAAATTAGCCAAAACAAGCATTTCAAATTTTTCTTTTATTTAAGACATTTATCAGTTATAAAACGGAAACAGTACAATTTCCATTGGGATGATTGAGTGAAAGCCCCAGCTATTAAAAAGAATAAAACGATTGCGTTGCATGAAAAGCCCCTCTCTGGCTTTCCAAAACAACCAGTTATTTTACAAGTTGTACCAAACATCAAAGGTGGTGGTGTCGAAGCAGGAACGCTGGAAGTTGCAAAAGCTATCCGTAATGCTGGCGGTAAAGCTATTATAGCTGCCAACATAAAAAATGCTGAACTTGCAAACCAAGAAAAAGAAATTGAATTTGTAAGACTTCCGCTGGACACGAAGAACCCCTTGAAACTTCTCACCAATATCAGCAAGCTTAAGAATCTAATCAAAGAAAAAAATGTAGATATTGTTCATGCCCGCTCACGCGCCCCTGCTTGGAGCGCCTACTTTGCGTGCAAGGCGCTGAATGTCCAATTTATTACAACTCACCACGCAGCTTACAGCTCAAAAACTATATTTAAAAACTTCTATAATTCAATTATGGTTAGAGGACACAATGTTATTGCTACATCGGAATTTATATATAAACATATAGAAAATTCATACTCGAATAAAAAATGGTTCGATAAATCCAAAATCAGGCTTATAAATCGTGGTATTGATTTAAGCGTATTTGATCCAGCCCTTACCTTAGACTCAAAGTCTAAAGCAATGAAAGAAAGTTGGGGCTTTTCTCCAAACACAAAGATAATACTTATGCCAGGCAGGATTTCCAATCGCAAAGGCCAAGATGTTATTATTAAAGCCCTCCACCTAAGCCAGCGAAAGGATACAGCTGTTATTCTCATAGGTAGTGCCTCTGGTCATGAGAGATACAAAAAGCGGCTTCTCAAATACGCTAGCTCCTTAGGCCTACGTGAGAGAGTTAAATGGATTTCCCATACACATGAAATGACCACAGCCTATAACTGCTCTACAATTGTTGTTTCGGCCTCTCGTCTTCCTGAAGGATTCGGAAGAACTCTCGCAGAAGCTCAAGCTATGGAAAAGCCCATCATTTCATCTGATCATGGAGCGGCCCGCGAAATCATTGAAGAAAACGTTACCGGCTGGTTCTTTTCAGCCAACGATGGGTTAGAACTTGCGCAAACAATCGACAAAGTCCTTGAAATGCCTCAAACTATGCTCAATAAAATTGGGAAAGAAGGAAGAAAGAGAGTGGAACTATTGTTTACAAGCGAACAGATGTGTTCAAAAACTGTTCAACTCTACAAAGAAATATTACAAAACCAAAATGCATCTTGAACAAAAGCTGCTCTCGAAGAAATGAATCCCAAACATACAGAGCTCTCAGCATCTATTTATTTAAGATAATGCAAATAATATTTTAGTAAATGTTGACTTGTCATTTATTGCAAATATAAAACTCGTTCGAGTGATCACATATTTTTCTTGACTTTTATCACCTTCTAAATTACTAAACATACTATTCTATCATATAAAGGAGATATATTATGAATAAAAGCCGCATATTGTTTAGCTTGTTTGTAGCTTCAACATTCTTGGTTGGCGCCGAAGCCATTGCAAAAAAGCATCACGATCGTGATGATAATGTAATGCGTATCTCACGCAAGCTAACCAAAGCTGATGAAAAGCCAACTGCTAAGAACAAAAAAGCTAAAAAAGTTAACAAAAAAAAAGAGATAAAAGACGTAAAGGCTAAACGCTCTTCCAAAAAAGTAACTAAAGCCGAAAAAGACCAAAACACCAAGGGTAAGAAAAAAAGAAAAGCTCTGAAGACCAATCATCGCTCCAAAGCTAAGAAGGTACGAGTAAAGACCCTTGCAGAAGCGAAGGTTGCAGTTGATAATCTAAACAAAGAAATTCGTCGCTTAAAGACAGCAAAGAACGCTGATGCAAACAGCGAGAAATCAACAAAGAGTACTCTTCATAAAGCTGAAAAAGAACTTAAGAAATTGAATAAAAAATATCGTCGCTTAGAGAAAAGAAAAGAAAGGGCTTAATAAGAAATTAAAAAAACTAGAGAAGCAAGCTAAAAAGCAAGGAAGACACACCGTTAAATCTTTCACACATAAACACCATATAAAAGAGACTCCGAAAAGGAAAACCATCGATTCGAGAAAAGCTCATTCTTCCAAAAAACATTCTAAAATGAGAAAAGTAAAACCAGCTGAGGCACCTGTGCGTACATCGCAACGCTCAACTCCTTCTCAAGCTTCATCTCATGAATTCGTTTTTAAAATGTCTGAATTTATGAATAATTTAAAACCTTCCAGCCAAACCCTCTTGAAGGAACTTCTAACAGAGTCTGGCCTGAGCAAAGGAAAGCAGCGTAAGCTCATGAGCTTCGAACAAAAGTTCAACCGACATGATGCTGAAGAGGCGTTAAGCGAGCTTTTGGATGATTTAGAGGACCTTATTGGAGATTCCTCAAGTCTACCACAAATTGATCAGCGCCATGAAGCTTTATTAGAAGATGCTGAAAACGTTCTTCATAAATTGTACGGAGTTCAAGTTCAGTAACTCAATACATCAATCAAAGAAAGAGGAGTTCCATACTCCTCTTTTTTTTGCCCGAAAATCAGACCTGAAAGTATTTATAGAAGAATGCCTTGCTTTTTTATACTTTTTTTTGTTAGAAACGACTACATTTACAATTATATAGGAATTTACTATGAAAAACGAAAGCGTTTTATTTACATTATTTTTAGCCTCTAGCTTTCTTATTGGAGCCGAAGCTGTTGCAAGAACTGCAGCTCAACAACGAGATACAGACCTGGGTCGAATGACCCTTCGTCTCAGAAAAGTCGAAGATGATAAATCATCAGGTGCTCCTAAAGCACGAATTGAGCAAGAGAAAAAGGAAGCTGCACCTAAAACAATGGGTAAGGTTAAAAAAGAAGACCCAAAGCTTAGCAAAAAAGCACAAAAGAAAGCACTTCGGCTAAAGAAGGAAGAAGAAAAAAGGCTTAAGAAGCAAAGAAAGAAAGATCAAAAGCTTAAAGCCAAAAGAAAAAAAGCAACGACCAAAATGAAGTCTCGTAAAAAATTGGATAAAGAGGCGAAAAAGTTCCAAACGAAAATGCGTCGTTTAGCGAAAAAGAAAGAAAAAAGACTTCGTAAACAAAAGAAGGTAACGGAAAGCCGTCTATCAAAGAAACTAAAATCTGCTCAACTTATCGAAAAAATCCATGACGATAATGAATCTCTTAAAGCACAAGAAGTCAGGAACAAACAACAACACAGTACTTATGACGACTTATCAGATATGCTCAAAATAATTGAAAAGGAAACATCTGAGCTTGATAAGGGAACCTCTGGACTTGAAAAAGAAGTAAATGAGCTTGCAAGCAGTATATCAGAGCTTGATAAGAGTGTGACTGAGCTTGAGAAGGGCACAACTGAAGTTCATAAAAACTTGAATGAATTTAGTAAGATGCTAGAGGAACTTGCAAAGGCAACGCATGAGCCTGCAGCAAACAATAAGAAGCCTTCAAAAGATGATTCTAGAGTTAAGGAACTCGCCTTAGCTCTAGAAAAGGTTATAGCCTCACTAGAGAAGAAAACAACTCAAAAATAAGGATATATTCTGTTCGGATATGTCAACAAAAAGAGAGGTCTTAGGCCTCTCTTTTTTTGTATCTATTGTTTACTCTTGTTATAGGACAGCACCAAGCGTCTTACAAACGCATGTTCATGAGTTTTTGAACCCAAGAACCGTCCTCCATCTTTATCCACTCTGGACGCAAATCCTCGCCTTTTAAAAGGTGATAGCAATCCGCATACCATTCACTACCTTGGAAGTTGTGTCCTAACACAGCCGCAACAATCTGAGCTTCCTTCTTTAAGCCAGCAGCCACATAGCATTCGACCAAGCGATGCAAGGCCTCAGGGATGTGTGTTGTTTTCTGATAAGCATCAACAACGGTTTGGAATCTGTTAATTGCAGCCAAATAAAGACCGCGTTGCATATAGTATCGCCCGACACTCATCTCTCTACCCGCCAAGTGATCATACACGAGATCCATCTTAAGCTGACAGTCTCGGCTATATTTAGAACTGGGGAATTTCTTGGTTACAGCCTGCAGTGCCGCAAGCGCCTCGTACGTATTATTTTGATCACGTGTTACAGCCAAAATGCGATCATAGTAACATAAGGCTTTTAGATAATAGGCATAATCGATGTCTTTGTATCCTGGGTGCAACTGAATAAAGGCATCTAATGTCGCGATTCCTTTATCATAGTCACCATTTAAATAGTTTGCATACGCGGACATGAGCTGCCCCTTTGTAGCCCATTCAGAGTAAGGATGTTGTCTTTCAACTTCATCAAATGATTTGGAGGCGTCCTTATAATCATTTTTTAACATATTGTTGAAACCCTCGACATATAAATCTGTCGCAGGCTTCTCTACATAGGGTGTTTCCTTTTCTCCACATCCTACAACGCCTAAGGTGGCAACAAGGCTAACCGTATATAACAAATATTTTTTCATGACTTTTTCCCTTAAACTTTCTTCCTATGCTTATAAAGAATTTGAACGCATTCAGCAATGCCTGAGTTTTGTCTCAAACCATAATAATTTGACGCAGGTTAAGGGATACTGTACTTTAGTTAAAATAAAAAATATGGGGAATGAACATGAAACTAACTCTTTTAACTGGAATATGCTTTCTTGCTTTCACACAACTCAACAGTGTATCTGCAGCGTCAATGAGCGAACTTACAGAAGGCATAAAAAGTCATCGTACGGAGGCCATGCAACTAAGACCTAACATCGGAATCATCGTGGCATCTGATTCAAACCGGAGTGAGAGCGGAGATAAAGCCAAAACTCTTCTTGAAAAAGCAGGCTTTCCCGTCACTGATTTCATGGTCGTTAAAAACCTAGATGCAAAAAGTGCCATAAAGAACATGCTGTCCAATGACGACGTTGACTCTGTGATTTGCATTGGAGGAACAGGCATCTCTCCCCATGACAAAACTGTTGAAGCCGTCGAAGAAGTTGGAACGCAACAAATTCCAGGCTATGGCGAGTATCTACGTCTGCTGACCCAAGAGAAATGGAAAGGCCACGAAGATGAGATTGGACTTCTCTTCATAGACACACGCGCGAATGCTGTCGTCGCCAATGGGAAAGTTGTATTTGCTGTACCTGGCTCACCAGACGCAACGCAACTGGCAGTTTCCAAGATCATTATACCAGGACTCCCTACCCTTCAGGGGCAACTTTTAAAGAAGCATTAATATTTAGACGGGACGAGTCTGGATTGCCGCGTCGTTTCACTCCTCGCAATTGTAAAGGTTAGATAATTCGCTGACACGATTGAGCGAACTTATCAGGAGTTTTTC
>CAYYRQ010000038.1:0-12828 GCA_964474215.1 uncultured Alphaproteobacteria bacterium
CACTGCAATGCTAAATGATGCTGGTGGTATAGATTTTAAACCTAAATCTACAGCTATAAGGTCTTATAAAAGGCCAAAATCTGCCACTGCAATGCTAAATGATGCTGGTGGTATAGATTTTAAACCTAAATCTACAGCTTTAAAAAAGTCTCGTAAAAGGAGTGAATCAGATCCTTCCCCTGAAGAACTTTCTGACAAAAGCCAAGGTATGATTACAGGTGAAGTCTTACCTGATCCAAGTTCTTCTCATCCATTTCATACGATTCCCTTTATGGAAAGCTTTTTAGATATATTACCGATTGATGACTTAAAACAGATGATTCTTGTAAGTAAAAATTGCCGACAACAGGTGCACGCCTTTCTTAAACAAGACATCGATAGTTTAGTTAATTATTATCGTTTGCCTGGTGAGGGCATTATGACGGAATATGGGGCTGAGTATGAGGGGCAAGACTCGCCTTTTTCTAAAGATGAAGAATTTCGCCTCGCTCGTCTAAAACAAATGAAGGTCAGCTCCCTATTCGATCGAGCGCTCCGAGGTGAGATAATAGGAGACAGCAAGGCTAAATTTGCGGAAGATCGGTTCACAATCGTTCCTAAGTGTTCTCCTTTAGCCCGTTATATTCCGGATGCAGAGATCTGCCATAACTATCTACTCTCTCAGGCCTTAAGCAAAGACTCTTATGACGCATTACGAAACGAAGTTGGCCGTCACATTAGTCTTGCTAGCCTTCAGCATGCCCTTTCTCGATATAAAATCTTTGCTGAAACCTTAGACGGATTGGATCAACAGATCCTCTTCGAAAGGGCAAAAACCATTCTTGAGAAGTCTGGCATGCTTTCTACTTATGTATCCCTAAATCAATTAATGGATGGGGATTATAATATAAACACAAACTATCTTTCTCTCTCTCTGGAGGAGTTCAATGGGCCTGAAAATCAGGATATTGTAAAAACATTTTTTGATGCGAATCCTGAAGCGACCCTCGTTATCGATGTTAATTATAGTTTCCTAGACGACGAAGATCTTATATTACCAGACTTTGTGAAACGACTAGCGGTAATGAATAGCCAAGGAAATTTAATAAATATATGTAGTTTTGTTCTTGAGTATACCAACTTAACCCATTTTGATGGCTCAGGGTTGACGGCTGTTAAAAAGATTGGAGGAATCACGATTGGAGCCTATTTTTTAAGTCACTGCAAGTCCTTAACCCATTTTGATGGCTCAGGTTTTATGGCTCTAGAAGAGATTGGAAGGGGGTTTCTTGATCGTTGCACATCGTTAGTCCATTTTGATAGTTCAGGGTTCACGGCTGTAAAAAAGATTGGAAATTCCTTTTTAAGTTATTGCGAGTCCTTAGTCTATTTTGATAGCTCAGGTTTTATAGCTCTAGAAGAGGTTGAAGTGGGTTTTCTTGAGCGTTGCACATCGTTAGTCCATTTTGATGGCTCAGGTTTTATAGCCTTAGAAGAGATTAGTCATTCCTTTCTCGCTTATTGCACATCGTTAGTCCATTTTGATAGTTCAGGGTTCACGGCTGTAAAACAGATTGGAAATTCCTTTTTATATAACTGCACATCCTTAACCCACTTTGAAAGCTCAGGTTTTATAGCCTTAGAAGAGATTAGTCATTCCTTTCTCGCTTATTGCACTTCGTTAGTCCATTTTGATGGCTCAGGGTTCACGACTGTAAAAAAGATGGGAAGGTACTTTTTAGGTGGCTGCAAATCGTTAGGGTACTTCAATGGATCTGGCTTCGCGGCGGTGGAAAACGTTGGTGATGGTTTCGGTAAAGGAACTCTATTTGAAGACCTTGAATATTTTTACGTGTTGAATTGGTGCTTCTGTTAGAGATACATTCTAAGAATTTATGGTTGTTATCCTGGGGCTTGATGGAGATATTGGTAACGCCTGAGTGGTGTACGGCCTTGGTCTTGGTTAATATCATATACAAAGTTTGCACGAACTGATTCTGCTACAGATTGATCTTCCCCCAAACGCCGAATTTCTGGGGCGGCGCGTTGTGTGAGGAGGGCAAGGAACTCTTGATCATATCCTTGTTCATGAGAAGACTGAGTTACGCCAATATGTTCGTGGCCAATCCTTATGGGGCCTTCTTTGCCTGTGCGCCTTCCAAGCCCAAAAATGTGTACACATTGCCCTTCATCATTTAACAGACACATAATCCCCCATGGGTTGCCTTTTGCAAAGCGAGACATTGACCTTTCGCGGCGAGCCTGCACAGATGATTCACTTGTAGCTGTGACAGCTCTATATTTCATATTGGAGCCAGTTTGCCCAATACAGAATTTAGTGAAGCGTGTCTAGCAATAAACCCTGTGAAGCCGGGAGCTGAACCCTGTTGAGAGTTCACGCGAAATGGTTCCAATGGATTGAGCTAGCATGTCTAACTTGTTTAATGGGCCAATAAATTCAACCCAACTGCCTGTAAAACAAAAATCTTCAGGTATATCTGTTATATCGATAACTGTGTAGTCCATGGAAATACGCCCAACTACAGGAGCTTTGAATTCGCCAATCTGAACATGTCCATGATTACTGAGGCGGCGGTCATATCCATCGGCAAAGCCTATGCCAATGGTGGCGAGGCGACTGTCTCTTGTTAAGGCGTGGGCCCCATCATAGCCAACTGTTTCGCTTTCTTTAGCTTTGTGGACTTGGAGGACTTGCCCATATAGAGAAACGCATGGCGCAAGGTCTGGTTTGTTAAAGAGACCAAAAAGTCCTTTTCCGGGCCGCACCACATCATAATGGTAATCTTTACCCAAATAGATTCCACCTGTATCCGCAAGGCTCGCTTTTGTATATGGAAAACGTGTTCGCAATGATTTAAAAGCTTGATTTTGTTTACCATTCATGGGCTCGGAAGAGTCTCCAGAAGAGGCTAGATGACTCATTATAAATTGAATATTTAGATCATTGAGAAGTTGAGGGGACTCAAGTAGCTTAGAAAGATCATTCGAATCAAAGCCTAAACGATGCATGCCCGTATCAAAGTGGAGCACACAATCAAGCTTTTGATTGATGCTGTGAGTGTAGTTGGCCCAGCGGTTCAGCATTTCAAAACTATTAAGAACAGGTGTAAGCCTTTGGTCAACAAATAAGCTCTCTGTACCTGGCAAAACACCCGATAGGATATATATGTGGGCGTCAGGAGAAGCCCGGCGCAGCTCAAGGCCTTCTTCAAGATGGGCGACAAAAAAGGCATTGCAGCCCTGTCCGAGCAATGCTTGGGCAACTTGCCTTAGACCGAACCCGTAAGCATTTGCTTTGACGACAGGAATGCATGCTGCCCTTCCAACCATGCCCTTGAGCGTTAAGTAGTTATTTATAATGCTTTGGATATCAATTTGAAGAACCCCTGTGACATGGGAGGGGAGGGGCGTTTGTTGAGGGGTGACACTGGGTTGGATATTAATGGTCATATCTTTTGAGGCGCTCAGTTAATAAGTTAAAGAAGCCCTGTGCGTCAACGTGGTTAATAACGCGTGCGTTCGATTTTCGCTTAAGTTTATTATACCAGTCAACAGTTGATCTTCCTGCTAGGATTGTGGGAGAAACATCGATTTCAACAAAAACATCACGTCCCTGATAGAGGGATGGATTTAAAAGGTAGGCGATGACATTTGGGTCATGGAGAACCCCTGCGCTAACGCCTGGTTCAAGGATAGCATCGGCGCGATCGTAATAGGACAACATATCAACAATGCCTTGAGAAACGGGTGTTTTTAGGTCAGCTATAGATTTCAACCATTCTGGTGTAATTTGGGTTTTTCGGGTTGTGTCTAGACCAATCATGACGATGGGAACGCCGGATGTAAAAACAGCATAGGCGGCATGAGGATCAGAAAAGAAATTAAATTCAGCCGCAGGCGTAATATTACCAAGCCCTATGGATCCACCCATGAGGACCAACTGGTCAATGTTTTCTTTGATACGAGGCTCCATTGAGAGAGCACAAGCAAGGTTTGTAAGTGGGCCAGTCGGTGCAATGGTAACTTTTTCAGAAGAATGAAGCACAGATTCAATGATAAACTTAACTGCATCTTGTTTTTGTAAAGGCATGGTTGGCTTACCCAGTTTGCAGCCGCCAAGGCCGGTTTCACCATGAATGTCGGATCCGCTATAGGTTGTATGTTCATGGGGGTTGTGAGTGAGCAAAGAACGCGGGCACCCTTTATGGACTTTAACATCTGGACGCTTAGCCAGTTCACAGATCCGGCGCGCATTTTCTTCCGTGCGATGAACAGAACCATTGCCAGCCACTGTTGTGATCCCCAAGAGGTTGAATTCATCTGGGGAGGCTAAGGTCAATAAAATGGCTATAGCATCATCAAGGCCGGGATCACAATCCATGATTAGGGGAATTTTATTCATGGCTGAACCTCGCTGAATTGACGCAAAAGATTTGTGAGGAGCTTGAAAAAGCCATTGACGTCAACTTTATTAAAGACGTAAGCATTGGGCTCGAAACCGTGTTTCCCCCACCAATCAATGGTTGACCTTCCCCGTGTATCGGAAAAAGAGGTGTCGATTTCAACATATACATCGTGGCCTTTGAATAACTCTGGCTCGAGGAGGTAGGCAACAACACAGGGATCATGAATGGCGCCACCGGACAGTTCGAAATTTTTCATATCATATTCATAGAATTCGCGAAGCATGGCAACTAAGGTCTGGCTTACGGGGTTGTTGATCTTGTCAAGTTCATCAAACCACGGCAGTGACGTGACAACATGATGCGTAACTTCAAGGCCAATAGATTTTATTTTTGCCCCGGATGTAAAAAGAATATGCGCAGCTTCTGGGTCAGCAAAAAAGTTGTACTCGGCTGCAGGCGTGATGTTTCCAAGCGTCATTGCTCCACCCATAACAACGATTTCCTCAATATTTTTGAGGATGCTTGGTTCTCTTACAATAGCAAGAGCAATATTTGTAAGGGGTGCAGTGGCTAAAAGTGTTACTTTGTGGGAGGAACTTAGGATCGCTTCTATGAGAAAATCGACGGCATGAATGTTTTCGATAGGACGCATTGGAACAGGGAGATCGGCACCTTTTAAACCTGATTCTCCATAAACAGCAGGATCATATTGGTGCTCTCGTAGAAGGGGTTTGGGGGCCCCCTGATAGACAGGCACATCATTTCGGCCAGCGAGCTCACAAGCCCTGAGTGCGTTATGGGCCGTATATTCAACAGGTACATTTCCAGATGTGACCGTTATGCCTAAAAGGTTAAAATGTTGAGGGGAGGCCAAAATCATAAGAATAGCAATAAAATCATCTATTCCGGGGTCGCAGTCTAAAATGATGGGGCGTGGATCGGCCATTATCGTCTCAGCTCATAAGTTTATAAAGGATTATACTATTCGAGTGCGTCCTGCAAGAGAAGAGATCTATAAGAGTGGGACATATTTTTGAAAACACTAGTACGATAATTCATAAGACGATGAGTGCAGCTAATTTGTCTGAAACATAGCCCATAAAAAAACACCACCCGATTGGGTGGTGTTTCATGTAAACAATGTTTGCTATTAGATTAGTCTAAAACTGTGATAGCAACACGGTTTTGTTGGTAAGCCCATTCGCTGCCATCTTGTTCAACGACTGGACGGTTTTTACCGTAGCTTACAACATGGATGCGTTCTTTAGCTACACCCATAGCCATAAGTTCTTTAGCGGCTGCATTCGCACGACGCTCACCCAAAGCCATGTTGTATTCAACTGTTCCACGCTTGTCACAATGACCTGTAACTGTAACAACGTAGTGTGGATACTTGTTCAACCACTCAGCTTGTTTGTGAAGTGTTTCTTTTCCTTCTGGACGAACTGATTGTCTGTCAAAGTCAAAGAATACACGATCGCCAGCTGTTTGAACGAAATCAGCAACTGATCCAGGAACGCAAGCTTCTGCTGCAGCTTGAGCTTCAGCAGCGTCTAGAGCACCTTGACCTGATGCTTCAAGACAGCAATCATCTTGGAAACAATCACAAGCAGAGAGAGCGAGAGCACTTGCTGCTAGAAGACTTGTAATTTTTAAACGCATTTGTTTTTTCTCCTTTTTTTGTTTACATTCGCCTACTATAGCGGCAGAACATTAAAAAACAATTAAAATTAAATCTTTTTTATGTCCCTCGCTTTTTATAGCGCCATGCCTTGTCCAGAGGCCCAAGACACTTTGGAACGGATTATACCCTATTGTTTTAAAAGGAGCAAGCCTTTACCACGTTGGATATGATCCTTCTCCTGGAATGGGGACATCCTTCTTATGAAACCCTGTGATATCAACCCTTCTAATGCCACTCTTACTATGGGGGCCGGATTGATATGTGTACATAATTTCACGTCCATTGGGTGACCAAGTTGGACCTTCAAGAAGATATCCTGCATCGAGCATGCGCTCACCCGATCCATCGGGGCGCATAACGCCAATATAAAATGTTCCGCGGTTCATGCGTGTAAATGCAATTAAATCGCCGCGGGGTGACCAAATGGGATTGTCATAACGTCCTTCGCTAAAACTTATTCGTTCAGCATTGCTTCCATTTGCATCCCCAATGTAAATTTGTGGCTTACCGCCTCGGTCAGAGGTAAATACAATTTTAGACCCATCAGGTGAGTAGCAAGGAGCGACATCGATAGTTGTTTTAGCTTGTGTTAATTTATTGAGCTTCTTACTCCGTATATCTACAGTATATAGGGATGCGGCTCCATCTTTAGCGGCACTCATAATAAGATGGTCTCCGTGAGGAGAAAAACGAGGCGACATCCGTTGTCCCTCAAGCGAGGTCATTGTTTCAGAGCGTCCTGTGTTTAGGTCATGAACATGCAATGTTGGGGTTTTGTCATTTTTTCCAAAGTCAACATACGCAATTTTAGAACGATCTGGCGAAAAGCGTGGCGTAAGAACGCGTGTGCTGCCGCTAGAGACATATTGGTGGTTTTCACCATCGTAATCCATAATGGCTAATCGATACTTTCTGTTCAACTCTCCGCCTTGTTCGGCAATATAAACGACCCTTGAGTCAAAGTAACCTTTATCACCAGTCAATACTTCATAAATCTCATCAGCGATTTGGTGGGCAAGCTTCCGCCAATTTGAACTTTTCGTTCCCTTTTGTAAGCCTTTGAGTGTTTTTTCTGCATAGATGTCAAATACGCGAAATTCAACTTGGAGTTGATCGCCATTTTGCCGAACAGCCCCACCAACCAGGACTTCTGCATTCAGAATTTTCCAATCTGGATATTTTGGGGAGTGCATCACATCTCTTGCATTTTGGATGTATGCATTCGGGTCTACAATTTTAAACAGACCGCAGTTTGTTAAGTCATTCTTGATCACCTCAACAATTTTGTCAGCTAAATTCATCGTGCCTGGATTTCCGCCTCCATCAAAATGCGGAATGGCAACAGGAATGGGTTTGAATGTGCCTTCGGTAACATCTATTTGAAGTTCTGCAAGGGCAGGGGGGACGATAGAAAAAATGACTAAAAAGATATATCCAAACAAGTGTTTTTTCATGAAAGGGTCCTTCATCAGATTAGTAAATTAAATTTGAATTTTATCCTAGTCTTATCAAAGACACAAGATCATAAGGTGAGAGAATTTTAGAATGTTTAGGATTGAGATGGTTTTTTGTAAGGCTTAGTGTTTATAGTATCCGCCCCTGTATGGCACCCATACGGACATACTTTCTTAATTTATCAAAGGCACGAATTTCGATTTGGCGAACGCGCTCTCGTGAGATGCCTAAGGCATCAGAAACAGATTCAAGCGTTTCAGGAGGATCTTTCAGCCTTCGTTCCATGATGACGAAGTGCTCCCTTTCACTAAGGGTATTAAGGGCTTTTTCAAGAACAGCACTTCGCTTTGTTTGTTCGTTCCGATCGAGAAATCGTGACTCATGGCTTGAAGTTTCGTCTACCAACCAATCTTGCCATTCTTCATCCCCTTCTTTTTTTAAAGGAGCATTAAGAGACTGGTCAGGGGATGATAGCCGTTTGCTCATTTCAATGACTTCTTTTTCAGATACATTGAGCTCACCAGCGATATCTTTGATATGTTCCTTGGATAGACTCCCTTCATCCAACCCCTGCATTTCATTTTTAAGCCGTCTCAGGTTGAAGAAAAGCTTTTTTTGGGCGGCTGTGGTGCCAATTTTTACCATCGACCAGGAATGGAGTATATATTCTTGAATATTCGCTTTGATCCACCACATCGCGTACGTTGAAAACCGGAAACCCTTTTCAGGGTCATATTTCACGAGGGCTTGCATCAAACCCACATTGCCTTCAGAAATGAGGTCAACCAAGGGAAGGCCGTAACCCTTATAGCCTCCAGCAATTTTTGCGACGAGCCGAAGGTGAGAGGAAACTATTTTTTCAGCAGCCTTGGGATCCTGGTGTTCTTTCCACCTTTTCGCCAACATATATTCTTCATCGGGTTCGAGGATGGGAAACTTCTTAATTTCAGATAAATAGCGTGACAAACCATCGGCTAAGCTGGGCACAGAGGCAGAGCTTATAACGTCCGGTAATCTAGGTTCGTCAAGTGTAGGTTTATCTGGGTTGGACACGAAAATAGCCTATTGTTTATTTTGCAGTGATTCTAGCATACTTATTAAGTTTATCATATCCTTTGGAAGGTCAACAGTAAATTTATGTTTTTTATGAGTTGTCGGATGGATAAATGAAAGGGATTGTGCGTGGAGTGCCTGACGTTGTGATGGCCAGTCATTTTTCAAATATTCTCTGAGCCTTTCAGAAACGCCCTTCGGGAATTTCCCGTACAGAGGGTCGCCAATGAGAGGGTGTCCGTTTTTTGATAAATGAACACGAATTTGATGAGTGCGCCCCGTATCAAGCTTGCATTCCACTTGGGATGCAAATGTGCCGAAATACTGTGTTACCTTATAGTGAGTGCGTGCCGGCTTACCGTCTGATCGAATCGTCATTCTTTGACGGTGTCTTGGATCGCGAGCGATCGGTCCTTCAAGTGTTCCTTCATTAGGGGAAAGCATTCCCCAGGTTATGGCAACATACTGGCGCTCCATTTCTCGTATTGAAAGCTGGTGAGCGAGGTGATGATGAGCTTTATCATTTTTTGCTGCAACAAGAAGGCCGCTTGTCTCTTTATCAAGTCTATGAACGATACCTGGCCGTTTTACGCCTCCAATACCAGAAAGGCTATCGCCACAATGGCTGAGCAGAGCATTCACAAGAGTTCCTTCGGCATTCCCTGGGGCGGGGTGGACAACCATCCCCGCAGGTTTGTTAATGACGATGAGATCGTCATCTTCAAAGAGAATATTAAGAGCGATTTCTTGCGGCGTTGGGATGGCTTCTTCGAGAGGTGGAACTGTAACAATAATATGCTGATGATATTTTATTTTGTATGAGCAATCCTTTGTAATGCTATCATTAATGGTGACAAGCCCTTTCTCAATCAACGTTTGCAGGCGAGATCGTGAAAGCTCGGGGATGGTTGAGCTTAGGTATTTGTCGAGCCTTGTATCAGAATCTACTTGTTCAACAGATAAATGATAGGTTGATTGTTGATTCATAGGATATCCTTTGGCTGCTGCATAAGCATGATTTATTCTTATTTACAAGGAACCTGCATCAAAATCAATGCGTTGAATATGCATGAAAAATTAAGAGGCATCACTCACAAATATGCTTGACGAAATATATTTCATAACTATATTAGCTATATATAATAGATAAATAAAAAAATATGTGCTATAATAACTATAAATGGTCTGTTAAATTGTTCTCTCGATATGTGTTCGGGAAGGAGTATTGATAATGGTTTTTGATGTGTTTACCCCAATGAAACTCGTTTCTCTGGCCCCTTACTTGTTAGCTTCAGTAGCAACAAGTGTTGTTGGCTCCAACCCGGCTGTGGGCCCAACAAAAATGGACGTTCGTAAAGATGAACAAAACCCTCAAAGCGAACAGGGCCAACAGACAGATTCATCTATGGCATTAAAGAGTTTAGGGCGCGGCGGTGAGCCATCAGGTGCAGCAAAGTCAATAAAAGCAGGAAAATCAAGCTCTCGTGAGCTTGTTGATCGTCCTCATCATGTTTCTGAAGAAAAACCTCAATTTCAATCAAATGCTCCGTCTTCGACTGCACATCGATCATCGAAAGAACTTGTTGAGCCTTTGCCCGTAGGATCTCTTGAGCAAGGTTCGGAAGTGGCTACAAAGTCACCTGGAAGACATGGCTCTTCTCAAGGATCATATAAGCCGTCAAGTCGTGGAAATTCAGACTCTCATGTTGGTGCTAGCCCTGATGCTGGCTATGCAGCTGGCGGAAGAAGCGGAGGTCATGGTGGCGGAGGTCATCGTGGTGGTTCTTCTGGTGGGGGCGGAAATGGCGATGTTGCTCAAAGTGAAGGAGGCAATGGCATAGAGACTCCTAGTTCTCCGACGCCGAAGCCGATCGAAAGTACGGATGAATATTCTAAATTTTCAGATTTTAAAAATAAAGTTGTGCAAGGGCCTGCTCCCTATGCAGATGGTCAACATCCGAAGTATGAGCCTATTCTGGAAGGCGAAGGAGAGCGCCGTGTCGAAGCATTGCCTAAAGATGTATCAGGTGAATTAGCTGGACAAACAGAAAGTCAAATAAGCGAAAAACATTTGACGAGCAGTAAGACATACACACTTAAAGGTGAAAAGGTTCCCGCGGATAAAGCGATTACAAAAGCGGACGCGGATGAGTCGGAAACTCCGGATCGGAGCGAAATAGGAAAAACAGGCGTTACTAGTGAAGCACCATCTTCCACAAAGGATGCTGAAACGCATGCTAAGAGTCACTCAAAAGAACTAGTGAGTGATTCATCAGGAAGATCTGAGGCAACAAGTGTAGAAAAGAAAAAGAGCAAAATAGGTTCAAAGTCAGCATCGCAAAAAAAGCAGGTGAATGAGGCTAAAATAAACCCGACAACTGATATCCCTGATTCTATAAAACCAACTGATAAAAATACGCAACGCGCTATTGAAGAAATTTTAGCTAAGCCTCGCACGTTTGAAGAAGATTCTGTGCCAAAAGCTCCATCTTTAGCGAAAATGGAAGTTGGTTCTAAAGGCTCACTTAAAGAGTCAAAAGGTAAGAAACCTGCAGAAGATATGCCTCTCTTAAAAAAAGAGAAAGCACGAACATCCGATGTGAAAATCACACCTGAAATAGAAAAGGCTGCAAATACTTTAGGAATAGACTTGTCAAGAGATTATCCAAATCTGCGAAAGGCCCTGACTGATGTGCAAGAGAAACATGATAAGCTGGCTCTTCCACTTCAAGGTGTATCTTTAAAGCTTATTGAACAAAAAGAAAAAGAGCTTGGACATGAACTAGATGAAACAGAGTTTGGTGAATTGTATCAAAAGCATAAATTAGAAATCGATGCTGCAACCCTCGAGAGTAATGAACTTCAAATTGCCTTTGAAATTCTGAAAAAATATTATGATCTAAAATTTAAAAAGGGTCCGGCTAAAATTAGAAAAGTAGAAGGCAAAAACCCAGCAGAAGCTATGATGAACTTATTTTCCAAAGAAGAAAAACTTACGGCCGAGGAAATTAGGAGTAAAATTCAGGCATTGAGGCCGACATTTGAAAAGATAGATTTTGAATATCAATATGCCCTTCAAGACCCTGAAAATATAAGTTTCCTTAATCGCCCTCTCACTGAAGTAAAAAAAGAGAGAAATGCGGTTTCAGAAGAAATGGAGAGCCTGAAAGAAAGATATCGTAAGCAGCAACAAAAAGAAGACATGGCGAAACGAGAAAGAAAAATGAAGTCCACGCCCCATTATGCAAAACAATTAGAAGTGCAAAAGGAAGAAGCAAAAAAGATTAGGGAAGCACTAACGAACAATTACCCTACAT
This sequence comes from uncultured Alphaproteobacteria bacterium, assembly GCA_964474215.1. GTDB lineage: Bacteria > Pseudomonadota > Alphaproteobacteria > UBA9655 > UBA9655 > UBA9655. The sequence goes on from CAYYRQ010000038.1 coordinate 11,916, forward strand.
TTGTTAAGTTGTTTGATCTTTTAGATACTAAAGATCAGTTGAAATTTGCTACCGCAAAGCTAATCCTGCGGTATGAAACAAGTACGGGTAAGTTTGCGCTCGAGCAGGATGAAAATAAAAAATATGGTGATTATAAGTTTGTTGACGCGAGGCTAATTGATGTTCTGAATGATCTTGATGCTGACCAACTCGATAAGATGTACCGAACCATCCACGCGCGACGTGAAAATGATCGTTTCAATGCTATAAAGAACCCCACAGTATTTGTTGAGGAGGTTGGGTATCGTTTTCGTGATGAAAAAAAACATGAGTTTACACCTGAGGAAAAGAAAAAGTTTGCGTTACAAAGAAAGGAATACCTTGAAAAGTATGAGCAGTCTTTGAAGCAAAGCCCAGCTAAAGGTAGTGAAAATAAAGACAGTTCAAGTGAGAAGTCCCCAAAAGGAAAAGGGAAGCTGGATACAAATAAGTTTTCTATGATCGAACAAGCAGTAAAGAAAAATCTTAGCAAGCCGAAAAAATTCCTTAGGCCCCTCTCTAAAAGGGAAAATAAAGAGGAACAATGATTTTAGAAAGCCCCCCTCGGGGGCTTTTTTACAGCCTAGTGCTGGGATGATGAAGGCATCATTAGCCTATCCATCCTTTTTCGTTTAACCATCTGACAATGGTAAGTTTTATATCACCGTGTATAACGTCAACACATTGCCTTCCTTTGCTTTCTATTTAGTTCTCAAATTTTTTTCCCGGCCACAAGTGCGCCTTCATCGGCATTAGATTTTTATGGGGCGCATAGACATTTTAGTTACATGTTCTATGTACAGATAGTGTAAAGAATCTAAGCACAAATACAGAGATAATTCAGAAAACATACAGCTAAATATAAAACACAAATGTGTAAATATATTAATAATGT
>CAYYRQ010000039.1:0-10479 GCA_964474215.1 uncultured Alphaproteobacteria bacterium
AGAGAGTTTTAAACCCCCGTGCGCGCTGTGTCACGCACACTCACCGGAACGATACAGATCACTATCTCTAAAACCATCTAATTTTTGCTCAACTATTCTATGGAGAGCATATGGAACATAGTCCTCTGCAACTCTGTTTCCAGAAAAAACTGTAACCTTATCTTCTGTATCATCCCTATATATATGATTATAAAAATGTTCAATTTGTTCATTAACTGTTGCTATTCCAGCTCCACTCATCATAACAATGGAACAACCATGAATGTCGTATAACATTCCCCCTGGAACAAACCCAGGACTTTCATCTTGGCCCCACTGAATAATATAGCTGATATGTGGAACAAATATGTTAGTCTTATCAGGTGTAAATGTCTGATCTTCCGTATCAAGATTTTGCACGTAGCCATTTATTACCTTAACTGCCAATCCTAAGCTAGAAAGCTTATCGTAAGTAGCTTTCTCTAACTGAAGATTGGGAATTTTAATGTTTCCCTCTTGAGTAAGAAGGCCATAACCGACTGTAAGATTTTGTCTATTTTTAACATAACGCACATAGGATTTTGTATAACTATCCTGGCTCTCTAACCTTTGTTGTTGACGTCCTTTTTGTGTTATGTAATCAGTATATTGTTTTAGCCATTGGAGTTCGCCACATTCACTAGGAAGTTCCATTAAGCAGATAGGCTTAAGAGGGACATCTTCTTCTTTATCATCATTCCTCTTTTTTTGAGTATTAGCTCCTTTACTCCCTTCAAAATATTCATCTTCTGATGAATCTAGGTCTGAAGAGCCCGCCCGTGATTCCGTGTATAGTATAAAAGTGAGTATGCTGAATAAGATTAAAGGAAAAATACTTTTACGGTTTTCCATATACATAAAACCTCTTTTAGCTGTTGATATAATCCTACAACCCATAGAACATATAAATACTTAAAAAATAATTAACATTAGCCCGAACTGTTTTAATGAGCTAGTATTAATTAGGTTATTGAGGTAAGAGGAGGGGCACTTGTTAATTACATCGGGCATATAACATGTCTACAGCAGGGACTGTTAAAATCACTTTTAAATGAGAGCAAGATTTTAGAAAAGATGATCAAACAATAAATAAAAATGATAAGGTGATAATGCGTTTATGGCGTGGGCAAGACAGTTCACAAATACAACTTATAGATGAACAGATTTTGCATTGAATTTGGTGTGATGTTTCGCTACATACGCTACATTTCAGGACCAAGAGATAGCTTATGCTCTTTAATTCAGTCGAGGTACTTGCTATTTCTTGGTACAATTGATTCAGCTGGGCTATCCCAATACGCCTGGGTTACATCTCCCTGAAAAGGAATTTTGTCTTCTAGCTCCAAATATTTCTCATAAGGAGTTTTCCCTTTAAGAGATATATGAGGCCGTTTATAATTATAAAAGTGCTCCCAATCAGCTAGAAGCTTTTCTAAGGCCAGAGATAAGTCCTTTAGATTAAGCAAACTATAAAACTCCGCTTTATCGGTTTGTTGGGAGCTTTCTATTTTGCCATTCAAATGAGGTGTCTTAGGCATAATAGGGCGAAACTTAACATAATGAACCATGAGCTCTTCTTGTAGGGCATCATTAAAGAAATCAGTTCTCCAATCTGTTTGAATACGTTGAATGGGAAAAGGAAATGCGCTTAGAACTTCCCCAAAGAAGAGTACAGCATTTGCAGCTGTTTTAGCTGGATATAAGCGTAAAACACGTAATTGAGTACAGTCATCAATAGCTGTAAATTGGTAACATTTTGGCCGTATCTTAGTAACATCCATTTGTACACGTTCTCCTGGAATTCCTCGACTATAACGTTTTGGTTTGTGAGGCGAACGATATCGTTTCAGTGGTTTTGCAGCTGTCTTTTTTAATAATCGCCAAATAGTTGAGGAAGATAGGTGGATACCATGGTCTCGATGAAGATAAATGGCAATTCGTTGTGGTCCAAAGCCATAATTTTGCCGAGCATGAAGAATTAACTTTTCTAATTCTGGATTTATTTTTTGATGAGCGATTTTCTTTGGGCTATGGGAATAATCTAGTAAGTTTTGTTCATTTTTAACGCGTCTCAGCCAACGGTAAAGCGTAGATCTAGCGATACCACATTTTAGAGCAGCTTTACTTACTGAACCTAGTGCATTGTAGGCTTGAAGCCATGTTGCTCTGGCCTTAGCCTTCCTGTCTTTTTCTCTCATATTATAGAACTTGAATTTTTCTTATTTCTTATCTTATCCTATTCAAAAAATTAAGCCCATTTTGTAGCGTATGTACTGAAACATCACAATTGATGTTATATTTTGATGTGCATCGTTTAAATTTTGTTTTTTCCAGAGTGGACCCTTAAGTATGTTAGGCAAATCTATTTTGGAAACGTTAAGATTGATCAATTCCCTTATTATAGGAAAAAACAGGCCCCTTGATCACAATGTGGTTGATACCGGCATTCCTGTCAGTTTGTTCTACCTTGGCCTGATCTTAGCCATTCTGTCATTTTCTCTTATTTCTTATCTCAGGATGTTCAAAAAGTTAAATTCACTTTTAGCGTACGTAGCGAAACATCACGCATCATTTTTATCGATTTTTTTTCTTTTTTTGTATTTTCTTTTTTGATCTTTTTTTATTTTTTTCTCTCTGTGAGATTTCTTTTTCCGCTTTTTCTAATTGATCAAGCTCTTCCTCGCGCCTAGCTAAATCTTCTAGATTTTTATTTACTTTCGCATCTGGGTTTTCCTCGCGCCATAGCTCAAGATCTTCAGCTGTTAAACTTAGGTGTTTGACACACTCGGAACCAACGCAGAGAGACTGTTTTCTCTTTGACTTTATAGGTGCGGGAAGAGCTTGGGCATTTTTTTCCAAAAAATATTCAGAGGCACTCATCTCTTGGTCCTTTTGGGGCATATCTAAAAAACTGCGTGATACGCGAAACTTAGGATGAAAAACCAATGAAATATGTTGAATATTTTCATAACCGCACATTTCACAGAAACCTGTCCCCCCTTCTCCCTGTTCATCAAAATTAAAAACTTCCTCCCATCCAAAGTGTGGCATGACAACTCCCCGCCAATAGTTTTTCCACCTTTTCTGTATTTGTTCAGGATATTTGTTTGGTTTATACCAGCAAGAGAGCTCCCAGTTAACATCTCTAAGATATTTAAGAAGTTTTTCGACCGATTGAACTTCAGTTTTATTAGCATCAGCATAAAATTGTAATACATCACCACGCTTCAATGGTTTTGTTTTTTTTGCACTAAGTGAAATATTGTTTTCTACAAATGCCTGCCCGAGCCATTTACAAATTTCTAAACCTTCCCATGCCGTTGTCCAAAATTTCTCTTTTATTCTTTCAGATTCATATGATTGTTCAGCATAAAATAATACTTTTTTCCAAATTTGTTTCCAGCTCATTTGTTCGTAATTTTGAGATACACTGCACGCTGTTTTTACAGCTGAAATAGCTGGATATTTGTGGAAGTACCTTCGACATGCAGCTACTTCATATATAAGTTTTATATGATTCCCGAGAAGATCCTTACTATGGATCGTTAAAAGCTTTTCACAATCGTTACATACCTCCCACCAGCTAAAACAATGGATGGCTAATGTTGATTCTTTCCCATACGCAGCCTTAGGAAGTTTAGGAAGAAAAAAATGATTGAAAAACAGATCATAATAGTATTCAGAGTGGAGCTCATGTTCACGCCCTTTGAAGTTTTCTGCCAAATTCAGGTTTATGTGTTTTTCACTATAAAGATGTTTTTCAACCCAAGAAGCGCGAATGATTTTAATTTTTTGCTTGAAAAATATTTCATACACACGAGCAACTGTTTTCTCCCAAGCGTTTTGAAGCCCCCCACTGACAAATACACAAATTTCGTTTTTTGGAGTGCGAAAGAAACCGTTATCTTCTTTTGCCGATAAAGAGTCATAAATCTTATATGTATAATAAGGTAAAAAAACATTGCCTGTTTGGTCAATTCTTCTCAAATAAACATTGGCTAATAGTTTTATAAGAACTCCCATTTCGGCAATTTCTTCTGGGATATTTGAAAATTTTTTATCGTAATCTAAAGTATTTTGGTGTGATAAATCATCCTCATCGCTATCGTCTTTATAATCGAACGTGGATAAAGCAATAGGATATTTTCTAATATCGCTAGTTGCAATATTTTTAAGTTCTGCGATATCAGGGGGCTTCTTTTTTAAACGCTGTCTTTGGTGAGGGGGATCATCTTCATCAAAAGATAGAGAAAGTTGGGAACTTGGGTCTGAAGCATTTGCCTGTACTTTCGTTTCAAGAGACTTAAAAGAGGGGGGTTTATCATCTGAGAATAAAGTTGACATATCAAAGTCCAAAGATGGCTCATCATTATTTTCTATTTCCTTATCTTGCAGCAAAATTTTTTGATTACTTTGCTCATAATCATTATTAGTGAGAAGCTGTTGCTTTGGGAACTTAGTTGAGGGGCGCTCAACAGAAAGTAAATGCAAGTCCTTTCCATCGTCTAATCTTCTTAGTTCAGAAAAAGTGGAAAAGATTTCTCTATCAATATCATGAACATCAGGCTCAGATAGACTGAAATGATCTTGTTTATTTGCTTTCTTTACAGGCATAAAATAAGCATCAATTTTTTGTTGGCTGGGATCTACTTTCGCATTTGATTTTTTTTCTGATTTCCTTTTTTTAAGAATGATACCTTTTGAAGGCTTATCATTTATACCCGCAAGGCAGGGCTCTATGATAAAGGCAAAGAACCAAAAGTTGATCGATGCAAACACAGTAAGCACACATCCAAAATGCATACTAAATATGTTGCAGTGAAAGAGAGTTTTTCTCATAAATCAGTTCCACTTTCAATCATTACAACACGCAACTTAATGAGTCGTAAAAACTGAGCTATGGTAAATTTCTCTATATATAGCTCTTCAAAAAATGTCCTCATCTTTTCCATCTACACAATCTTTTCACATTAATAATTGGTGTTTAACAAAAGAAAAAATGAAACAAAACAAGTTAAGCAAATGGCGTTGCGGAGAAAATACCTTATAGAGTTTGGTGGAGCTCCAAACCTTTTGTTTTTATGAGATGGCATTTGCTCACTCTGCTCATCACCTCTGAATGAAAGATCTAAAGAATGAAGATTTGGAAGAGATTGGAGGCCGTTCGCAATGGCAACCATTCCCTCACTAGATCTAGAGCCTAAATCATTGCAAGAAAGATCTAGGCTTTCGAGGTTGAGCGGATATTTAAGGTTTTTGCCGATAGCTACAGCGCCACTTTCAGTTGTATTTGCTAGATAATTTTCTCTCATTTTTAAAAATTTCAGATTTGGTAAATATTTTAAGCCTTCAGCTAAACCAATTATTCCATTGTTACCTAAGACCCCTAGATCGTTTATAGAGATATCAAAAAACATCAGCTTAGACATATCTTGAAAACCCTCGCCTATAGTGGCTGAACTCTTTTCTGCTTTATAGCCTATTCCATTAAATGAGAGGTCTAAACTTTCAAGATTATAGAGATATTTAAATCCTTCTCCTAAATATATGATTCCCCCATCTCCTTTGCCTCCTAATGCATTTCTTTGAAGTACAAGATTTTTAAGGTTCTTGAGGTACTTAAGCCTCTTTCCTAGGGCAATCGTTATCAAGTAGGAAATGACTTTTTTAAACATACGCCTCCTTGTGAGTTTATTCTTTTCTTCTGTTTAATATTTTCTAATTTAAAAAAAAGAGTCAACAAAGTCCTTCATTTTATAAAAAGAGTTTCCTACCTTATACCTTTTTCTTTCGTTTTCTACGTATTCAGCCCATCGCTCATAAGAAAACTTAGCAAAGAAAGCCAGGTTAAAAGGAGAACACTTTGTTGAAAGTAAATCCATGAAGATGATTTAACTCGAGAGCTAGCCTTTGTTTTGGTTTTTGCTTCCATCTCTTCTTCAAACCAAGAAGACACAGTTCCTTTGACCTTTGAAGCAAGGGGGCTTAAATTGCTTCCTATGAGAAGTAGCAGGGCAATAGGGCCTACAAACTCTCCATGAGAAAATGCTTTAAAAATGAATGGAGGAGAAAGAGATGAGGCTGAAGATGACACAGTAACACAAAGGTCAGTAAACAATCCATTACCTGGATTTTGAACAGCTCTACATTGAATGGCTGATGTGTTCAAGCTAATTGGCGTTCCAAAACACTGACTTGCTGCGCACTCCTTATGAATCTGAGCTGAGTATAACCCTTCGAGCGCGTTCGCGGCTTGGCTCCAGGGCATGTCTGTAAAATTGTCATATTGAAGATTCACTACTTGAAGGCCATTGCAAATCGCTTGGGGGAGGTTGTTAAAGAGAGCTTGAGCACCAAGCCCTTTTATAGGATTTTCTGAAAGGTCCAAAGCGCGAAGTTGAGTAAGATAAGTAAGTCCCTCACTAATAGCAACTATTCCATTGCTTCCTGTATATCCTATAAAATTTGCTGAAAAACCGAGAGTTTGAAGCTGGGTGAGATGTTTGAGCGCGTTCCCAATGGCAATAGCTCCGTTCTCTCCTGTAGCTCCTATACCATTATATGAAAGATCTAAGTGCTGAAGGTGCGAAAGGTACTGAAGTGCTTGCCCAAGTGCAATCGTACCCTCCTCATCTCCTGTGCCGCCTATACCATTACCTGAAAGATCTAGGCGTCGAAGTTGGCTTAGATAAGGAAGCGCCTGACTTATAGCAATTAGCCCATTTTCCCCATATCCGGTTACTATTGCATTCCCTGAAAGGTCCAAGATTTGAAGTTGGGGAAGGTGTTTGAGTGCGTTTCCAATGGCGATTGTTCCATTATCTCCTCTAAGGCCTATATTATTTAATGAAAGATTTAAAGTTCGAAGCTGAGTGAGATGTCTAAGCCCTTCTCCAAGGGAGACGACTCCATTTTTTAACCCCAAACCCAGCTGATTCTGCGAAAGATCTAAGGCTTGAAGCTGAGGAACATATGTGAGCCCTTCTCCAATGGCAATCGTACTATCATCCTGAATATCATTTGTTCCTATAAGATTATTTGATAGATTTAGGGCTTGAAGGTCTTGAAACCTGCTCATTCCTTTAAAAAGAGGAGTTATGAGGTCGGCTGAAGGATAGGGAAAACTCCTTGAAAGGTTAATAGCCTGTGTGGTGCTCGGGAGTGAATTGAGATAGGTTTGAACGTCTTCTGTGGTGAGAAGAACATACACATCTGTTTGGCTATTTCGATGGTTCCAAAATTGTTGTAATATTCTGCGCTGTGAAGAAGGAATATTTATTCCATAGCTTTGTAGAACATAAAGGTTCTCTAAGAATTTAAGCTGAGTAATAGAGCTTGTTAAATTTGCAAAGCCTGAAATTATCCGATTCTGTGAAAAATCCAAAGTTTTAAGAAGTGTAAGAGAGGAGAGCCCTCCTCCAAGAGCAATCGTTCCGCTGTCTCCTTTATAGCCTATCATATTATAAGAAAGGTCCAATTTTTGAAGCTGAGTGAGATAGGGAAGAGCCTCTGCAATGGAAACTGTTCCATTATCTCCTCTAAGGCCTATCTCATTCTCTGCAAGATCTAAGGTTTGAAGTCGGGTAAGATAAGGAAGAGCTTCAGCTATGGAAATTATTTCCTTCGGATCCCGGCCTGATAATCCACTATGTGAAAGGTCCAATATTTGTAGATGGGGAAGATGTTTGAGTCCCTGTCCTAAAGAAATAATTCCATTATCCCCTCTATTGCCTATCTCATTTCTTGAAAGATTAAAGGTTTTAAGATTGGTAAGATATTTGAGCCCCTCTCCAATGGCACAGATGCCCTCAGCTCCACCATACCCTATCTCATTTTCTGAAAGGTTCAAGTGCTCAAGGTTACTGAGAAAGTGCAGCCCCTCTCCAATAGCAATTGTCCCATTGTCTGCCCAATAGTTTATCCTATTTCCTGAAAGATCTAAGCTTTTAAGTTGAGTGAGATAATGAAGGCCCTGCCCTATAGCAACCGTTCCATTATCTGTCTGCCTTTCTATCTGATTATATGAGAGATTCAAGATTTGGAGCTGAGGAAGATATTGTAGTCCCTTGCCAATAGCAATTACTCCCTCTCCCCCCTTAGAGCCTATTGAATTCTTTGAAAGATCTAAGGTTTGAAGTTGAGGAAGATATTGGAGTCCTTGCCCAAGGATAATCGTTGCAGCCTCATCAAAGTAACCAAATTGGTTTTTGGAAAGGTTAAGAAGTGTAATTCCCTTATCAGGAGGAGCTGTCGCTGTTATGTTTTTAAAAGCCTTAAAAAGAGCAGCCATGTCCGATGCCGTTTTGATGGCATTATTGCTGAGATCGAACTGAGTCAAGTGAATGTGGGGTTGGTATCGCCGAAGGCCCATAATGAGGTCTGCCACTTGTTCACCAGTCACTCCAGCTCCTGAAAGGTTAAAAAGGGTGTAGGTTGGATCGAGTTTGAACTTCGGAAAGAGGTTGACGAGGGTGCAAGCTGGTTGTCCAGGGACTTTGTTGAAGGTGGAGAGATAAGCCTCAAAACATTTCTGCGTATAATCGCTATATCCCGTCGGCTTCATCGCATAGTTAAAGCCCCTCTCCAAGGGTTTGGGGCAGTTGAGATAATTCGCGATCTGTGTGGCAATTTGAACCAAGAAGTTGACGGTGAGACCAACCGTAACTGCCTTATACATTCCCCAAGCTATGGCACTTGTTTTGCTGTCAAAGTCCCCCATCTCCCACCTGAGGTAATGGGCATAAAGGTTGTGAAGAGATCCTGTAAACCCGGATTGTCTTATTCCAGGGTTTTCTTGACGGAGGGCCTCTAAGGCTTGGGCTCTTTGTTGGAGAAGCGTATTTCGGTACTCTTTCCCGTAAGCCTTCTCGATTATACCGAGCTGCTTTAAAGATGTCCCTATGGCCAGCTTTTGAAGCGCATCGAGTCCGATGAGCTTTGACCAGCCTGTGGTCTTTTGAGCAAAGTCTATGAGAGCGTGAAGGGCGTCCTCTCTTTCTTCTTTTGCTAAGGTTCCATCTAATAGTAAGCGATAGACAAGATAAGTCGTAGCACCTCCCATCTCAGGGTAGGGAAGTATCCACCTCAGCTTATCATTCCAGAAACCCTTAATCCCTCCTCTGTTCTCAGGATCGGTAAAGTCTTTTACTGCCTTCATAGTGCTAAGGAAGTCCTCTGGCGTGTCTTTGACTCCTTTTCTTGCAAAAAAGAGAGCATTGATGACTCCATAAAGAAGGGGAGCTGCAAATAGTGAGAAAAAATAAGGGGCGTGCTCTGGATTTTGGACAATAAGAGAGAGAATGCCACGGACACTTTTCTTATTTCCTTCCACAAGTATGCGGAGTGCTTTAAGAGGATAAAATCCTTTGAGCTCAACGATTTGATATCCAACGAGTCCCCAAAGAATGGGAGACAGAGATTGCTTCGTAAAATAATCAACCCCTTGGTGAAGCCCTGTCATAGCGCGTGCATATGAGGAACCCGTATTTAAGGGAATTCCTTGTCCTTCGATCCAAAGGGGAGGAGAGTTGAGCCATCTCTTCCAGTGAGCTCCTGCCACATCTTTTTTTCTTAGCCAAAGGGCATACAAAATCTTGTCAACCGTATGATCTATCTGGACCCACTTGAGAAAGAAGGGACGATTTTCAATAGGTTGAATAAGCTTGAGCGCTTCATCTAAATTAAACTCTTCTTGAGAAACCCACTCATTCAGAGTTTTAAGAGACATATCCCGAGAGGGCTCGTCATCGGATGAAATCCGAACAAAACTATTCCCTAAATTAGAAGGATCCGAGGAGAGAATGGAGTCTGCTTGAATAGAGCTTTCTCTTAGGGGAGCGATTTCCTCTGAGGGGTCCTTTAGCAGAGAAGTGAGTTCGTCGTTCTTTTCTTTTAGAAGAGGAGCGTTATCATTGTCATCATCAGATGAAGCTAAAAAAAGGGGGTTATGAGTGGCGTGAGAAGAGGAAGGCGGAGGGACGGGAGAAAGCGGCTCATTTAAGTTTTTATTTACCTTACGTGGAAACATAAGAGGAGAGGACATCCTGTGTTCCTCATCACTGCTACCCCCGAACCCTTTCACAGCCCACACCATATCCAGCCAAAGTATAGACGATATAACTAAATAGGAAATGATTTTTTTAAGCATAAGCCTCCTTGTGAGTTTTATTTTTTCTTTGGCTCAATACCTATTTATGCCTTTATTAAGTAACATCTAACCATACCCTTTGTTTTAATAAAAGAATTTTTTGTATCTTTGATGTAAACTGCATGTTATCCCATTAAAGTTTGATGTAAGAAATGAGGTAACTCAAATAAATATAGCTCAATGTGAAATCAAAAACAAAGGGAGAAATATATGCAAAATTTACCTAAAAAACTTCTGAGTAGCGCTTCAGCGATAGCCTTTTTAAGAACCCTCTGAAAAAGAGTTGTAATTTTCCTTAAAAAGATATGCTTGTA
>CAYYRQ010000040.1:0-10166 GCA_964474215.1 uncultured Alphaproteobacteria bacterium
TCAAAAGCTCTTTCTGCTTTTTAGATAGGTTTACCGGCGTTTCGACTTGCGCCTCAATATACAAGTCACCCCGCGATGAAGATCGCAAAATGGACATCCCCTTGCCTTTAAGGCGGAACTGTTTTCCAGATTGCGTGCCTGCAGGAATTTTGACGCGCGCCTTACTGCCATCAATGGTGGGAACTTCAATTTCGCCACCTAGGGTAGCTGTGCTCATGGCAACGGGAATCTGGAAAAACAGATTGGAACCCTCACGCTCAAAAAGTTTGTGGTGTTTAATATGTAGGAAGATATACAGGTCCCCGGCTGGGCCACCGCGCATGCCGGCTTCACCTTCGCCGGCGAGGCGAATGCGAGAGCCATCCTCGATACCTGCAGGGATTGAAACAGAAATGGTTTTTTCTTTGCGATTGCGCCCGGAGCCGTGGCATGTACTACAGGGAACACGTATGATTTCTCCCAAGCCATGGCATTGAGAACATGTGCGCTCGATGGTGAAAAACCCTTGGCGCGCTTGAACGCGGCCTTGGCCATGGCATGTGGGGCACGTTTCAGGCTTGGTGTCTTTTGCAGCGCCAGTTCCATGGCATGTTTCACAGGCAGAGTGTGTTGATACCTTGATGTTTCTTTTGAGACCTTGGAAGGCGTCTTCCAAGCTAATTTCCATATTGTAGCGGAGATCGGCTCCTCTAACGGATGAATCGGCTTGGCGACCACGTCCTCCACCGCCCATGAATTCGCTAAACATTTCATCAAAAATATTACCGAATCCTGCACTATTAAAGTCAAAGCCGCCACCGTGGAAACCGCCACCGCCACCCATACTCCCGTCAAAGGCAGCGTGCCCCATTTGGTCATATTGGGCGCGTTTCTTTTCATCTTTTAGGATGTCGTAGGCTTCGTTGATTTCTTTGAATTTATGTTCGGCTTCTTTATCGTCTGGATTTTTGTCCGGGTGATATTTCATCGCCAGTTTGCGGTAGGCTTTTTTAAGCTCGTCTTGGCTTGCTGTGCGGCTTACGCCTAAAAGCTCATAATAATCTTTTTTTGCCATTTATGTACCAGTGCGTCTTTGTGCTCTATATTATTAAAAACTCAGGATTGCCGCGGCCCTTATCGGGCCTCGCAATGACAACACACAGATAGCACTGTCATTGCGAGGAGGTGTGCTCCGAAGCAATCCAGTCATATATTATTTCTCAGCCTTTTTATCTTCTTCGTTTTCGTCGTCCTCTTTGACTTCTTCAAAGTCAGCATCAACAACGTCCTCTTTCTTTTCAGCGGAGGCATCTTCTTCAATTTCAGAAGAAGTATCCTCTTGAGAAGCTTTATACAATGCTTCACCTAGGGCCATAGACGATTGGGTCAACGCCTGAATCTTTTCTTCAATAACGGATTTTTCAGGTGAGTCAAGTGAATCACGAAGCTCTTGGACCGCTTTTTCAACTTTCTCGCGATCTTCCGCGCCAATTTTATCTGCTTGTTCCTTCAACGTTTTCTCCGTTGCATGAATCAAGGCCTCAGCTTGGTTGCGAACTTCGACCAACTCTTTGCGCTTTTTGTCTTCGCTCGAGTGGGCTTCAGCGTCTTTCACCATCTTATTGATGTCATCCTCGGACAGACCGCCGGAAGCTTCAATTTTGATTTGTTGTTCCTTGCCCGTGGCTTTGTCTTTGGCATTTACATGCACAATTCCATTGGCGTCGATATCAAATGTGACTTCAATTTGCGGTACACCACGCGCTGCTGGCGGAATGCCAACAAGGTCGAACTGACCGAGCAACTTGTTGTCAGCCGCCATTTCACGCTCACCTTGGAAAACACGAATGGTCACAGCCGTTTGGTTATCGTCGGCCGTTGAGAATGTTTGGCTCTTTTTGCTAGGAATGGTTGTGTTGCGATCGATGAGGCGAGTAAACACACCACCCAAGGTTTCAATGCCGAGGGAGAGCGGTGTCACATCGAGAAGGAGAACGTCTTTAACGTCACCTTTCAAAACACCACCTTGAATCGCAGCGCCGAGCGCCACAACTTCATCTGGGTTTACGCCGCGGTGAGGCTCTTTACCAAAGAATTCTTTTACGGTTTCAAGGATTTTGGGCATGCGTGTCATACCACCCACCATGATCACTTCATCAATCTTGCCGGCCGAAACGCCAGCATCTTCAAGAGCTGCTTTGCATGGCTTAATGGTTCGTTGGATGAGATCCTCAACCAGGCTCTCCAGCTTTGATCGGCTGAGCTTCACATTAAGGTGCTTAGGACCGGAGGCATCAGCAGTGATGAAAGGAAGATTCACATCCGTTTGAACAGCACTGGAAAGCTCAATCTTTGCTTTTTCCGCTGCTTCCTTGAGACGTTGCAGTGCGAGCTTGTCCTTACGCAGGTCAATCCCTTGTTCCTTATTAAACTCGTCCGCAAGATAATCAATGATACGTTGGTCGAAATCTTCACCGCCCAGGAAGGTATCCCCATTGGTGGATTTCACTTCAAAAACACCGTCGCCAATTTCAAGGATGGAGATATCGAATGTTCCACCACCCAAGTCATAAACGGCAATGGTTTCACCATCTTTCTTATCCAAACCATAGGCTAAGGCTGCAGCCGTTGGCTCGTTGATAATCCGCAGGACTTCAAGGCCAGCAACCTTACCCGCATCTTTGGTTGCTTGACGTTGCGAATCGTTAAAATATGCCGGGACGGTGATCACCGCTTGTGTCACCTTTTCGCCGAGGAAATTTTCAGCAGTCTCTTTCATTTTTTGCAGAATGAAAGCGCTCACTTCGCTCGGGCTATATTTCTTGCCTTCCACTTCAACCCACGCATCACCATTCGGGCCTTCAACAATTTTATAGGGAACAAGGTCCATATCTTTTTTGGTGAGAGGATCATCAAAACGGCGTCCGATCAGGCGCTTAATGGCGAATAGGGTGTTTTCAGGGTTGGTGACGGCTTGACGTTTCGCGGGTTGCCCCACTAGACGCTCATCCGTATTTGTAAAAGCAACCATTGACGGTGTTGTGCGGGTACCTTCTGCGTTTTCAATAACGCGGGCATCCTTTCCATCCATCACAGCTACGCAGGAGTTTGTCGTACCAAGGTCAATTCCAATTACTTTGCTCATCATTTCCTCTTTCTTTTCTTCAATGAACTATAAATATGTTTGTCCCTTTTTATATGGGGATTCGATTTTTTGGATTCAACCCCCCTCAGAATTTTTTTCTTTCGCCACACCAACAAGGGCCGGACGCAAAAGTCTTCCGCTCAATTGATAGCCGCATTGCATTACGTGAACGATTGTTCCAGGCGCAACGTCGGGGTTTTCAGCCTCAAACATGGCTTGATGAAAATCATGATCAAAGGGCTGATCCAGGGGATCAATTTTTTCGATGCCATGTTTTTTAAAGGCCGATAGCAATTCAGTTTCCGTAATTTCAACGCCTTCCATGAGAGTCTTCAAAAGTTCTTCTGGATTTTTATGATCTTCAGGAACACTATCAAGGGCGCGCCGCAGATTATCAGCAACCGATAAAAGGTCTCGCGCAAAATTTGTAATCGCATATTTGGCTGTTTCTTCTTTTTCCCGATCGGCGCGTTTACGGAAATTTTCATATTCAGCAAGCGTCCTCAAAAGCTGATCTTTCAGCTTATCAATTTCCTGCTGAGCGGTTTGCTCTTCATCCTGAGTTTGCTCGTTCTCAGAAACGTGTTCTATTTCCTCTTCAGGAACTTCAGGTTTTTCTTTGTCACTCATTTGTTTACCCTATCGTTTTACTAATCAATTTCGCGGTATAGTCGACCATTGGAATGATGCGACTATAATTTAACCGGGCCGGACCGACAACGCCGACAGCCCCAACAATCCGCCCATTGTCTGCAGAATAAGAAGAGACAATAAGGGAACATCCGGAATGTTGAAAGAGGCTATTTTCGGAACCAATAAAAATTTGAACCCCATCCGCGTCTATTGCGGCATCGAGCAGGCCTAAAATTTCTTTTTGGGTATCAAGAGCCTCAAAGAGATTTCGAACTTGGTCAAGCTCTTCAAGCTGGCGAACATCATGCAACAAATTGGATTGCCCACGAATAATAAGGGACGAGGGTGAGCCTTCACCAGACCAAACAGCCAGTCCTTCCTCGACAAGTTTCGATGAGATTTGATTCAGTTGAGCTTTATTATCTTCCAGTTCACCCAAAATTTTGTGTTTCGCTTCCCGTAAGGTTTTCCCACTCAGGCGACTGCTCAGGTAGTTGCCTGCCTCAACAAGGCTTGATGGCGGAAGGCCAGGTGGCGTGGTAATAATGCGGTTTTCAACCAGGCCCTCTTCCGTGATTAAAATGACAAGAACGCGCCCCGGGTTAAGGTTCACAAACTCTACATGCTTGAGGATACTCTCGGACTTGGGGGCCGATACAACGCCTGCGCAACGGCTCAAGCCAGAGAGTGCTTGTGTCGCTTTTTCAAGGACATCCGGATAGTTTTTCCCTTTGTCTTGGCAAAAGGCATCAATTTCTTGTCTTTCAACGGGGCTCAGATCCCCAATTTCCAAAAGGCCGTTGACGAACATATTGAGCCCGGCTTCTGTCGGAAGGCGTCCTGCGGAAGTGTGAGGGGAATATAAAAGACCAGCAGCTTCTAGATCTGCCATGACATTTCGAATGGTTGCGGGGGAAAGGGACATGCCCAAAAGACTTGAAAGGGACTTTGAGCCAACTGGCTCACCCGTTTCCACGTAGGCATCAACGATATGGCGGAAAATGTCGCGTGATCTTTTGTTTAATTCTTCTATTCTTGTCATATCTCTTTTCACCTTACCTTATATGTAGTAATGAGAGAGACGAACGTCAATGTGTTAAGGAGAATTTAATGAGGCCGTCCAACCGCCAAGCCGACCAACTTCGCGAAATTTCTTTTGAATTGGGATTTACACGACATGCCGAAGGCTCCTGTCTCGTTAAATTTGGTGACACCCATGTTTTGTGCACCGCATCCGTCGAGGAAAAAGTCCCCCCCTTTTTACGCAATAAGGGAACTGGATGGGTTACCGCCGAATACGGCATGTTACCCCGTTCCACCCACAGCCGTATCGATCGGGAAGCGGCACGGGGAAAACAAAATGGACGGACCCAAGAAATTCAGCGCCTCATTGGCCGTTCACTCCGTTCTGTCGTCGACTTAAAGGCTTTGGGAGAACGCCAAATCACCATCGACTGTGATGTTATCCAAGCCGACGGTGGCACTCGTACAGCGGCCATTTCCGGTGGTTACGTGGCTCTTTATCAAGCTCTTCAGAAACTACTTGCGTCGAAAAAACTGGAATCCATTCCCATCCTTCACCAAGTCGCAGCGGTGTCTTGCGGTATCGTTTCTGGCACACCCGTATTGGATCTAGATTATGTCGAAGACAGTAGTGCGCAAGCTGATGCTAATTTTGTGATGACCGAAGCGGGAACCATCATTGAGGTTCAAACCACGGCCGAGGACAAACCGTTCGAAGAGCAAGGCTTGCTTGAAATGATGCGTTTGGCGCGTTTGGGAATTGAACAAATAACGGCTATGCAGAAGCAGGCGCTGGAAGCCTAAGATTTATGCTTTAACTTTCATCGTCATCAAGATGACAAATCGTGGTATAGAATGTACTGAACAGGGTTTTGTTCGTTCACTGCGTTTTTGACATCAAAGTCATATGTACAGATCTCACGGTTGTTGTAAACATAGCCCGGTTTTGCAACTCTTCCAGTTATCTCACCTCCAACAATCTTTTTATACCCAGGAGATTTCGCATACTTTATCCACTTAACGGTATTGGAGGTGAATGGATTTTCATCGAATGAGTTGTTTGCTTCATAGAGTTCATTAAGCTCACTAAGATTTGGACAGTTGACATTTGCTTTTGCCTCAACGTTTGTAAATACGGTCAAGAATGCAAAAGTGATGCCACTAATCAATCTAAGCATATTTCTCTCCATCATAGTGTTTTATTATATTTTTTAGTTTAGCCGAATGAGTTTAAAAATAGATTAATGTTGCCTGCAAATTTAAAAGAGTTCCTTTTTTACTGGCTTAATCAAGCCCGGGTCATTATTCCGTGGGCTATTCACTTTCGTTGAAACCGCATAATAGGTGAGGTCATCTTTTCCATAAGGCTGGAGCAGCGCAAGGGCCGCATCCAATTCCTCATGACTGGGGGATAGCCACGTTTCCCAATCTTCTTTTGAAACAATCACCGGCATGCGAGGGTGCAGAGGTTTAATGGTCGCATTTGCATCCGTTGTGATAATCGTAAAGGACCGCAAAATATCGCCTGTTTCTTTTGAAGTCCATTCATCCCAAATCCCAGCCAACGCGAACAGTGATTGATCTTTCTTCAAAATCCGGTAGGGCTGTTTCGAGGAATCCACTCTTTGCCATTCATAAAAGCCATCAACGGGAATCAGGCAGCGCCGATAGGGCAGGGAGCGTTTAAAAGTAGGCTTTTCGGCAAGCGTTTCTGCGCGGGCATTAATGGTGCTGTATTTTGAATCCGGCTCCTTCGCCCAAGCTGGTACCAGCCCCCACTTCATATCTTCCAGCGTCAGCCTTTTGGCATCTCGATCATAATAAACAATAGGACACAGCTGGTTTGGGGCCACATTAAAGCTGGGCTGTAAAGCACACAGCATACGTTCGACATGAAATGTTTTTGCGACTTCTTCTGTCGATTTTGTCAGGGTAAATCGCCCGCACATGGATGTATTCTTTCTTTAATGACATTCATCATTTCAGAAAACCTAGTTCGATTCAACAGCCGGTGGTGCTGAAGCGCTTCTTTCGTGGTGAATTTACGCGGGTTTAAAAGCGCTTGGTTGGTGGACAGGGCGGCGTTTAGGAGGGGGTGAATTTGTATCAATGTCTCCAAAATATTCGGTAAGAGAGACCTTCGATGGGGATTGAATACGAATAGGAGAAGATTCGCCATCTCCAGTGCTATCAGGATCCATAGCCTGAGCATAGGTAGAGAACCCAAGAGAGACTGTGATAATGTAAAGTATGTTCTTCATTTTTCGGTTTCTGTTGTTAATGTTTGGCTTAATTCTAACTTAATAAAGTAAATAAAATATAAAGACTTTGCTGATTTTCATACATGAGTGGTTTGAGGATCGCTCAACGTGAGAGGTGATGGAGGCAGCCATCGAGAAATTATGACGGACTGTAAGCTGTTCCCTTCTGGGGTCGTGAAGAAATTCTTATGGAACGCTATTGGGGACACGGGTAAGCTGTTCTAATTGGGAAGATGAATCGCTCCAGTAAGAACAAGAAAAGATAAAGTGCCTTCAAAAAAAAGGAAAAGTGTAACCTACTCATCGAGCCTAAATCGTCGAAGCAATTCTTGTACTTCTTTTATATCTTCTGCTTTCTCAAGCTTACCTTCAGCAAGGGTTGCAGCTTGTATCGCAAGGCCAGTCATGTGTTTTCCATGAAAATACCGGGCTATTCCCATCAGGCTTGTTGGGGCTGTGCTCGTGTCTGAAAACTCAAGCTCAGCAGCTTCTTGAGCAAACTCTCTAAAACCATGTCGATAAAATTTAGCAGCCGAGAAAGCTCCATGTCTAGGTTTCATACTATCAAAACACTTTTCTTTGGCTTCAAGAGCTTCCTCTTTTAAGCCCAAATGGTTTAATGCTCGTATAGCTTCAATGTAGTCATCTGAATTTGTCGCGGCATTTGATGACTGTTTTGCCGCATCTATTGCTCGTTCGTGATGACCAAGTAGCACCCATACTTCACTGGCTTTTCTGTATTCCTTGCTAGTGAATGCATGCTGTTGGCAACTTTCTGCAGCTTTTAGGGCAAGACTTCCTAACCCAAGCTTATGATACACCTTTGCTTCGTGCATATAATCAATAGCTGTTTTCTTGAGGGGAGCGAAAGCTTCTGTTTTTGATAGTGTTGAGGGAAGTAGCCCTTCAATTTGGATGAAATTCCAAAATAGCCAAGAGATGCGTTTAATGAAGGAATGTTTCCCGTGTCCTTCCGAGACAAAGGGCTTAAGAACATCAGGGTGCACAAATCTTTGACTCTTTATACCAAACTTATCTGATTGATTAAGCCCTAATCCAGTTTCAAGTTTCTCTATTTCAGTTCTCATATCTCCCAGAACCAAATGAGCATGAGACGGAGCAAGGGCTTTATAGATTTGAAGGGCAAGGATATTGCTGGGACGAAGTGGATCAGCTTGTTCTTCCATATCTTCCAAAAAGGCAGCTCTTCCAGTTACACACCACTCAGCAATCAAAAGAAAATTTACAAATGATAAGTTACGTCTCAAATGGTCTACAAAATGGTTGAGCCAAAAGTGTTTTTCAGACGATAGCTTTCGGTAGCTATAGAAATCCGCAACACGACGCAAATCAATTAAAGGCAGTCCACCTTCCATAACATGATTATAGATAGCGCGCTCCCAGGCAACTTGCTTTCCTTTATTAACAAGTTCTTCGTAGTCATGATATAGCCGCAAGATATGCAGCTTTTCTATGGTAGAGGTTGTTCGACTTTGGGTTCTGTGATCAATGATCGCCAATATATTCCTTGCCTTGGAAGGGCTATATGGGCTCGTGCCTCCAACTAGATCACGAAGTTTTTCAATGCACGCGGGGGTGACTTTCGTTGGGACAAATACATGTTTTTCATTTTCAGTTTCAATGGTTAATCCTGTTGGACAAAAATCAGGTAAGTTCCACAGATGGTGTGCATTTCGGTACATTTCTGTCCAATCATCAATTATCGTTTTAATGGTCACTTGCAAATTACGAAAGTTTCCATTGTTAGCAATAAAGCGAACAGCGTCTCTAGCCTCTTCAGACACTTCATTATCATTAAGGAATACTTGAACACTCTGTTCCTGATCTTCCGGGCTTCGTTCATCAAGTGCAGAAAGTTTTTCTCGACTCAAATGGAAATGAGCGAGCAACAATTGGTTCTGAAATCCCAAAAATTCAAGAGTTGCTGCCGTTTGTAAATTCCATGTTAATAGCGTCATTAGCAAAGCCACTTTTGCGCGTCCTGGCATAAGATCTTCATGCATTCCCTTGAAAAGGGTAGGTGTCATGGACCTTATTTTGATACCAAGATTTGTAGCTAAATTGAGTTTTTCAAGTTGATCTTCAGATAAATCAGCCATGATCTCGGGAATAACAAACCATTGGTTTAGCCCATCAATCTCAAACTTTTCAGCTATATGCGCATATAGCGGAGCTTTAGGGTTTTTAAACGCTTCATAATCGATAAAGTTAGGAAAATAGTAGGATTTTTCAACAGTATAGTCCGTGCCGTACACAAAAAAGATAAACCCTTCTGGAATGGGTATTCGGTATTGTTTTCCTTTGCCGTTATTTTTTTCAAAAACATTATAGAAACAATTGGGATGGTATATACTGACTTCTCTATATTGTTTTCCTTCCTTGCGCATTTCGTCTTCTAAGTCTCGACGAATAGGGCTGTTAAATTTAATGTTTTGGGGAGCATAGTTTTCTGGATCCAGGGTAGATGTTGTGCCATTTGGATTTTCACGCGTATCAGCAAGAGGAACCCCATGTCCACGATCAAGGCGGACCCACTTACCCTTTATCTGAATGTAGAATGTTCGAACGCCTTCAGGGTAGGTCGTTGACGCAAGTGTTTTTGAAGGGTAGGTTCTGCCTTTAAACGGGGAATCGCTGGGTCGTGGTTTTACCAATACCTCTTTGGGATCTGAGGAAGATGGATCAGCAACAGTGGTATAGCCTGTCACACCTTCCGCCATCGTTCCATATAAACGTATTGTTTTTGTATCAGAAGCGGCTTTGTCTCGAACAAGGGTAAATGGACGGCCTTCAGCATCATAAAGATAGAGGTGGTACGGTCCTGGGTGAGGCAACATGCTTGGGTGCAAAGTGGAAAAGGGATTCGTGGGGTCGAAATCAGGGTTTGATGTTTCGACCATCCCTTGTGACGCGACGTGTCGACTTTTCCATTCTTTGTGGCTTTCATCCATACAATAAGATGGGGTTGTTAGGTAGAGAAAACTTAATAAGAACTGAACAAAAAATGTTCGCGTTAAAAGCCTTAAGGAAGAGATTGTTCGAAATAGAGTGTTATTGTTGAAAACGGCCAAAATTTCCCCCCGTGTTTTATATATTCTTATAAA
>CAYYRQ010000041.1:0-9300 GCA_964474215.1 uncultured Alphaproteobacteria bacterium
AATTTAGAAATTGTAAACAATTTTTTTAAAGAACTTTTTGAAAAAGCTGGAAAGTTATCCGGGCAACAGATAACAAATTTTATCCAACTTCATAAGGTAGATCCTCTTTCACTGCCAGAAGATCTTAGAGATGAATTTAGTGAAGTAAAACAATGTACTAATCGTTTAATTGAGTCGGCTGATGTAAAAAATTTTTTCATTAAGAGTCTTTTTCATCAATACAATTTAAAAATCATGAAATATTCTTCTTTAGGGTATAACGTTATTATCGATGACTCAGCTTTGGGTTTTGATAAACCTTTTAAATTATTTAGAGAAATCATAGACTCTTCAATTGAGATTAAAAATGTATTGATTTATAGCACAATTGAAGAATTATTAATGAAATGTAAAATTAGAAATGATAAATTTTTCAAAATTATGATCAAATTTGAGGACGTTGAAGATTTGATTAATTCAATGCAAACTTCAGAAAGTACAACCGGTGGTAGCACTGAAACTTGGAGGGCACCTGAAAAAATCCTGCAAGAATATAAAAGATATTATTCGTTTGTACCTTGTAATATTCTAAAAGAAGATAGTTCTATTTTAGAAAAGATAAATAAAAAACCTACTTATTGTAGTATTATTAAGGTAGATGAAGAACAACAAAGGCTTTATAATACACCATTGCATAATGCCTACTTCAGGTCTAATTTATCCTCAGAACATATTGATCTAGAAAATGAAATAAAAGAAATATTTGGTTTAAATAATGAAGTTTGCGTTGTGAGTAAAATTCCCTATGACTATGTAATTAAGGCCTGTGATATAGGTGATGTAGCTTTATTACAAGAAAGAAGTTTTTTGAAATTTCTACTCGGAGATATATTTGAATGGATTAGCTCTCGGGCACAATCAACGATGAAGAGAAACACTGTGGTGGAATAGGAGGATAATATTTTTGCCGAAGTGAATTGGCAAGGCTTTAAGATGGGAGAGTCCAATCAAGCCTTTTCTTGACATGAGATTATGGCTGCATATTCCAGGTCAAAGTCTGCGACACGAGGTTATTTAAAGGAGGTGTTCAATGGGAAACATAATGACCATCTATACCACTGGATGAACCTAGGGGGCTGAATAAAGAGCGACCCTGACAATGTAACGAAACATGTAATATGTGGGAAGCTAATCATGAGAGGAGATTTCTCTTGATAACTACAAACTGGGTGAGTGCTAGATAGGCGGTATGGTGAACACATGTAAATCTGCGATAAAGACCGTAATTGGAAACAAGTGAAAGTAGTTGGCTAAGCACTTGGGCCAAAAGACAACGGAGATAGGAGGATGCCTACTTTGTACATTCTCGTGGTCAAAAAGTCTCCCGGTCAAAAGTAGGCACCTAACCCGTCATTCATCTTTAAGTCAGTACCTCCACCAGAGGTGGAGGTATGTGACGCTTCGCTTGGACCACTAAAAGTGGTTATGTTATTGTTTAAATGATTTAAAAAGTTCGAGTTGATCGCTTTGTTTATCAACTTTCTCTTGGTTTTGAATATATCGTCTAACGACCTCCTCATTCATTCCTACTGTTGATACAAAATAGCCTCGAGCCCCAAAATGGTAGCCACTATATTTTCTTCGTTGCCCATATTTCTGAGCTATATAAAGAGCTGTCTTGCCTTTTAAAAACCCTATAATATGAGAAACTGAATACTTTGGAGGACTACTTATTAACATATGAACATGATCTAACATTAAGTGTCCCTCTAATATACGGCACTCCTTTCTTATACTTAATTTATGAAACTAATCTCTTAAATCTCGTCTTAAATTACCATACAATTTTTTTTGTCGATATTTTGGCGTAAAGACAATATGATATTTACAGTCCCATACCGAGTGGGACAATCTTTGGTATTCCATGTTTACCTCTACTCTTGATCACTTCGTGACCCAAGCGTAGAGGTTTATTGCATATTATGTTTAACTATCCCAGCCCTCCGCCAGAGGCGGAGGTCCCTTCGTTTCCGATGGAACGTGGAAACCCCGTATTACTCCCAGCGATGGGACAACAACTCGTAAGAAAAGCCTATGGTAATGCGGGTTTAGGAGGTTAGAAGAAGCGAAGGCAGTTCTGTAATGGAGTGGATAGGGGTTTAAATGTCACCCCCTGCGAAAGTAGGACTACGTCCAACTGGTCTTTCTTTGCGAGAGAATATGGCGAACCATAAGAATGAGGAAAAGCAAATGGCGGCAATGGTAAGTTCTAGGATGCCACATTGACTGGTGCGTCCTCAGCTTCCGAGCTGACATGGAATGGTATCAATTGGCAACATATCAAAGAAGGAGTAAGACGGCTCCAAATGCGTATCGCAAAGGCTGTCCGAGAAAAACGCTATGGTAAGGCAAAAACAATTAGACATAACTACAATTAAAAACGATCAAAATTTGGAATACGTAGAAGTAGCTCATCCCTACCATCCTCTGATGGGGCAAAAATTTAAAATACTTAAAACTTATAAAAATGGAGGCCAGGAAATTTTCAGTCTCCACAATCCCACCTCAGGTAATTTTAGTATACCTCGGGATTGGACGGACAGAGCTTTTCCTGAGGAAAGTAAGGAGTTCCCTGTTATTCTATCGTGTTCTTCTCTTCTTGAAATCGTCGATCTCGTTTTACATCTAGATGAAAAACTCAAACGAAAACCCAAAGAGGAGATTGACAGATGAAAAAACTCCTATTAAGATCGGATCAGTTAAATAAATGGTCTGATAATGACAAAAGATTTATCGATAGATGTGCTAAAAGAAAAACGCGAAGGCAATCTTCGTCATTTACAAAACATGGATTTCAATGTGCTGCGAGGCTCTCTTATCGAACGGTACAAACGATGTGGAAAACCAGGTTGCAAATGTGCCGAAGGACGTGGCCATGGACCCAAGTATTATCTTTCCATCAGTTTTCCTGGCCGACGCCCAAAAATGGTTTATGTACCCTTAGACGTCAAAGAAAATGTAGAAAATTGTTTAGAAAATTTAAAAATCTTACGTCAACAACTCGAGGAAATTACTCTCCTCAATTTGGAATTACTGAAGAGGAAAGAAATTTTTTACTAAGGAGAGTTTATGATTCTTACTCCCAATGCTATCCCTCAAATTGCAGGAATTGTTGCTGGAATGCTTTCCCTTGCTATCAAAACTTTACATTCAAAAAACGTGTTCAAGGAGGAAGGATATGAGCTCAAAAATTCAAACTTACCATCAAGAGCGCTTCGCTTACATTTACCTTCGACAATCTACGATGGCTCAGGTAAAGAACCATCAAGAAAGCACAGAGCGTCAGTATGCGTTAAAAGACAAAGCGTTGACCTTAGGATGGTCTCCTCATCTGATCAAAATTCTGGACAAGGATTTGGGGATATCCGGGTCTCAGATGAGCACCAGGGAGGATTTCAAGACTCTCATCGCAGATATCTCTTTAAACAAAGTAGGAGGAGTTTTTGCTCTGGAAGCCTCGAGACTATCAAGATCGTGCGCGGATTGGCACCGACTTTTGGAACTTTGCTCATTAACAGGTACATTAATTCTCGATGAAGATGGATGCTATGATCCTCGCGACTTCAATGACAAATTAATTTTAGGTCTCAAAGCCACAATGTCACAAGCAGAGAGCCATTTTATTCGTGCCCGTCTTGATGGTGGAAAGCGTAACAAGGCCAAGAAAGGAGAATTACATGCTTCTCTACCTGTTGGCTTGATATATGATCAAGAAGGGAAGACAACACTTGACACGGATGAACAGGTAAGAAGCACTATTGCTCTTGTGTTTAAAATTTTTCGAGAGTGTGGTTCAGCATTTGGTGTGATGAGATATTTTGTGAATAACAACTTACAATTTCCTAAAAGGATTTACGGAAAAATTTGGAATGGTAAATTAGTTTGGACGCCCCTTCGTCAACATCGAGTTTGTAGCATTCTCAGAAACCCCTTTTATGCAGGAGCCTATGTATTTGGCCGCTATAAAACCAATAAAAAGCTTTCTGCAAATGGCAACCTTAAAAGTTATACAAAATGCCTACCTATGGATTTATGGGAAGTTTTAATCCATCAGCATCATGAGGGTTATATTTCTTGGCAAGAATACATTGAAAATCAGCATATATTGGAAAATAATAGTACTTCTAAGGGAGAAAAAGCACTTATGTCACGCGCTGCACGTGAGGGATTAGCCCTTTTGCAAGGACTTTTGATATGTAGAAAGTGCGGTCACCGCATTACTGTTGGATATAATAAGGCAGTCAATGGAAGCGGTAAGCCTTACTATGTATGCAATTGGGAACGGAAGGAAGGAGGAAGCAATAATTGTACATGGTTAGAAGGCCCATCTCTTGATGAAGCTGTTTCTCAACGGGTTTTAGAAGTTATGAAGCCTGCTCAGTTGGAAATTGCTCTTAATGCTTGGGAAGAATTAGAACGTCGTGAAACGTTTTTAAATCAACAATGGATGATAAAACTTGAACGGGCTCAATATGAAGCTCAGCTTGCACAGAGAGGCTATGAAGAAGTAGATCCTTCGAACAGGCTTGTGGCGGCAACTCTGGAAAAAAGATGGAATAGTGCTTTAGAGAATCTTGAGCAACTTCGTAAGGAATACGACGCTGTTCAACGAAAAAGCTCGCTTACATTAGCAGCAGAACAGAAGCAGCAAATTCTTTCTTTGGCGCAAGATCTTCCACGCCTTTGGGAAGCACCTACTACATCTTCAAAAGATCGTAAGCGAATTCTACGACTTTTAATAAAGGATATTACTGTTGAACGAAGAAATGAAGAAAAGAAAGTTATTCTTTATATTCGTTGGCAGGGAGGAGAAACGGAAGAGATCGAAGTTCCAATACGTCCCAAAAGTTATGATCTATATAAAACCTCTCAAGCTACCATTGATATAATTCGCTCTCTTGCTATGGAGCATACTGATGATCAGATTGCCGTGCTTCTGAACGAACAAGGCGCAAAGAGTGGTACAAAAAAAGCATTTACAATGAGTCGTGTTAAAGGAATTCGTCACACCTATTCAATTCCTTCTTTCCGTACTGTAAGGAATGATAATGAAATGAGTGTTAGAGAAGTAGTTGAAAAATTTGATGTTAATCAACATGTAGTCTATTATTGGATTAAATGCAATTTATTAAAAAAACGCCAAGCTAAAAAGGGTTGCCCTCTTTGGGTTATTATAGATTCGGAAACAGAAGATAAACTCAATGAATGGATTCAAAATTCAAAAAGAATTCTAAAGATGACTGAAGGAGTTGCAATATGAAGATATTATCAAATCCTTGCAATGACTTTTGACAAACTCTTTCTCAGCCAAACTCTTGGCAGTGAAACGAGTGACGCAAAATTCAGGAGCTAAAACTCCTGGGATTGACGGGGTTCTTTGGAGAATGCCACAATAAAAGATACAGGCAGTAAAATCATTACAGAGGCGCGGGTACCAACCACTGCCATTGAGACGGATATATATTACCAAGAAATCCGGAGGTCGTCGTCCACTCTCTATTTCCCCTATTTTGAGCCGAGCGATGCAAGCATTGCATCTCCTGGCGTTAGAACCTGGCGGAAATGAGGGCAGACAAGAACGCATACGGGTTTCGCCCCGCAAGACCTAGAGAAGTCCCGCGCAGCAACTATATACATACTCATTCAACTTCTGGGTCTACTCTTGTAAACTCCTTAAAAACGATAAATGCTCCTCTCACTCTCTAAAACTTAGAATCATACTCAACGCAACTCTTTCCTTGATAAAAATCTCCTAACTCTGTGTTTATTTAAAATTTGTCAGGTGTTAAGATCAGAATTATATAATAATTTAATTATTATATAATTCATGTAATTTTTGAATTGCAATTTTTCTATTATTTAGTCTAGGTAGTTTTGGTAAATAAACAATCTGATCAGGAAGCATATATTTGGGTAGTTTAGTTTTAAGATTCATTCTAGATATGCTTCTTTCTGCTCCCTCTTTTTTTAAAACAATAAAAGCAATGATTTTAGGAAGTTTTTCTTTAGATTGAATTACGCAACACTCTTGAACTTCAGAAAAACTCAATATGCATGTTTCAATCTCAAATGGATGAATTCTATAACCAAAGTGTTTAAACATTCGACTTACGCGTCCTTTGCAAACGTATTCATCCAACTCATTTAACTCAACAATATCACCTGTTCGAAAAAACCCTTCATGAGGAGTAAGAGTATTATTGTTCCAATATCCAGCAAACATACTATCACCTCTAACCAAGAGTTCGCTATTGAATTCATCTACTTTGAGGTTGCATTTAGATGTTGGTTTTCCAATCGGGGGATAGGTTAGGCTGGGTAATCTGTTCCTACAAACCTTCCAATAACATGAAGCATTTACCTCAGTACTTCCATATAAATTGTAAAAAGTAGTGTGAGGTATTGAAGAGATTAATTTATGCAGAGTAGATACATTCATAACCTCTCCTGCAAAAATAACTGTTTGAAGTTTAATCAAAATATTCTGATCTATTGAACACCATTCTGACCATAATATTAAAACAGTAGGTACTGTACACCACCCATTGATATTATTAATACTAAGCCAGTTAGAAATTTTGTTAGGAGACGATAAAAGGTTTTGAGGAAAAAATACTAATGTTGCTTCAGAATAGCTTACAGTAAACAAATCAAAAAGTGAAAGAGCAAAGCTAAATGGAGTAAGACTTGCAACTCGAGAGAGTGAAAATGTATCAAATGCTTCACTTTGGGTGACAACTGTTGAGTATATAGCTTTATGGCTTATTGCAACTCCCTTAGGGCGTCCGGTAGATCCAGATGTGTACAATATAGCTGCTAAACTGACATTTAAACAGGAAATGAAATCTTTGGTAGGATGTCTTAATTTAATTTTGTTAATATTTAACCAGTCACTATTTTTTGCCCATTTTTCTTTTGTTTCTAATGAGGTAATTATTAATTTTGCATCAACATCATTAACTATAAATTCAAGCCTCTCCTCAGCTTCGTTGATATCTAACGGAATATAGATACACCCAATATAAAGAACAGCGTAAATATAAACTACAGCATCTATGCATCTGTCTAAATGTATACATACCTTGTCGCCTGGAACAAGACCATATTTTGTTAATGTAAAGCCAATTTCTAAAATCTTTTTTTTAAATTCCTTTGCCGTAACTTTACTTTCACCTTGTTCAAAAAGAACTAGGTTAGGATTTTTATCGGCAATGGTTATAATAAGATTAGATATATTCATAATGAAAAATTACTAAAAAATTAATTTTGACCCTTTTTATGGTTTGCTATTAGATTTTTTATGGATGAAATACTTTTAAAGTTTTCAGAATCAATCTGTTCATCATGAATTTTCATTTTGTATGTTTTTTCTAAAAAATTAAGCAACCTTAACATCATTAAGCTATCTAATCCCAAAATAGAAAGTTCTGTATTGGGGTCTAACGTAACCTTAGGACTATTCTCAGATAAATAGGAGGATAAAAATTGATCAAGCTCTTCAAAATTATTGTTGTTCATTGAATTTATTCCTTTGCGATCTATTATTTTGATATTTATCATATGACTTAACCTTATATGAGTGTCCAGACAAATTTTGAGATATTCAACATGTTGAATGTAACTTTATTGGTATATTCAAGTTTAAAGTGTGACAGAGTGGCAGGCAATTTCAACGACGAAGTGTGAGCTTCCATTAATGAGTACCTCTAAGGAAGCGTTTTTGCACAAACCCTTCCTTAGGTGTTGAAAACTCAAGAATTTTCATGGGCCTCTTATTCAGTTCACCCACAATATCCTTAATTCTGAATGTGCTAACCACGGCGTTGTACTTCATCGTTGAATATGCCATTAATGTTAGATGAGAAAGTTATTGGTAACAGAAAGAAAATAATTTTTTTATAAACCCTTTTCGTTAATATAACAAATTTATGAAAGCGATTTAATTCATGACGAAAGTTTTGATCTCTTCCTATTCTAAAATTTTTTATAATGAGTGGAAGCTAGATCCTAATAGAAGTGATTATAACATTGTACTTGATCACAAACTTATCGGGAATTTAAGTATTTCAAAACTCCAAAATGCAATTAACAGGTTCTTATCTGAATATCTTGTTTTTGACAGTCATATAACTTTTATTGATGGACAATTATATTGGGTAAAGAATGAAGAAAGAGATGAATTTAAATGTTACGATTCAAAATTATCTATTCAAGAGCTAAATCGATATATAAAAAAACCGTTCAATTTGGAAAAAGGACCCCTCTATAGATTTTGTTTAGTTAAAGAACATGAACAGAAATATAGATTTATAATTGTTTTGCATCATATATTAATAGATGGAATTAAAGTTGACTATTTTATAGAGGAATTATCTAATTACTATAATAACAATGATTATAAATGTGGCATATCACGAAATGATCAACTATCAGAAATATCTAGAGCTTCTTCTGATATATTACGACTCGTATTAGCTAGCAAACCTAATTCGCTAAGGTTTTGGGAGGAAAAACTTAAGGATTCAAAGCCCTTACCACACAGTTTTCTACAAAAAGATCATCCTTTGCATCCTGTAACACAAGAAATTTCTATGCGTACATTAACGCAAATTGAAGAATTGCGTTTTAGCTTTAATAAAGAAATTTTGGAAAAAATTGAGTTACTTAATAAAAATTATCTTATAACCCCCTATTGGTTTGGTCTATCTGTATTTGCCTTATTAGCTCATAAATATACAATTCAAGATAATTTTTTTATTCCATACCCAGTGAGTATTAGAGAATATTTAGATTTATACCATGGAGCAAAAGTCAATACAAATTTTATTATGTTTAAATTCAGCTGTGTAAAAAATATATTTGATATACTTAATCAAATAAAAAAACACTTAGAAGATAATATAAAACCTAATAGCTATTTTCCAGTTTATGATTTTTTTGCAAAAAAAGATTTAGGAAGTATCTCGTACTCACAAACAACTTTACAGGATAAAATATATAACTTTAGTGATTTAGAAGTTTCGACAAATTATGAAACTAATATTAATTTAACAAATAATATTAGTTTCGAGCAAGAAATTAAGAATCAAGAAATACGCTATAGGATAAGATACAAATCATCTGAAGTTGACGAACAATTTCTCAGAGAGTTTGTTTCATCCTTTCAAAAGCTTTTTATTGAGGTTCTTGATAATCTTCTCGAGTATTTTTTTGATGAAGATAGTAAAAAAACAAATCTAATTGATATAAAAAACTTTAATA
>CAYYRQ010000042.1:0-9145 GCA_964474215.1 uncultured Alphaproteobacteria bacterium
AAGGATACTCCCTCTCCGTCTCATTCCACTCACCTATCTGCTTCTCTCGCTCTTCCTGAGAAAAAAATAAACTCTCAATGTTCACAAGGCCTCCTGAAATTTAATTCAAATTAGTAAATCTAATTTTTTATTTTTAAAATCTACACCATTGTGGTTTCTTCGTATTATATCTCTTAATCACAAAAATCCAAGGTTGCAATGATAGAATACTTTGGTTAGCCCCGCAAGGAAGAGAGGCTTGGTTTTTTGCATCGGGTGAAAATCTTGTGTAAAAAGTGCTGCATAATTGGGATAACGCTCCTGTAACTAATTTAAAAATAAGTTTTTTCGTTTTTACCCATTAACAGCTGGTGACCCATGACTTGCAAAGTGAAAGCCTTTATTGTTTTCAAAATATTTGTCATTAGCAATAGATGGCGTTTTGACAACGACAGTTTTAAGATCAGTTAAGGCTCTGAATGCAGTACCATGACCGGGTTCAAGAAGGATAATATCTCCATTCTCAAGTATTTTGTCGTCCATTTCAGCTTTCCCATCAAGAATTACCGTTATTTCAGTACCAATTCTATGAACATGCCATTTTTCATAATCTCCAGCTTTATAGCTTTTTACGGCGACTTCGAATGATTCACTAGTCAAAATGCTTGGTGAAAAATTACCGACAAACCATCCTCCTATCATATCCATCAATTTTGCAGTTCTAATAGGAGCTTTGCTAATTTGTTCCGCTTCACCTTTTTCTATTTTCTCTATTGTGTACTTGATGTTTTCATAAGTTACATCATGAACGGTTCCAATTTCCAAAACGTTACCCCCACTTTCCTTAGCAGAGGTTATTCCTTTCATATTATCCTCGCAAATTAAAACAGACTCTGGTGGAATACCTAATTTTTTTATTGCTTTCACATATATTTCCGGATGAGGCTTAGGGTATTCAACATCCTGATTGGAGAGAAAGAAATCTATGTATGAGATTAGGTCCATTTTACTAAGTAAAACTTCTACTGATTGTCTGATAGCATTAGAACAGACCGCTAATTTATAACCTTCTTTCTTAAGTTCCTGAAGAGTTCTATGATGAAGAAGAGAAGGCATACATTTTTCTTCTATTATTTTAGCTAAAAATTCTTGCTTAAGTTTATTGATCTTTCTATGATACTCTTCATCAAGTTCTTTTGTATCTGGATGAATTTTGAGTTTTTCTTTTGTAGGTAGACCGTCATATATTTCTAGATGGTCCTTTCTCGGAATAGAAGAAAATCCAAAATGAGACAGAGCACTATTAAGAGATTCATAATGCCATTCTTTGGCATCAACTAAAACCCCATCCATGTCAAATATTATAGCTTTTATCTTTGCTCTCACATAACCTCCCTTCAGTTTTTTTGTTTGTTAATTCTTTTTGATATAACTGCTAATTTTAGACGCAAGTATATACTATGTTAAGTAATAACTATTAATAATAGCACCCACCCAGTTCTTAAGTGAAGGATTAATTTTAGCTCCGGCAAGTTGCCTTGGGAAAAAGCGAAGTCCATTTTACCTTTATTTAAGAAAAGAGGGTTTTTGTTGGAGGCCAGTAAATTCCTCACTTCAGAGCAATAGAAGAGAATCTTTCTGCAGAGGATTATTAAAATCCTTTTGACTTTTAAAAAATGTCGTTGCCTCATCAGGTAAATCCGTACATAAATGTATTTCATTTAAATTATATCTTTCCTCTAAAAGACATTCAAAAATATTTTTGTTTTGCCTCCATATATTTTTATAAGCTGTATCTCTTCTCCCCCAAGGATGTAACTCTGGAGATACGATCACAATTTTTTTTGAATGATCTAGATGCTGTTTAATAATTTCAGCTGTCACCCAAGATCTCCTCTCTGGACACAAGAAAAACTGGTCAATCCAAACTCCAGTTGCTTTTTCATATAAATAAGGAGAGAAGTTTTTAGGATCCTTTTCATGCTCACTCTCCCTTATACAAAAATTCAAGTTTTGGTTTGCATATTTTATCGTATCAGGGACTGACATATCGAACAGAAAGTAATTATTTATGCCGTATAGCTCTAAAGCTTTCTTGATCTGCTCTTGAAGACCATCTGCTTTAATATTAATGGCGAGAATTCCAGCCTTAGATTTGAAGGGTAGATATAGTTGGAAAAATGCATCTAAAGTGAGGCATTCATCTTTCGGAATATCATGTGAAATAACCAACTCACCTTTATAGTCACGTACATCAAATTCTACGCCTCTTCCTTGTTGAAAAGATCGAAGAAAACTTACCTCTGAATTTTGAAGAGCTGTATTTCCTATTTGGTTAAAGGAAGTACACCAGCCTCCTCGATGATCTATTATTTTTATGCTTTCCCTTTTCATAGATTTTCCATAATTTGAACTTTATATTTAATTAAATAGCTTGAGGGTATGGTTTATCAACCTCAAGGTGTGCTTGGGCACTCCACAGATCATAATAAATTCCTTTTTGTTTTATTAGTCCTTCGTGTGTCCCACTTTCAGCAATCATACCCTTATGAAGGACAAGAATATAGTCCACATCAACAATGGTTGAAAGGCGATGGGCAATGATGAGTGTAGTCGCTCCTTGGGTAATTTTTCTTATATTTCTTTGGACAAACTTTTCTGTGTTAAAATCTAAAAATGATGTTGCTTCGTCAAATATGTAGATTTTGGGTTTTTTCAAAATAATTCGAGCCATCGAAAGTCTTTGTTTTTCGCCTTCAGATAGGGTAATTCCTCTCTCACCTATCTGTGTTAAAAGTTTGTTTGGTAGACTCTTGATTAGTGCTTCTAGCTCTACAATTCTTATGGCTTCTTCAATTTCGTGCTCAGATGCACTTGGATTACCATAGCAAATATTGTAGAGAATTGTGTTGTTAAATAAGCTCGTATTTTGTGGGACGATTCCAATGACTTTAGTCAATTCTGACAAAGAATAATCTTTGATGTTTTTATTATCTATAGTTATTTCTCCTGAGCTTGTCTCATAAAAACGGAAAAGGAGATTAGAAATAGTGGATTTACCAGAACCACTCGGTCCAACGAGAGCAACGCTTTTACCGGGAGAAATCTCAAAGCTAACATCTTTAAGAACTTGCCTATCCCCATATGAGAAATTTACTTTTTTAAATTGAATCCCCCATTCTTCCTTATGAGAAATACTAGGCAATGTTTCTTTTCCGTCAACTTCTCGTTTTGTTCTTAATAGGTTTACAAGTTGCTCCATATCAGTAAGACCTTTTCGCATGTCCTTAAATATAAAACCAAAATAGAACAAGGGAACTGCAAACTGTAATACATAACTATTAATTAAGACAAAATCTGGAATAGAGAGATTTTTTGCGATTACTCCTTTTCCTGCAAGCCAAGTTATTGATATTAAGCTTACACCAATTATTATTGTTTGCCCCAAGCGAACATATTGCATAAGCAACTGGGATTTAACTTCGGTCTCTTCTCTACTTTTAAGAAGATGATCAATTTGTTCTCTTTCATAGTCACGCTTTCCAAAGTATCTTACCAAAGAAGTGTTCATTAGCCCATCAACTAAATGCGCGTTCACTTTAAAGTGATTTTCATTACTGTAGCTTTGCGCTTTTGAAGTTACCTCCGTTGTAAATAGGCTGAATATTATAAATATAGCTATTGTTGTTATCAAAGTTAATCCTAATAAAGAACCATACCAATGCCAAATAATGGATGTAGCGATCATAACTTCTAAAATTGTTGGAATAATGTTAAGAGTGAATCCCCAAAAGACGTTGGGAAAAGCTCTATAAGTTTTTTCAATATAGCTAACTAATGCGCCTGTTTTTTGATTTGAATAAAAATGATAAGGCAATTTGTGCAAATGAGAGGAAATTTCAAGGCATATAAGCCTTACACTTCTTTCTACAGCTTTAAATAGAAAGATTTCTCTTACAAGAGCTGTAACTTGAGCAAGTGTCCAAACAGTGCCATATGTTAGTAATGCTAGATAAATTTGGATCGTGGCTGTCATATTTTTTGAAAAAAGCGCAACGACGTTCATTAACATAATTGGCGCTAAAATATTTAGCCCGATCATCGTGGCAGTAAGGAAAATAAGTATGAGATACCTAAGTCTTATGCCCCAATCCTTAACCCAAATAAATGGCAAGAGATAATATATAATGTCTAAATGATTCTTTAGGTAAGCAAAGGATGTTTTTCTCTTTATCATTCAATCTTCCATTACAAATTAAAATTAATATTCTCAATGGGATTTTCATTAACTATTATAGCAGAAAACACATCTATATTCCCATATTAAACTTTTCTTTTACCCAAATTGGATTATAAATTGTATCTATATATTTTTCCCCAAAATCCGGCGAAATAGCTACAACACAAGCGTCCTTTGGAATATTTTTCTTTTCTCTTACGGCTTGAAGAACTGATCCAGTAGACCCCCCTAAGAACAATCCATATTGATCAAGCATAAAATGACACATTTGAATAGCATTGCTCTCCTTAATTACGATGATTTCATCGACATTTTTAGTGTCGCAAATAGGGGGCCTTTTGCTTGTACCCAAACCTGGTATAAACCTTGGTGAAGGCTGTCCTCCAAAAGTCACAGATCCTTCACTGTCCACAGCAAAAACTCGTGTCTGTGGAGATACTTCTTTAATACGCTTAGCACATCCAACTAAAGTTCCTGTCGTACCAGCTCCAATAAATAAATAATCAACTTTTTCAAACTGATTTAAAATTTCTTTTGCCGTTTCTTCATAGTGAATCAATGGGTTTGCGAGTGACGAATATTGGTTCGTCCATATAAGGTTTGTATCCTTCGTTATCATCTCCTCTATAAGAGATATGCGCGTTTCTAGATATCCCCCTTGTTTATCTTTTTTGGAGACTTTGAGAATGTTAGCACCATAGATTCTCATTAACCTTTCACTATAAGGAGAGGTGTTAGGATCAGTTACACATGTAAATGTATACCCCCTAGATTTACAAACGATACTAAGTGCAATACCCAGATTTCCCGAAGAAGATTCAATAATTTTATTCTTTGAAGGAGAAGCTCCTTCCCGCTCTAACTGATCCATTAATGACAAGGCTGTTTTTATTTTAATAGAACCTGCAATATTGAGCCCTTCTATTTTCAAAAACAAATTGCTTAGTCCAAAATGCCTTTCCAAATGGAAAAAAAGGGGATGAGATCTTAATTCTTCTATCTTATTTATTATCATAAGCCTTTATTCGAGTTTGAGTCTTGAACCGTTTCATTTTTAGCATCGCCTTTCCAAAGAAGATAGCTTTGCAACTTCATCCATAAATTATTTCTGTAGAGCCAACATAGATGATATGGCATTCCCCAGTTAATCTTTATCAAGAATTTCAAGAAGCTGGGCAGCTACAAATTTTATATGGGGATATTGGAATAGCTCGTAATGTGTAGATGTAAGATTAACAATATTTAGGTTGGGTAATATTGCTTTTTCCCAGCCTGCATCAGTCAACCTGTCTGTTGAAAAAGCTTTCATTAGGGTTACGGGTCCTTTATATGTTGAAGCATTAAAGTTTTGCATTAAAAAATCGTTCTTTTTGATTTCGTTATACAAGAGTTTTCCTTCAAGTGACGAGGGTGAAACGTTCGTTAGTTTCAAAAATTTCTTGATATCTTTATCTACATTTTTTGTTTTGAGTTGAATAGGGTTATAAGTATCAATCAATACAACATGGTTAACTTTTTTACCTTGCTTCGTAAGTTGTATTGCTCCCTCTAGAGCAACTAGACCTCCAAAAGACCATCCTGATAGGTAATAAGGCCCATCAGGGGTTATTTCTTGTATTATATCAAGATACTCTGAAGTCATTTTTTGTAATGTATCATAATTATATTTTTCTTCCCCGAAATGCGGGTCGTTAATTCCATAGATCGTCCAATTTTTTATATAGCTAGAAAGATTGACATAATCGTAAGCTAAACCAGAAATTGGATGAAATATGAATAGAGTTCGGTTAGATTCACTTTTTTGTATGGGTAAAAGGGAAGAGTTTTTTAGGGAAAACCCGGAGTCGATTTTTTGAGCAAGTGAAGAAATTGTTGAGCTACCTTTAATTTCTGCGAAAGGCAATTTAATATTGAATAGTTTGTTAACTTGCAATACCAACCGTACAGCTAGTAAAGAATGTCCCCCTAAAGAAGTAAAGCTATCAGAAACACCAAAATCTTCTATATTAAGAAGCTCTTTCCAAATTGTATAAAGTTTAAGTTCTATGGCATTTCGTGGGAGGCAAGAATTTTTATGACTAATAATTTCTTCAATTTGGGGAAGTTTTTTTCGATCTACTTTACCGCTTATGGTTAGAGGTATCTCTTCTAATAAAACGAAATGCTGAGGCTGCATATACTCAGGGAGTCTTTCAGACAAAAATTGTCTTATCTCATCAGTTTTTACGTTTGTACGTGTATCTGTTAAAGTATAATATGCGACTAGAATGTTTTTTCCTGTTTGCTGCGTTACTTCAATAATCGCGTTTTTTACACCTGGAAATTGAAGCAAAATGGATTCAATCTCTCCAAGCTCAACTCTGCACCCATTAATTTTAACTTGTTTATCTTTTCTCCCTACAAAAAAGAGGGTTCCATTTAAAGTTGATGTAACCAGGTCCCCTGTTTTGTATATCTTTTCTCCTTCTTCAAAAGGGCTTGGGAGAAAAACTTGTTTAGATTGTTCTGGCAATTGATAATATCCTTGTGCAACGCCAATACCACCGATATACAACTCCCCTATTGTCCCATAGGGGGATAACTTTAAATTATCTCCTAAAACATAGAGGGACATATTTTGTATTGTTCCATTTATAGGTATAGTGTTACTTATAAACTTGTTGCCTGCAACTAAATGATGCGTTACAGCATCGGCACATTCTGTCGGTCCATATGCATTAATTACCTGAGTTTTTGGAAAAAATTTTCTCCAGCGATTATACAAATCTACCGTGAAAGGCTCCCCAATAAGTAGAACAGTTCTTACTGACTGCAATTTATTCTTCAAATCTAAATTCGATTCAACTCCATCCAGAAGAATCGACAATAAGCTTGGGACTGTACCAAGTATGGTAACCTTGTCATTAAAAATACGTTCAGAAAATGCGTTAGGATCTAGAACTTGCTCGTCATCAATAATAACCATTTGAGAACCTGTCATTAAGGGACAAACAAACTGCCACACTGACACATCAAATGACTGGGAGATCGTTTGCCCAATTTTATCTTTTCCGGATAGTTTTAAATCTGAAATTTTTGAACTCACATGATTGTGCATCGAGGAGTGTTTAATCATGACTCCTTTAGGCTCACCTGTCGAGCCGGAAGTGTAAATAATATAAGCTGTATCTTCGAATGAAGGGTGACTAATATTAATATCAATGCTTTTTACTTCTAAGATGTCTTCTATGCAATATAAGTTATTAATTCCTCCCTCTTTCAATGAAAAAGAAAGGGATCTATTTGTGATTATAATGGGTTTTTTGAGTTGCTTGATGATCCTTTTTGCACGGGGAAGTGGCATTTTGGGATCAATGGGAACATAAATGCTGTTTGTCTTCCAAATTCCTAATAACCCTGCAACATATTCACAACTTCTTTCATACATTAACACGACTGGCATATCTTTATCAGCTCCGAGCTTTTGCAAAAACTGAGATACTTTATTTGAAGTTTCATCTAGCTTTTTATAGGTGAAAAACTGATTCTTATCCGAAACTGCTATAAGGGCAGGATTGTCTTCAACATGTTTTTTGAAAGCTAGAAGAATATGAGCATTTTCAGATAGAGGAGCATCCTGTCCTTTCCACTTGTTCAAGATGGAGCGTTTTTCCTTATCGTCAAATAAGTCTAAATCTCCAACTGAACGCGTAGTTTCATCAACAATTTTTTCCAATATACTTATATAATGTTTCCTGAGTTGGATTATATGTTCCTCTTGGAAAAATCTATTTTTATAGAGAAAAATCGTTTTAATTTCATCATTATGGGAATGAATCAGAAGAGTTAAAGGATATTCAATTTTCTCATCCGTAGCTATTCCTTTTATATTAATTCCAGAATCTTTAGGGACGTCCCCATGTATCTTTGTTCCTTCAAAGATAAAAAGGGTATTAAATAAGTTTTCGTCATCCTTTTCTTCCATTAGACTTTGAATCTTTGATAATGGTATGTAAGAAAACTTGTTCATCCCTACAACTTGGCGGTGCGTTTTCTGCAAAGCGTCTCTTATAAGTTCATCATCATTAATATTCAATCTTTGTGGTAAGGTATTGATAAATAATCCTAGCATGTCCTCGATTTGAGGGAGTTCTATTGAACGTCCTGAAACGGTAATTCCAAAAAGGATATCATTTTGGTTAGTGTAACGTCTCAATAGGTAGCCCCATGCAAATTGGCAAATGTCGCTTAAGGTAATTTTATGATTTTTTGCAACTTGCATTAATTTTTGAGAAAGCGCCTTTGGCAATGTATGGTGAAGCTCTTTATGCTCATCTTCTTGGCTTGCACTATATGAGAAAGTTAAAAGCGTTTTTTTAGCGTTTTGAAGATGAGTTTTCCAAAAGTCTATACTTTCTTCATTGTCACGCTTAGATAACCAATTGATATAGTCTTTATATGGTCTCGAAGAAATATGAATCTTGTCCCCATTTTCTAACTTTTGATAGGTTTTTATAAGTTCTCCAATAATAATTGGCGTACACCAACCATCCAAAATAATATGATGAAAATTCCACAACATATAATAACTATTAGTGGACCTTTTAATCAGTTGTATCTTTATAAGAGGAGGGGTCTCAAAGTTTAGGGGGAACTTTGAAGCTACTTCTAAATACTTATTTAGCTTTACATCTTGCTTTTCTTCGTGGCTCCAATCTTCAAAAGAAACTTTCACTTTTACCTTGTGCAAGACAAATTGTAGGGGACTTTCTAGTCCGCTCCATTTAAAGCCCGTTCTTAAGATGCTATAACTGTTAACAAGAACTTCCCATGTTTCCTTAAAACTTTCTACATTCAATGTTCCGTCTATTATAAATACACTTTGTATGTAGTAAGCTTTAGAATTAGGATGGAATAATTTTTGGAAGAGGAGGCCTTCCTGCATAG
>CAYYRQ010000043.1:0-8081 GCA_964474215.1 uncultured Alphaproteobacteria bacterium
AATGTTAATAAAATAACTAAAATATATATAATGACAAACGCCGATAATATCAATGGAATTTTCGAAAAATATATAAGTGTTTATAATATATGAATAATTCTTTTGTAGATAAATCAAATCGACGAATATTAATTATATACTGTATATAAGTGCACCTTAATCGATAATTAATATATATACTGTATTATATAATAAGTTTATAGAGGAGGGGTACATGGAGAAAGTAGAACTAGCTGCTTTATTATTAACTGCAATGATGGGTACGCAAGGAGGGCATGCGGAGCCGGCGCCCTTGCATGTTAATGTAACAGTGCAGCAATCCAAACAACAGCATAGCCCTATGGCTAGCCATGGGGCTGAATTTCGTTCTCATGTCAACGTTCCAAGAGATGGGTCCCTGGAAGATGCCAAAAAAGCCATTGCAAATCAAATTCATGCCAATGCGAACAAAGTTGTACTGTCCGAGAAAGGGCACCCGTTTGATCATGCGAGGTGGGTATCTTGGGTACGAAAAGCACGTCAACCAGGCGCTCATCCGTCCTTGGATGTCGCTGTCCGTAAATAAAAAGAATAAAAATGTAAGGAATTGATGTTCCTTTTTCGCAGCTAACTATGTATAGTGCGTGATCTTTAAAGTTAGGTATGACAATGGAAAAAATACGAAATTTAGCAATTATTGCGCACGTCGATCATGGAAAAACAACGCTTGTAGATGCGTTGTTTAGACAAAGTGGTGTTTACCGAGAGCATCAAAAAGTTGCTGAACGGGCCATGGATAGTAACGATTTGGAAAAGGAACGCGGTATTACCATCCTTGCCAAGTGTACGTCTGTTGAATGGCAGGGGCAGCGACTCAATATCGTCGATACGCCGGGACATGCTGACTTTGGAGGTGAAGTAGAGCGCATCTTGTCCATGGTTGACGGTGTTCTTGTCCTCGTGGATGCCTCTGAGGGGCCCATGCCGCAAACAAAGTTTGTTGTTGCCAAAGCCCTTCGCCTTGGGTTGAACCCGATTGTTGTTGTGAATAAAGCCGATAAACCTGATGCGCGCCCGTATGAGGTCCATGAAGAAGTGTTTGATTTGTTTGCTGCCCTTGATGCAACAGATGAACAACTTGATTTCCCAACTCTTTATGCTTCAGCAAAAGAAGGCTGGGCTATCGAGAATCTTGAGCAAGAAAAGAAAGACCTATCTCCCTTATTTGAAGCGATCCTTAAACGTGTTCCTGTGGCAGAGGGAAATAAGGATGAGCCCTTTGCGATGCTTGTGACCACCCTTGAGTCGGATCCGTATCTTGGTCGTATTTTAACAGGCCGTATTCAGAGCGGAACGGCAAAGGTAAACATGTCTGTAAAGGCGATGAATGCGGAGGGGAAAACCTTAGAGCAAACCCGCTTAACTAAACTGCTGGCGTTTCGTGGCCTAGAACGCGTTCCTGTACAGGAAGCCTATGCAGGGGACATTATTGCTGTAGCCGGATTTGAGGACGCTACTGTTTCCGATACCATTTGCGCCCCGGAAGTGAGTGAACCGATTATAGGGATACCTATTGATCCTCCAACGCTGGCGATGAACTTTTGTGTCAATGATTCACCATTAGCCGGAAAAGAAGGAAAGAAGGTAACGTCCCGCTTGATCCGTGATCGCTTAATGACAGAGGCGGAGGGGAACGTATCAATTAAAGTTTCCGAAACAGAAAACACGGATGCCTTTGAAGTTGCAGGTCGAGGGGAATTGCAATTGGGAGTCCTTATTGAGACTATGCGCCGTGAAGGTTTTGAATTGGCGATTGGCCGTCCGCGTGTCCTCTTTAAAACCGATGAAGATACAGGCCAAAGGCTTGAGCCTATGGAAGAAGTTCAAATCGATGTAGATGATGAATTCACCGGTATAGTCGTCGAGAAAATGGGACTGAGAAAAGGCGAGATGATTGACATGAGGCCATCCAGTGGTGGCAAAACCAGAATTGTTTTTGTGGCGCCTTCACGGGGGCTAATTGGCTACCAAGGGGAGTTCCTAACTGACACGCGGGGCACAGGCATTATGAGCCGTATTTTCCACAGTTATGGCGCTTATAAAGGCCCAATTGGCGGACGACGAAATGGTGTGCTCATATCAAACTCTCAAGGACAAACCGTTGCTTATGCACTGTGGAACCTGGAAGACCGAGGTGAAATGTTCATCACACCTGGGACCGCTGTTTATCAGGGAATGATTATTGGTGAGCATACGCGCGATAATGATTTGGAAGTCAATCCTTTGAAAGCGAAGCAACTTTCAAATGTTCGTGCTGCAGGTAAAGATGAAGCTATTCGTCTGACGCCGCCACGCCTGATGTCTTTGGAGCAAGCAATTGCCTACATCGAGGACGATGAGCTTGTTGAGGTAACGCCTGAAAATATTCGTTTGAGAAAAGCGATGCTCGATCCAAATGTTCGTAAGAGAGCTAGCAAAGAAAAGGGTTAACAAGAAGCCACAAAAAAACCACGGTCTTAAGACCGTGGTTTAATCTTTGTCTAATAATTCAATTAATTACTAACGATTTCCCATGAACCATCCGGCTGACGACAGGCAGTTCCGTAACCTTGTTGAGTGCGGCCACCAACTGTAATCGCTTGAGTGAATTCACGGCAGTAACGACCTTGTGACTCATAAGTGCGTGTTGGTGTGATGCTTCCATAGTTTCCTGAGTCTGGATTTTTCCAACGGGATGTTTTTCCTGAAGGAACATTCTCGAGTGTGTTTTGAGCGGTTCTCTCGGCGCGCTGTTTGTCAGCGGTATCAAGTTGTTGCCCGACGTACCCGCCGAGGAGAGCACCTGTCACGGCTCCAACCGCTGTTGCAACAGTTTTTCCACGGCCACCCCCAATAGTTGAGCCTGCCCATGCGCCTAGAGCACCTCCGCCAACGGTTCCAATAGCTTGCTTAGGATTTTCACACCCTGATGTAACGCTGGCTACGATAAGGGATGCAACGATTAATTTTGTTCTCATTTCCATTTCCTTCTTAAATCTAACACTTTCACAAGAATTTAAAAAATAAATTTGTGAATAAGGAATCATACAGACAACAATGGACTTGATCAATAGTAAGAAATGTGCTCCTTATGCCCTTGATGAGGGGGACTTATGGGAACTGTTCATAAACAAGAAGAAAGTTTAATAAGGCTAGCAAGTTACGCATCCGTTTTTGTTGCTTGTATTTTGATCTGCTTAAAATTGGTGGGCTGGTGGATCACCCATTCTGTGAGTCTTCAAGCGTCTCTCATTGACTCTTTGCTGGATGCTTTTGCATCTCTTGTGAATATGTTTGCAATTTATCATGCTTTAAAGCCTGCCGATGCTGAGCATCGATTTGGGCATGGAAAAGCGGAATCTCTTGCGGCTCTTGGGCAATCCTTTTTTATTGGGGGATCATCCTTGTGGTTATTTTACGAGGCCATAAATAGGTTTTTCACGCCTGAGCCAATTGTATCGACGGATGTTGGGCTTCTCATCATAGGAACGGCAACGGTAATTACTATAGCTTTGGTCCTCTTCCAACAGCATGTGGTTAAGCATACAAAGTCAGGGGCGATTGCTGCAGATATGCTTCATTATCGATCTGATTTACTGATAAATATTGCCGTCATCATCTCTTTGGTTGCGGCTGCTTACTTCCACCTTGAAGCTATTGATGCCATTTTTGGTTTGTTCATTGGTGGTTACATACTCTGGAGCGCATGGAGCATTATTATGCATGCTTTTAATGTTCTTATGGATCGTGAACTCGATGATGAAGAAAGAGCAAAGATTGAAGAGATTGTTCAATCTCATCCTGAAGTTGTTAAGATTCGTGACTTGCGGACAAGGAGTTCAGGATTACACCAGTTCTTTCAACTAAATTTATATATGAAGCCTGATCTTACTTTTGTCCGGGCCTCTGAAGTAGCGGATGAAGTTGAGCAAGAGGTTATCAAAGCGTATCCCAAGAGCCAGGTGATGATTCGTGTTAGGCCACTCTCTGATACTATAAAAGGATAAATGAGTAAAATATACCTTTGGTTTGTGCTTGTACTTTCATTGCTTGCATCCTTGTCTATTAAGGCTTTCGATTGGCAGGAAGAAGG
The DNA here is from genome assembly GCA_964474215.1 of uncultured Alphaproteobacteria bacterium. Lineage (GTDB taxonomy): Bacteria > Pseudomonadota > Alphaproteobacteria > UBA9655 > UBA9655 > UBA9655. Next base: position 4,112 of record CAYYRQ010000043.1, read on the forward strand.
AAGTCATTTTACAAAAATAGCTATTGGTGCTGGTGCAGGCATGGCTGTTGATCGGACCCTCTTTTATCCTGTTGATTTTACAGTGACTCAAAAGCAATTCCAAAGGCGTTCAGCTGATAGCATTATTCGTAATGCAGTTGCTAAAGAGGGTTTGCTTGGTTTATTTAGGGGATACAAAGTCCAGCTGCTTTCAGCGGTTCCCATTAGCGGTGTCTTTGCATTGAACGATATCATGTATCAAAGAACGTCAGGAAGTTCGTTACACAAAGAAGCTTTTGCTGGAGTGACGTCAGCCCTTTTGTTTTCAATCGTTTATAATCCCTTTGATATCCGACGGACATGGCAAGTCACCCATAGAACAGATTATCGGCCTTCGGGATGGATGGGTAACTTTAGGGGGATTACTTTGCAGTTTGGGCGCTCATTTATTTACAGTCTAGGCATATCAGGCACACGTGCTTTATCACAGGGGTATATGCCCGACAATGCATCACCGACCGTAAAATATATTATGGGAGGATTTCTTCCAGGTTGCTTTGCGCAAGTTTTTATGTCTCCGGTTGACCTTATTAAAACCCGGGTGATGGCAGATCCAAAAGAGAGAGGAATTCTGTTTCATTTGAGAAATGTCATCAAAGAAAAGGCGATTTGCGATGGAATGCTTTTGCGGGTTGTGCGCCATGGTCCCGCAACAGGGCTGATCATGGGAGTGATGAAGTGGGTCGAGAGTATTATAGACAATTAAGAATGCTTGTAATACTATAAACAGCATGATAATAAAGCAAAACTTCAACAAAATCGGTTTATAAATGTCTGTTCTTTTAAAAATTATATCTTTCTATACTGCTTTTATCATCTTCACATCATCTTTGGCATTTGCAGGGTCCGGCGGGTTGGATGAAATGCTTGCTGAGCAACTTAAACAAACCTTTAGAATGCAACATTCTCCAACCGATGAGAAGGAATATCGAGATATACTGAAGCGCTTAAATTTTATAAAAGAGCATAAAAAAGAGCCCAATATGCACAAAATTAGAGGTTATATTGATGAGCTTGTGCCATTGGAGGCTTACTTTGTGGGAGAGGTGCTTGAAGATTACTATGGAACCCTGGGTTATTTATATCGTAGAGACTGCGCTTTTGAAAAGGCGATAGAATGTGATATAAAATTGACATATTCGCCAAACCTTTTATGTTCATGGTTTAATAGATTCTCTATATATATTGATGGTTTGGTTATATGGGTGCGTGCAATGTCTGCCAAAATGCATGGCGAATCAATTGAAGAAAATAATCGCCGTATGGCCCGCTACCATGGGCCGTTTTATAATATTACGATTGCCAAGAGTGATGAACCGAAGGGAAAAAAGGAAGACAAGGGACGCAGAAGGGGGGGTGGCTCGGCATTTTCGGATGACAAACTACCGTGGACGATTGAAACGCAGCATGAGTGGGCACGAACATTGCAAAAACAAATGCAAGAACTCAAAGATCTAGATTTCAATTTTTCAAGAGAAATGAGACTCTTTGAGAAGCTAGACGAAAATGTTCGTATGACGAGTGAGAGCTGGTTAAAAAAGAGCCAACCATCTAAACGAGCCGATGAACGGTTCCATGTCTTTATGGATCAAATTTCTAGATTGCGAGCCCAAGCTCTGAGGGACATGGCGAATACTTCAACCTCTTGGTTATCAATTCCATATATTTCTCGACCAAGTTTAGCTGTCGCAGGAAATCCAAATCGACAACAAGCCCTTCAGGATTTAGAAGAACGTCAACAAAGGTTGAAGGATGCCCGATCTAGGAAATTTGAGCGCAGGGCACCTTTGCAAGAAGATCGAAAAGAAAAAGAGCTTGAGGTTGAAGAGGAAACGAAGGAACAAGTCGATGTTCCCGTTCACTTTGCTGGCGGCAAAGAAGGAAAATTTGCTCAAACACTTTTCGATGAAGCTGGAACAGATACATTTGGAAACTTTATTCAAGTGCAAGCGGCGGAGATGCTATCTGTTTTTGCCGTAAGCCGGGGCATTCAAGACTTGGTTGATAATATGTATGCGACTGGCAAGTCAAAATCAGGACTAAATTTAGAAAAGCTCCATGGTGAAAATCGCTGGAGCATTCGTGTGAATGATAAATACCGTATTTGTTTTAACTGGGATCATGAGCACCAGTGTTGGCAAGGTTTATGGTTTGGTGATTATCATAAGCAGAAGTAATTTAGGTGGAGATTGTTATGAATCATGCCCGGAAAATATTTAGCTTATTTTTTTTAATGTCTCTATTATCATTTTCAGTGGCATTTGCAGGCTCCAGTGGCTTAGATGATTTATATGCTCAGGAGCTCGGAATAACCTTTAGGATGCAGAGTGCTCCAATAGATGAAGCCTACCAAAAAAAGAAAAAACGTATGTTGGAGATTGCCGAACGCAAATATAACAATTTGCTAAACATAAAGGAAAGAACAAGAGGTTATGGAAAGCAGTCTGATTTGATTAATGAACTGCTACCCTGGGAAGTGGATTTTGTTGGTGAAGATCTTTTCAGATATTATGAAACGATGGGGTATCTTTATTGGGAACAGCTTGACTACGAAAATGCTCAGGTCTGTTTTGGCAAAATGTCAGCGATTCATAATGAGGGATTATCTATTATGTTTTTAGGCGTTGCGAGATGGCTTGATTTTCTCATGATGCTTCGGAACGGATATTGCTACCTTCGAGGAGATACAAAAGAAGACTTTCAACAAAGATTTGTAAGAAATATGGAAATCATTGATCGTCTAATTCCTGAGCGTGGACAACCATTGAAACAAAAGAATAAAGAGAAAAATCGCAGAAGGCGAGGTGGATCAGCGTTTGACAATAACAAGCTACCATGGACGATTGATACGCAGCACGAATGGGCGCAAACTCTTCAAAGGAAAATGCAAGAGCTTAGAGATTTGGACTATAATTTTTCACACCAACAAGGATTATTTAATACGGTCGAAGAGAGTGTTCGCACTAAAAGTGAGAATTGGCTGAAGAGAAATGAGCCGACAAATGGGACTCAGGAAATCTTTCATATTTTGATGGATCAAATTTCTAGATTGCGAGCTCAAGCTCTGAGGGACATGGCGAATACTTCAACCTCTTGGTTATCAATTCCATATATTTCTCGACCAAGTTTAGCTGTCGCAGGAAATCCAAATCGACAACAAGCGCTTAAAGATGTAGAAGATCGCAAACAAAAGTTGGAAGCAGCTCGCGCTAGAAAGCTTGAAAGGAGAGCTAATTTACAAACAGATATGAAAGAAAAAGGGCCTGAAACTGAGGATGAAAGTACCCAAAAAGCGGACATTCCTGTTCACTTCGCTGGTGGCAAAGAAGGGACGTTCGCTCAAAAACTATTTGAGGCGGAAGGAACAGATACGCTTGGTAACCTAATTCAAATTAAAGCGGCGGAGATGCTATCTGTTTTTGCCGTAAGCCGAGGCATTCAAGACTTGGTTGATAATATGTACGCGACTGGCAAGTCAAAATCAGGGCTAAATTTAGAAAAGCTCCATGGTGAAAATCGCTGGAGCATTCGTGTGAATGATCAATACCGTATTTGTTTTAACTGGGATCATAAGCACCAGTGTTGGCAAGGTTTATGGTTTGGTGATTATCATAAACAGAAGTAGGTAACACAGGATCAGGATCAACTATCTTATTCTGCATATGCGCCTTTGTAATCCCAAAATAATGACTTTTTGTAGAAACTCCCATGAACTTTTTGAAAAAATCCGCAGAGCTTGAAAGAACTGCGGTTCTATGACCAAAAATAATAGTTGTCTAATTATTATAGAATCTTAATTTTATCTGATAGAATCCTCTAAACACTCTTATTTTCATCTATGGTCTGGATTGCCGCGCTCTCTATCGCTCGCTCGTAATTGTAAAGGTTAGGTAATTCGCTGACAAAACGGTAAAAAAATGAAAACGTTTTG
>CAYYRQ010000044.1:0-7940 GCA_964474215.1 uncultured Alphaproteobacteria bacterium
AAGCATGTGGGAATGAAAACGAAACAGCAAATTAAAGACAGAAATAAATTTCGGAAAAATTGAGGATAAACAAAACCAACCATGCGATATTTCCTAGCTCTAAACAACACGAAAAAGTTTTATAAAGGGATGTATGAGAAAAAGTATAACAAGTAAAAAGAAGCAAGAGCGAGTAATAGAAAATGTTGTTGCCTGCGCAACGGTAAGGTATGCTGCAAGCTTGGTTGGCATTAAGAAGAGAGGTGATTTTCGAATCATGCCCAGTGACATATAAGTGTAGCGAAACAAAAATGTAGCTATCTTATAAATAAGTACATAATATATGAGAAATAAATAAGAAGGTGTAATATGAATGAATCTAAAACCTGTTTGATTAATAAAACCTGTATACCGTGTCAGGGTGGTATGCCTGCATTAACGCCCGATGAGACAGTTAAGTATCTTGAAGAATTAGGCGGTTCATGGGGCCTTAATAAAATGGGACAACTTACTAAAACTTATAAGTTTAAAGACTTTATGGGTGCGCTAACCTTTGCAAACCGTATCGCTGAAATTGCTGAAAAAGAAGGACACCATCCCGACTTAAAGATTTCTTGGGGAGCTTGCGTTGTCGAGATCTGGACTCATAAAATTAATGGTTTAACAGAAAGCGATTTTATTCTCGCTGCAAAAATTAATGTTTTAAATGGATAGAGACGATTCAATATACATAGTTCTTTGTGTTCTATTTTCTGTGCTGTTGGTCGTGGGCAATCTCATTGGTCAGAAATTTGTTATCTTGCCGATCTCCTCAAATATGACCTTAGAACTGTCGGCAGGAGCTTTATTCTACCCTGTAACATTTTTACTGACAGATCTTATTACTGAGTTTTACGGAAAAAAGAAAGCAAACTTTTGTATTGTCCTGGCTATATTTATGAATGTGACAGTTGCTTTTATTCTTTTGGGCATGGATATGTTACAGGCCACGACTTGGTCAAACGTTAACGATGTTGTTTTTCACAAGGTATTTGGTCCTTTTAGCATCTGCTTTATTGGGTCAGTAATCGCTTGCTACATTTCGCAAGCTTTGGATGTTTTAATCTATCTATGGATACGCAAGGCTACGAAAGGCAAGTGGCTTTGGACGCGGAGTATGGGAAGTACAATGATTTCATTGTTTGTCGATACATTGATTGTGACAGGCTTTATGACTGCGTTTCACATTTTACCTTTTGAAAAAATGTGGCCATATATCTTTGATAGTTATATGTTTAAGTTCTCTTTTTCAATTTTTAGCATCCCTCTCTTTTATTCTGCTGTTAGACTCATTAAAAATCTTCAAAATCAGGGGACTTTATTGAAGCCCAGTTCTCTATAAGTGCAAGTGCATCCAATGAGTCTGGAGCTAGGCTTCCTTTCTTAATATAAGATTTATTCAGGAGGACAATAATACAAAAAGGGACTTATGCTAGATTTAAAACCACTCGTCTTTATGCACTTAGGAAATCACAGTTTGAAGGATGACGAAATTCACATATGGGTTTTGGATTTGCCCAAATTAAAATTCTATTTTGATAATTTATGTTTATTGCTTTCACGAGCAGAAAAGTCGAAGGCTGATAAGTTTCGGAAAGATGCAGATCGAATTCAGTATATACAGACACGAGGAGGGTTACGATATTTACTTGGAGTTTACACAGGTCAAAAGCCTGAAGAGATAGATATCATTTATAACAAGTGGGGAAAGCCTCAAATATCTAAAAGATATTGCCTAAACTTTAGTTTGTCGCATTCTGTTGATTATTCAGTAATCGCTTTTTCAAAGTCATGTGAGGTTGGAATTGATATTGAATTTATGAATCCTGATCTAAACTTGGATGACTTAGTTACGGTATTTCTAAATCCATTAGAATTAGATTGTTGGCGAGCAATTTCCCCCTTAAAAAAAATGGAGTACTTTTACAAATTATGGGTAGGCAAAGAAGCTTTTATAAAGGCACTGGGAAAAGGCTGGCTGGAAAAGGAAGATATCATTAACAGCTTAACAATTTTACCTCTTGAATTAGAATCATCTGAAGAGATTTTAAAAACACCCCAAGGATCGCTTCATTATTTTGAAGTTTCGCCAACTTATAAATCTGCCTTTTTTTCAACTTGCCCTTCTTTGAAGCCCTGCATTTTTAATCTTAAATAGTGCCTGAGCCAGGCGCTTTACACCTTCTTGGATCTTTTCAGTAGGACAAAAAGCAAAGCTTAGTCGAAGACAATTTTGTGCCTCAAGTTTCTCACCTATTAAAAATGCATCCCCAGGAAGGAAAGAAATTCCCTCTTCCTCAAGAGCTATTTTAAATAGTTCAGTCGTATTTACAGTGGAGGGGAGTTTGCCCCATAAAAAGAAACCACTGTTAGGTATTTCAAATTCAAGTTCAGGGATGAATCGGTTCAGAGCATCCACCATTGTATCTCTTTTTTGTTGGTAGAATTCTCTTAACTTCAAGACATGAGTATCAAAGTTATTGTTGCTTAAGATGGATAAAATAACTTTTTGACTGAATGTGCTAGTATTGATATCTGTTCCCTCTTTTAGCGTTTCTAATTTTTCGATTGTGGACCTGGGTGCCACGATCCAACCTACACGAAATGAAGGTGCCAAAACTTTTGAAAATGATCCAATATAGAATACACCTTCCTTCCAATAGGATTTAAGAGCGGGGATAATTTTATCATAGGTTAATAATCCATACGCGTCATCTTCAACAATTGGTATCTTATGTTTTTGTGCTAATTTAATCAGTTTGCGACGTTGGGCTTCTGTTAAACTAATTCCTAATGGATTATGTCCTTCGGGGATCATATAAATGAACCTTGGTTGAGGACGACAACTCAAAAGCTTTTCAAGATCATCAAGAATAATACCAGACTCAATATCGCAAGGAATAGGAACAAGTTTGGTGTTAAGAGATTGGTTAACTTGAATAAAGCCAGGATATGTCAGTTGGTCTACAAGAATAGTATCGTTATCGTGTGTCATGACTTTTGTAAGTAAGGACATCGCTTGTTGAGCGCCAGACGTTAAAAATATTTCTTCTTCTTTACAATGAACACCCCTTTCCTTCATTAACGTCACGATATGTTTTTTAAGTTCGGCTGAAGGAGGTAAGTATTGTAAATTTTGAGGAGAAAGGATATCAGCGGGTATATTAGCCGAGTCTAAGAGTCCTAAAAGACTTTGGTCAGGTCGCCCTAATGAAAATGAAATGATATCTGGGTTTGCGGTGACTTCTAAGGCTTGCTGAATAAAAGATTTTTCAAGTTTTTTGGTCCAAGGATGTAAAAAGGTATCAGGCATTTACTAACGCTTTCTGTTGGTCTTTTTCTACAGCTCTAAAGAGAGCTTTGATATTATTACTTCCAAAACCTTGATAGTTTTCCCTCTGAATAATTTCAATAAAAAACGTCGGAAGATTTTGAAGGGGGCGTGTAAACATTTGCATAAGATACCCATTTTTTTCCGTATCTAAGAGAATGTTTAGACCCTTAATTTGATCCATTCTTTCAGAAAAGTGTTCTTTTAGATTTGAAGGGAGGTCAGCATAATAACTTTCTGGAATTTTTAGAAAATTAATCCCACGATTGCTTAATAGCGGCGCTGCCTCGTAGATGTTTTTGGTTGAAAAGGCCAGGTGCTGTATTCCAGAACAACCATTATACGCTATGAAATTGTCAACTTGTGACGTTTTACTTTTTGAAATGCCCTCGACTAAAACAAACTTGATGACTTCATTAGGGTCAGAAACAACAATTGATTTCATGCCATTGTCGCCCGTATAGATGTCTTCTTTATGAAAGACATGAAAGTTAAAAACACGAGAATAAAAGTTTTTCCATTGTTCAATTTGACCATTCTCGATGGCAATAGCGATATGGTCTATATCTTCTAAGCCGACCTCTAATGTATTTGATGAATCATCAAAACGTTGATAGTAAGGCAATTGAAAATTTGTTCCTTCATCCCTTTCTATAAATGTGTGTACTGTTTTTCCAAAAGTTTGAATGGAAGCCTTTAAAAGTTTTGTTTCTCCTTCCTCAATGAGGGTGGGGCTTAAAACAGAGTTCGCGCCAGCTTTGATTGCTTGCCCGTAGACAGTCCTTACATCTGAAACAGTGAAGGCAATATCTTTGACATATTCGTCATGATCAATAATTTTCTGGAAGGGCGCAGATCTGCGATCGCGAGGAGAGCTGAGCAGTAAATGAATGTTTCCTTGCTTTAGAATATAGGATATTTTATTAGTGAGTCCTGTTTCAGGGCCAGCATAACCAATAATATTAAATCCAAATACTGATTTATAGAAACAGGCTGATTGAAAAGCATTGAATACATATATCTCAATATAATCGATATGTTTAAAGGGCGATGTAATCATTAAGTTTAGCTTTCTTAAATTTATTTGAACACATAATAATTTATTAAAATGAAATGCGCAACGTGAGATTTTTTCTTGGAAAGTGCATTGGTTTCCTGAATTCCTTTTGGGCAGTTTTTTTAAGTATGGGTCGCCGCTATATCATTAATATAGTTTATTATTGCATTCTGATTGTTTTTGATAAAGAAGTGCCCTCCTACAAATGAGAGACTTTTAAATTCTGCTTTTGTATACTTTTTCCATTCCTTTATATCTTGTTCACTTAGCGTTTTATCTTCCCTTCCTGAAAGAAGAGTAATGTTACAGGGCATTTGTTTGACTGTAGAAGAGTGATAGGTTTCAGATATAGAAAGGTCTGATCTGATAATAGGTAGGAATAACTCAAGGAGTTCCTCATTTTGTAAAATTTTATCATCAATTCCATCAAATAACTTCAGTTTTTCAGCAAGCTCTCGATCGTTAAGCATATGTAAATAGCTTTTGCGGGGCAAGTGAGGAGCTCTCATTGCAGAAACTATCAAATGCTTTGGCAAGAGAGCGTACTTTTCATAAATTTCTCTCGCAAATTCGTAAGCTAATATTCCCCCGAGACTATGGCCAAATACGATAAATGGAGTTTCCAGAAAGGAAGTAAAACCCTCAGTTAAATTATCTAGTATTTCAATAAGGCTATCTGTCAGCTTCTCCGTGAACCTTGTTTCTCGGCCAGGAAGTTGAATGGCAATTAATTCAATAGATGGGGAAAGATGTTCAACCCATGGGTGGAACATTGAAGCTCCTCCGCCTGAATGATGAAAGTAAAAAAGGTGAAACTTTTTTAAAGGTCTTTTTTTAAAATTTACAAACCAAGGGTTAGAAGTCATTAAAAGCTCATTGCAAAAAGTTATTTAGCACAATATAAAGCATAGAGATATGTATGTGAAGAGAATAGAGGGGATATTTTTAAGTATATTGAGGGGCTCGAAAGGGTAACTATTTTAGGAAAAAATGTATGTTATGTTTATCGAAAATTTGTATAGAGATTATATAAAGATAGATCTTTGAAGTAGAGGACAGAATGCAATCTTCATTTTCACCAATAATAAAAAAACAAAGTGATTTAGAAGAGCTTATTGATATTAAGGAGGTCGAAGCTTTGGCTCTGAGTAATTTGCCACCTGATGTGTATAATTTTTTTTCAGGCGGAGCAGGTGAAGAAGATACACTTCAGCATAATGTTTCGAGTTTTAATGAAATAAAGATTTTGCCTAGGGTATTGTGTAATGTTGAAACTCGTTCTTTATCAACTAATATTTTAGGCCATGAAATAGCATTTCCTTTGCTTGTTGCCCCAATGGCCTTTCAAAAATTAGCCCATCCTGAGGGGGAAGTTGCTGTTGCCAAGGCATCGCATCGTGCTAATATTTTAATGACACTTAGTACTCTTTCAACATCTTCCTTTCAGAAGATAAAATCTGTTAATCAAGCTCCCCTTTGGTTCCAGATTTACATTTATAAAGATAGAGAAGTTACAAAAAATCTTATTCAACTTGCTGAAAAATATGGGTTTAATGGGATTGTCCTCACAGTTGATGCTCCTCTTTATGGTAAGAGAAAGAGAGAAGTCAAAACCCCATTACAGCTTCCAGCATCATTTATATTGGAAAATCTTGAGGACGCGGGTTTAGATTTAAAATCTATTGATCCTTCGAATTTGCCGCCATATTTATCTTCAATGCTTGATCCATCTATTACATGGAAAGATATTGAATGGATTCGTTCTATAAGCTCTCTACCTATAATCCTTAAGGGAATTATGAATCCAAAAGACGTTGAAATTGCAAATGAGTATAATATTGATGCCTTAATTATTTCAAACCATGGTGGTAGGCAGTTTGATACGGCGCTTTCTGCAATTGAAGCGTTGCTTGCCATTAGTGAAGCAAATGCAGGAAAAACAGAACTTATTCTGGATGGTGGAATTCGCAAAGGTGCTGATATTTTAAAAGCAATTGCGCTAGGGGCAAAGGCCGTTATGGTTGGCCGGCCGATACTTTGGGGGCTTGCTGTTGGTGGGGAAGAAGGTGTCACTAAAGTGTTATCAATTCTAAAGTCCGAGCTAGATGTTTCTATGGTTTTATGTGGTTGTAATTCTGTCGAAGAAATTAATAAAGATATCTTGTATTTGAAAAAGATTTAATACTCAGCCCTGGAAGTAATAAGTTAATAAGTCTACCTCTTAGTTTTGCTATGTTCTCCAATTTCCTTCAAGCTAAGTGGTCTCATATCCATCCATATTCTTTTAATATGCTTCAAGTACTCTTCTTTGGTGCCTATTTCCCGTTCACCACTCTAACCAAAAGGGAGTTAGTGTTAGTAGGCCTTAGTGAGTATTGGTCCTGTATATTAACATCCACACTCCATAATTCAATGTTCCCGAACATTTTATATCCTTCCCTAAAAACTTTTGTAATCACCCTAATCCTGTGAAGAGATATGTTTCAATTGATCGGAGAGCTCCTCAAAAGAATTAGAAAAAAACAATTGCTTTTGGAAAGACGAAAAATCAAATTCCATTTTGGCTGAAGCAGCTGTAAAAGGAATTACTTTTGTTTTTCCTTCACAAAATTTGACGGACTCATTTTCTGATGATAAGAGACCAGCCCCATACATTTGCAAGTTTTTTTCATGATTTAACAAAATTCCAAATTCAATAGTCCAGATAAAGAAACGCCCCAATAAAGTATACATTGGAAGAGACTCGTTGATTTCATGCTCAATGTCTTTAATATCATTTTCAATATTTTTAGTTTGGGGGTGATCACTTCCCAGATCTTCATGAGACTGTGTAAGCTTTATTTGTAAATCATATAGTATGTTTTCTAAACTGTTTGCAGATGTTTGAGCCATAACCTTTCCCATCTCAAAAAGGTAGGCAGAATATTCGGGTGAAAATAGCATGGGGAGGTGGCCAAAAATATCATGCAACATGTCAGGGCCCGGAGCATAGTTGATGTGTGCAAGGGAGCGCATGTTCCTGCTTATAGGTGTGATTTTTTGAGATAAAAACTTAGCATACTCATTTTGCTGTAAATAACCATCAACATATACCGCTTTCCATCCAGTTTTTTCTAAAAGCAAATTTAGTTTTTCTAATGTGGGGATTTCATTTGGAATAAGCTCCAAGGCATAAAACCCATCAATGTAGTTTTGAGAGATATATTGATGGTATTTTTTAATGAATTCTTTTTTTTTTTGGAGGGCAAGCCCCCATGTTTTTTTGTTTTCTTCGGAAAAGAAAACCTGGATATTTTTTTGCATTTTAGAATCTGACAACTTTAGATCCTTAGCTAGCATGAGCCCCCCTAGATTATTATAAAATGATACTATATTACTTACTGAGTATGTAATTTATAATGTAAAACATACACCAATGATAACCTTTGTCAACACACCATCAATAGGGATTACCAATTCTAAGAAAAATTTTTTGTTTAAAGAGGCATCTGAATAAGTCGCGGGTAGGAGCATTTTATTCTATCTGAGATGTAT
>CAYYRQ010000045.1:0-6369 GCA_964474215.1 uncultured Alphaproteobacteria bacterium
CGATATATATGAATACTATAATCTTTATATCTTGTCAGTATTATTTGAGTTCGCTTTGAATCTTAAACTTAACTGAGCCCATCATTTTAGTATGCACTTTTTTCCAATATGCTTTATACTTACATATGCGAAAAGTTTTTCCATCTTGGTTCTCAATTTTTCGTCCATTATTGTCTATACGATAAATTTCGGTATCTGGAAGTTGATCGTCCCACTTGTTTTTAGCGACCATTTCATATCCTTCATCACTTATTTCCCATTTACTACCCTCCAGTGAAAATGTCCAAGTTTTTGGATCATCACTAGATAATTCTGAAGCTTTTATTGCATCGATCATAGCATTAATGGCTTTTGAGCTATCCATATCAGGGCAAGCATCACTGTCTGAAATTGACTGTATTGCGATATAAGCCAGCACAAAAAATAAAGCAGTTCGTTTCATTTTAGTCTCCTTCTCTTTTAGCAAAAGCAAATATAAAATTAACATGGTAAAGTTAAAAAACTATTAAAGTTTTGAAAAAATCACATAATATAAAAATATGTATCTTTCTTTTATTATTAAGTAGAATTTCATTGTTTTAAAAAAATTTCGGGGCTATGCAATTGACTCCCGTTGAAGTAGGGTATAGTGTTTTTATTAATGAATCAGTATCCTGCGACTATAATAGATTTTATGGACATGTTCCCAAACGAGGGCGCGTGCTTGGAATATTTAACGTTAGTGCGTTGACCTGATGGTTATAAGTGTGTACGTTGCAGCTCTCCAAGTTATTGGAAGAAAGCACGTGGATTGTTTAGCTGCCGAGGTTGTCGCTATGAATGCTTTGTTACAGCAGGCACATTATTTCAAGATACACACAAGCCTCTTCGGCTATGGTTTCAGGCTATATGGTACTTAGTAAATCAGAAGAATGGGGTTAGTGCTGTAGGGTTACAAAAAGCTCTTGGTCTTGGAAGTTATCACACAGCATGGGAATGGTAACATAAACTTCGTCGAGACCGTTTGTCTGGCCTTGTTGAAATGGACGAAACATACATTGGTGGCAGTCGGTCTGGAAAACGCGGACGTGGAACGGAAGGCAAATCCCTTGTTCTCATCGCAGTTGAATGTACTCAAGGCGGCATAGGTCGAATAAGACATTCACCTATTGTTGATGCTACAGGAGAAACTTTAAAGGAGGCAACTCTGAATATGGTAGAACCTAAAAGCACCATTCGAACAGACGGTTGGGAAGCATACAACATTCTAAATAAGCATGGTTATCTTCATTTACCATTTTCTCATAAAAGGACTCAATCGGGTGATGCGACTCCGCTTGCTCATCGAGTAGCTTCCTTGTTAAAGCGTTGGTGGTTAGGAACACATCAAGGGGCAGTGAGTTCTGAGTATCTGTCTTATTATCTTGATGAGTTTACATTTCGGTTTAATAGAAGAACATCTAAATATATAAATTTTAACTTATACAAACTTAATACATATTTATTATGTTTTATAATTAAGAAATATTAATATATTAAATAAAGTTGTATTTAGTCTCGTCTTCGCAACTGTCTGTTTTTTGAGCTGTCAATATGCAGAAGCGACCTTTAAAGATGCCATTGAAACAGATCACAACTGTTCTATACTAAAGGCCACCAACCCTTCCCCAATTTCAGATATACAAAAAAGGGATGGATTTTTCGCGATATACTCAGGAATGACAGATCAATCCAGCAGGGGTTAGGCAAGATGAAAAATATCCTACTCTGTATTAAGATAGTGTTGGAACCCGAGAGTAGCACCGCTTATCTTTTTGTAAAAAGTAATTGATATTCAGTTTAAAGAATTAGAAAACCGCAAAATCTTTACTCCCAAACTCCGCGGCTTTTGAGGATATCGGCCAAGCGATGAGCCATAATGATGTCTGCTGCGGGCAAAGGATGTTGGGCAAGATCCTCATACTTTGCCCACATGACTTTCTGCCCTTCTGCTCCATGGGGCTCCCCAACCCATTTTTGACAAATATATATGGGCATAACCATATGAAAGGTATCGTAGCGATAAGAAATAAATGTGAAGGGCTCAAGATCATCCTCTTTCACATCAATATCTAATTCTTCTTTTAGCTCTCGAATCAGGGCATGCTCAGGCGTTTCGCCAGCTTCCATTTTCCCACCGGGCAACTCCCACACCCCTGGCAAAGATTTTCCTTCCGGACGTTCAGCAATCAGCAGTTGTCCTTTTTTATTAATGAGTGCAGCACCCACAACCCACACCAATGGCCTCTCATGAGAACGATAGTTATTAAGAAAAGCATCACGTTCAAGCTCATAGAGAACACACATTTTCTGACCTTCATAATAGGGAGACGTTTGCACTTTCGTTCCAACTTCTGAAAAACCAAGCCCCTCAAAAATTCGCCTCGAAGCCATATTATCCTCAAGGGCTGAGCATGACAAAGTTTCGCGATTGAGTACAAAGAAACAGAAATAGACGAGAGCCTTCATAGCTTCTTTTCCATAACCTTGTCCCCAGTAATCCATACCGAGCCAATAGCCTAGAACTTTTTCAAAACCAATCATGCCCATAAATTTTTGATCTTTTCGTCGGATGACGGCAAGTCGTACAGCGCTTCCCTCTTTCAACCCTTTTTTGCAATCTGCAATAAAGGCGTGCGCATCCGATAAGGTGTAGGGATGAGGGAGCCGCGCCAGACGTTCCGCAATCCGAATATCATTAGCAAGACGAGCCATATCATCTGCATCTGAGAGTTGTACAGGACGCAACGTTAATCGTTCTGTTGCAATGGGTAAAAAAGGTCGGTTTTGTAAGTATTTAGGAAGCATTGTATCTACTCAAAAAAGGGATTACACTAAAAGATATTATCGAAAGTTAAGCATAAAGGATTTCCATGGCATCTTCAACCAACTACTACCATCAAAATGCCCAAGACTATTTTGATACAACAATCGATTTTGATTTATCACCCCTCTATGATTTTTTTCTTGAGCACATTCCCAAAGGGGGCTCAATCTTGGATGCAGGCTGTGGGTCTGGACGGGACAGCAAATATTTCTTGGATAACGGCTATCAGGTCACCGCCTTTGATGGAGCCGAAAACATGACCAAGCTGGCCTCCAAATATATAGGATTACATGTTCAACATACAACATTTGCTGACTTTTCTAGCCCTGAACAATTTGATGGCATATGGACAAGCGCTTCTCTTCTTCATGTTCCCAAAAATGAAATTTTACCAACCCTTCAAAAGCTTCAGACTTTTCTCAAAATCGATGGGGTTTGGTATATGTCCTTCCGCTTGGGAGAAGGTGAGCATCAAGAGGGGGATCGATATTTTAATGATCAAACGAAAGAGTCGCTTGAAGCGCTCATAAAAAGCCTCGGAGGCTTTGAACTCATTCATGCGGAAGTCCCGGGTCTCCTGCGTAGTCGACGAGGGTATGCCTTTATTGTTGCGATTATTAAAAAAAATAAAAATTAGAATTGACACTACAAAAAATAGCTCTTATCTAAAAAGAAACTTTTTTTCATTTACTGTTAAGGATTTTAATTGTGAAAAATTTTTTGTTATTAAGTGCTTTTGCCCTGCCCCTCGTCTTTCAATCAGCCACCGTTCAAGCTATGGAAGAAACCCATGAATTCCTAAGCGTTGTCCACCGACCAAAAACCCCCAGAACTATCCGGGGAATTTATGAAGATTATATACAATCATTTCGCACTGAATTAGGAAAGGACCAAGATGCCCAGGGGTATAACTGGAAAATACCAATGACAGCAGATCATGATCTTCACTTAACACTCGTTACATTTGCAAAAGGAAGCTATCGTGAAGCACATGTCAGAGTCTTGAGAGACCTTCTTTCACAAACGGCAGGTCTTGTACCTCATAATGGTTATTTTCTTCGTCCTGAGCTTTGGCTTTATAAAAAACAAGCAGACGGCACAGTCAATAGAACCCACTTCGTTGATGCTAAAGACTTGACTCTTACAGAACAACATGGAGATATTAGTCAATATTATGACCCTCAGGTTCGCTCTTTGGATACCCTAACAAAAGACTTTTCAGCAGATTCTGGGCATATTGTTTTACGTTATGCAACCCAAGGAAAGCTCTCTGATGGTGTTGAAAATCTCATTCAAGCCCTGCAAGGAGATACTTCTGGCCCTGCAGTCGCACTTGAACAAAACCGAGACAAATATGGTTCGAATCTAATCTCGCACCTCTCAGTTGCCCGCATCGTCCGTTGTCAAGGTAATACCATGTCGGTACAACAAGAAATTTCAGGGGATTCTATTGAGGATCTCAAGAAAGCATTTAAACGTTTCCGAGGACGATTCCAAAAAGGTGCAACCATGAACAACCCTAAAAGGGGTGAGCATATGGTTGTTTCTTATGATATAAATGAAGTTCATTTAACCTCAGGTGTAAGGAAGAATAGAGCAACTTTATATACCAAACAATAATATATATTTTATATTAAACATTGGCGCGAAGCTCCATAGCTTTGCGCCTTTCTTTCTTAAAAAAAACTCCACAGCTCTGCTTTTCCTAATGGGAGCCGATGATTAGGGGAATAGAGCTAGTTAACCGTTAGGATAACCTATACTGCATGCCGTCTCACATGCTGAGACTGGACATGAAACTCTTCGACAAAAGCCAAAGCAGTTTTGATATGTTCCCCATCTTGATGAACCCACATAGGGATCATGACATTTATTAGCTTGACTTGGTGTCATATATGTGGCCACCAAAATAATAACAAACCCTAGAACTTTCATGAAGCCTCCCAAAACCTGCATATGATAATATATTATAGGCTATAATTAGTAAAAAATAATAAAGCGAGACCATTAATCTTCTTACTATTTTTTTGAGAGATCATTTTACATTTGCAACCATCATGTTTATAATTTATGCATCAATTTCTTAGAGCAATGACATAGGTATTTTTGGACATTGACCCCTTCTTGGACATCAAGCTTTCTGGCCTTTTGCGATCGGCGCATTCTCTCGATTTTCCTTTTTGGGTTTTCGAGCGGACTCCCTTTTCTTCTAACCCTCTCCACCCTCACCATTTGGCTTAAAGAATCCGGTGTTAATAACACCACTGTGGGATTATTTGTCATCGTCACAATCCCCTATACACTGAAGTTTCTGTGGGGCCCGATTGTTGATCGAACGAAGATACCTTTCCTCTTTAAAATGCTTGGCCAACGGCGCAGTTGGGCCCTGATCGCTCAAATCTGCCTAATATTCGCTCTCATCGGACTTGGCTCATCCAACCCCAAAGACCATATTTTTATTACGGCACTGTGGGCCTTTGCCGTCTCTTTTTGCTCAGCGATTCAAGACTTGGTCATTGAAGCTTACCGTATTGAAATTATTGATGAAAACCAAAAGGGGGCTGCATCTTCTTCAACATATCTGGGCTACCGCTTAGGCATGATGATGTCTGGGGCTGGCGCCCTTTATCTAGCCGCTACGTTTTCCTGGCAAGCTGCCTATACCATCATGGCAGGGTTAATTGGATTTGGCCTTTTGACAACACTTTTTAGTCCACCCACAAAAAACATTACGTTTACGCCGTCTTCGCAATTTTCAATGAAATGCTTTTCTCATCACACCCATTTCTGGAATTGGCTCACATCAACCTATGGACCACCATTTAAAGACCTGATTCGATCCTATGACTGGCGCATCATCCTCGCTTTCATCTTTTTTTATAAAATTGGGGACACAACCCTGAATGTGATGAACACGCCTTTCCTGGTTGAACTGGGGTTTAGCAAACTTGAAATTGCCCATGTCGCCAAACTGTTCGGCATTTCAGCCATGATCGTTGGTGGATTTATGGGAGGCCTTTTCCTGAATCGTTTTGGGATTCTTTCAAGCCTTTTGCTTTGTGCCATTCTTCAAATCGGCTCCAGTCTTATGTTTGTAATCCAAGCCCTTGTTGGGCATAATCTTAGCGTCCTAGTTGTGACCATTGGTTTTGAAAATTTTACCTGTGGCATCGGAGCTGCTGCTTTCATTGCTTACCTCTCTATCCTTTGTAAAAAACCACATACAGCAACTCACTTTGCCCTTCTCTCTTCCTTTGGCTCCATGGCCCGCATTGGACTTTCGATTAGCGCCGGTATCCTTGCCGATCTTCTTCCTTGGGCTGTATTTTTTACACTTACGGCCTTTGCTTGTTTACCCTTTCTCTTTTTGCTCATACAATCAGCCCATCACTTCCCTTCGCTGCAATCTTTTCTTAATCCAGATCATCAACTCCAAAAATAAAATAATTGTTAAAATTTTAGTAAAATTTTAAATATTGACATGATTTTTTCTGCAATGCATAACTATTTTTTATTAACAATGG
>CAYYRQ010000046.1:0-4609 GCA_964474215.1 uncultured Alphaproteobacteria bacterium
CTATGCAGGAAGGCCTCCTCTTCCAAAAATTATTCCATCCTAATTCTAAAGCTTATTTAGTGCAGAGCTTATTTGAAATCAATCAAGAGTTGGACGTAGGTATTTTGAAAAGGTCCTGGGAAGTACTTATAGGTCATTACGCTATTCTAAGAACAGGATTTAAATATGAGCACCTTCCACATTTTCTACAATTTGTAAGTCGAAAAGTAGACGTTCCTTGGAAAGAATATGAGTGCTCTTCTCTTTCAAATGAAGCTCTACAAGAAAAAATTAATAACTTACTTGAAGAAGACAGAGCACAAGAGTTTGATTATGAGAAACCTCCTCTGATGCGGTTTCATTTAATAAAAGCTTCACGCAATCATCATTATCTTGTTTTTACCTTCCATCATATACTAATAGATGGATGGTGCTCTTCTATTTTAATGAATGATCTCGCCACAATTTATTCAAGATTAAAAGAACGTAAGGTTCCAAAGTTACAACCACAAAAGTCCTATCGTACGTTTATAGAATGGCTAGAAGTCTATGATTACACACAAACAGAAGAGTTTTGGAAAACCTATTTAAAGGATATAAACATAACAAAGTTAAGTGACTCTGTTATAAAGAAAGATCGTAGCTACACAGAAGAAGAATTCTGTAATTATCAGTACGTACTTCCTCCTGAGCAATCACAGCTCTTAAAAGATTATGCAAAAACGGAGCAGATGACACTTAATATACTGTTTCAGGCTGCTTGGTATCTTTTGCTACGATATTATACACAACAATCTGACGTAACGTTTGGAGCAATTCAGTCAGGGAGATCAATACCTATTGAGGGGATTGATCACATGATTGGGCTTTTTATTAATGCTCTTCCTATACGTGCAAATTTCGAAGATCAAGAGAGCACTATAAAAGATCTATTGAAGACCTTAAGTAAGACTCTTCCTCAATTGCAAAAATCATCACATGTTCCACTTTTTGAAATTCAGAAGTGGGCAGGTATTCGAGAGAAAAATGCCCTATTTGATACACTTTTCGTTTTTGAGAATTATTACGAAGCTCCTGAACGAGAATCTCGCTCTTCACTTAATCTTCAATTTGTTAAGGGGTATGAACCAACCGAGTATCCTTTAACGCTACTTGTGGTTCCAAAAGATGGAATACTTTTAGATGTAACATTCAAAACGGAGAATTTTGATAAAGATCAGATTAAATCAATAATAGATCACTTTATAAATATCTTAAATACCATTAGAAAAGATAGCTCCGCTCTCTTGACGCAAGTTAATCCTATCACAGATGAAGAGAAAACAAAAATTCTAGAAATCTGGAATGACACAGAAAAAAACTATCCGGAGAATGAAACGATTCATGGTCTTTTTGAGGAGCAAGTTATCAAAACACCGAAAAAGGATGCTGTTGTTTATGAAGATATTGCTCTCACTTTTGAAGATTTAAACGCAAAAGCTAATCAAGTTGCACATTTTTTGCTGGAGAAAGGAATTCTTCCTTATCAAAAAGTTGCTGTCAGTCTAGATCGTTCACCTGAACTTATTGCAAGCCAGCTTGCTATTTTGAAGGTTGGAGCTATTTATGTTCCTATAGATTCTGCTTATCCTGCTGCTAGGAAAAAATACATGATAGAAGATTCCGAAGCGTCCGTTTACATTAGTAGTTCAAGCAGAACAGAGGATGATTTAGGAAAAGTTAGAGCCACGACTATTTACGTGGATAAGGAAAATTTTGAAAAATACTCGACAAAAAACCCGAAATTAAACTTCGAAGCAAAAGGCGTCGATATTATTTATACGTCCGGATCAACTGGCAATCCGAAAGGAATACAACAAACTCACAAAGCAAGACTCAATCGATTTCATTGGATGTGGGAAAAATACCCATTTTCTTCTGATGATGTTTGTTGTCAAAAAACACCTATTAGCTTTGGAGATGCCATTTGGGAAACATTAGGACCTCTCTTAAAGGGCGTTACGCTTGCTATTTTTTCCGAAGATACTGTAAAGGATCCTACTTTATTTATTAATGCATTAAATCGACATAAAGTCACTCGTATAGTCGTTGTTCCTTCTTTGCTTCAAGCAATGGTTGAGCTCGGAAGTTCGAAGAGATTGTCGCTTGATACATTAAAGATTTGTATTGTAAGTGGTGAAGCTTGCCCTGTTCCCTTAACTAAAAAATTTTTAAATTTCTGCCCTCAGACCTTTCTCATTAATATCTATGGTAGTACCGAATTTTGTGCAGATGCTACGTATTATGAGGTAATTGGATCAGAGAGTAACCGAATTAATTTGCCAATTGGAAAACCATTGAGCAACTTTCATACCTATATTTTAGACAAGCATGACAATTTGTTAGCGCCAGGTATCCCAGGTGAAATACATATTAGCGGAACAGGCGTGGCAAGTGGATATTTAAACAATCAGGAGCTTACAAACCAAAAGTTCGTTCCGAACCCCTACTCTAAAAATAAGAATCACCAAGTCCTGTTTAAAACGGGGGATTTAGGAAGATTCTTAGAAGATGGCAATATAGAGTTTTTAGGACGAAATGACCGACAGGTAAAAATTCGGGGCGCTCGAATCGAGCTTGATGAAATTCAATCTGTTCTTGCAGTTCATACAAACGTTAAAGGAGCTATAGTTCTTGCAAAAGGAATTCAATTAGAAGAAAAACATATTGTGGCTTATGTTGTTCTCAACAAACAATCTCCAGATGAAAAAGACAAACTCTCGGCAAAGGAAACTCTCAACAGCTACTTATCTGAAAAATTACCTCTCTACATGTTGCCGAGTTATATTGTCATACTCGATGAATTTCCTTTAACCCCCAATGGGAAAATAGATTTTATCAAGTTAAAATCAGAGCAATATGTTCATGATTCTAATCAAAAAGAAAAACAACCGCCGAAAAGTGATTTAGAAAAAAGCCTTTGTCAAATTTGGTCACGAATTTTATCTCTTCCTATTGATGATGTGAACCTAAACTTTTTTGAAGTTGGAGGTCATTCGATTTTAGCGACAAAGCTTGCGGTTCAAATTCGAGAAGAAATTGGAGCTGATATACCTATAAAAGAGATTTTTTTGAATCCAACAATTGCAGCACTTGTCAATTATATAAATTCCCAGCCAGCAGAAGTTGGAGATAATTTTGACATTCCAAAAATAGATAGAAACAAAGCTCTTTTTCCTTTATCTTTTTCTCAGCAACGTCTTTGGTTCTTAGAGCAGCTCAGTCCTGAACTTAATGTCTACAATGTTCCTGCAGCCATACGCTTCACAGGTCCTTTAGACAAAAAAGCGATTATGGATGCTATTAAAGATATTATTAGGCGACATGAAGTATTAAGGGCGTCGTTCATTGTAGACAATGCTGGTAATGCATATCAAAAAATATCACCTACTCTTGATTTCGAATGTAATTATATCGATTTATCCGATTCTGCAAAAATTTCTTTACAATCAACAATTCAAGAGAAGCTCAACTCAGAATTAAATAAGCCTTTTAATTTATCTAAATCCCCTTTGTTAAGATGCAGTCTTCTTCGTTTGTCAAATAACGAACATATATTAGTTTTAGCTATTCATCATATCATTACTGATGCTTGGTCGATGGAGTTATTTTTCAGCGAATTAAGCGAGCTATATAATGCTTCTCTCGAACATCGAGTTTCTCAACTTCCTGAATTGCCTATTCAGTATATTGACTTTGCGACTTGGCAAAGAAATCATTTTACAGACACAATCATCAAAAGGCAGCTTAATTATTGGAGAGAAGCTCTATCAAATACTCCAGACACATCTTCATTGCCAACTGACTATGCGAGACCAGCCGAGGTTAGTTATAAAGGTGCTGCTTACTATTATACAATCCCTACAGACGTACACCACCAATTAATCGAGCTAACTCGAAAGTATGATGTAACCATGTTTGTTGTGCTGCTTACTGCCTTTCAAGCAGCCTTACATCGTTTTTCAAATGATGAAACAGTGGTTGTAGGAACTCCTATTTTAAACCGACATTACCCGAAAGTAGAAAATTTAATTGGCTTTTTTGTAAATACTCTTGCTATGCGCTTGGATATTTCTGATAGTTCAGTGTTCTTGGAACTTCTCCAAAAAAATAAAGAAAATGTTTTAGAAGCTCAGGAAAATCAAGATGTGCCCTTTGAGCAGCTCGTGGATGATCTTAAAATCAGGAGGGACTTAAGCCGGCATCCAATCTTTCAAACATGGTTTGTTCTTCAAAACAAAACTGATTCTTTGTTTAAATTCAAAGACTTAGATGTGGAAAACATCCGAGTGGATGAACACATCTCCAAATTTGACCTTGCCTTGTGGATGAAAGAAACGGAGCATAATTTTGAATTGCGGTTGGAGTATTCAACAGATCTATTTAAGGACACCACCATAAAACAATTCATTTCAAGTTTTGAAAGCTTTTTAAAATTTACTAGTGAGCACCCACAGTCAAAAGTTGATGAAGTTCCCATTGTTAATACTGAATTTAGCCGGATAGTTTCACGCCAAGAAAAGTTACCTTTCAATCAGGCAGGCACGATTATTGATATTATAGAGTTGACGAGTAAGGAGCATGGTGAGAA
>CAYYRQ010000047.1:0-4493 GCA_964474215.1 uncultured Alphaproteobacteria bacterium
GGTAGTTTGACTGGGGCGGTCGCCTCCTAAAGAGTAACGGAGGCGCGCGATGGTGAGCTCAGGCTGGTCGGAAATCAGCTGCAGAGTGCAATGGCATAAGCTCGCCTGACTGTAAGATTGACAGATCAAACAGAGACGAAAGTCGGTCATAGTGATCCGGTGGTTTCCCTGTGGAAGGGCCATCGCTCAACGAATAAAAGGTACGCCGGGGATAACAGGCTGATCTCCCCCAAGAGTCCACATCGACGGGGAGGTTTGGCACCTCGATGTCGGCTCATCACATCCTGGGGCTGAAGCAGGTCCCAAGGGTTTGGCTGTTCGCCAATTAAAGTGGTACGTGAGCTGGGTTCAGAACGTCGTGAGACAGTTCGGTCCCTATCTGCCATGGGTGTTTAAGAATTGAGAGGATCTGTCCTTAGTACGAGAGGACCGGGATGGACGTACCTCTGGTGTACCAGTTGTGGCGCCAGCTGCAGCGCTGGGTAGCTATGTACGGACGGGATAACCGCTGAAAGCATCTAAGCGGGAAACCCACCTCAAAACAAGTTCTTGCTAAGAGTCGTGATAGACGATCACGTTGATAGGCCGGGTGTGGAAGAGGCGTAAGTCTTGGAGCTAACCGGTACTAATAACTCAATCGGCTTGATTCGTACTCCGTTGATTATCAACTTGTATCATGTGTTTAAT
Source organism: uncultured Alphaproteobacteria bacterium (assembly GCA_964474215.1). GTDB lineage: Bacteria > Pseudomonadota > Alphaproteobacteria > UBA9655 > UBA9655 > UBA9655. Next base: position 688 of record CAYYRQ010000047.1, read on the forward strand.
TTAAGGAACCAGTAAGCTGGTGGGTATGGCGAGGAATCCACAGACGATCCCATTCCGAACTCGACCCTGAAAGTCCTCTGCGCCGATGGTACTGTGGCTTAAGTCACGGGAGAGTAGGTCCCCGCCAGCTTCCTGGTTCTGAAAGTCGTTCTATTGCAATGCTAATCCTATAGGCCTAACTCACTGTTCCATATACAAACTGAAAAATACATAAAGCCGCATCCCGCTGATGTATGGCAAACCATAGTCGATTTTGAGTCCTATTGTGAATGGAATCCCTTTATTACATCTGCCAATAAATTAGACGCAGACCGTTTGCATATTGAACTCTCATCAGAAAAATCAAAAACAACCTTTGAACCTATTGTTTTGAATTGTGTTCAAGAGAAGGAGCTCCGCTGGTTAAGAAAACTGAGTGACCACTCATAGCTCTTCGTTGGCGAGCACTATTTTATCCTTGATGAAGATAAGGGGGCACACGACTTATTCATGATGAACACTTTCAGGTTTATTTGCATGGTTAATGTGGCCCTTTATCAAAGGCAAAACTAAAGAGAATTTTGAACGGATGAATTCTTCGCTCGAAAAGCGTGTGACAGATCAAATTTGTTACATCTAACACAGTCCCCTTCTCACTCACAACTATATTTACCTGATCTCCCTCCGCAATATTATGATGACGTACAGATTGTTCTCGACATTTCTCTTCATGTTTTCCAATAAACTTTTAAATTATTAGGTGTTGCTTCCATCATGCGACTGCGGCTTATTCTTTTGAATGTCTTATCTCATTTTTGTTTTTGCTTTCAGTTTATGCTATGGAATTTGAAAGTTACGATCCTCATTCGTTTACAACCATTCTTTGTCGGTTTGATCCGTCCTTCAATATAGTCAATTCTGATACTTCACTCCGTCAGTCTTTTGAAAGCATTGAAGAGGCTATTGAACGTATTAACACCACTCTTGCGCGATATAGTCCGCAATGTGAGGACGAATATACATGGCTGAGTAGCCGTATTGCACAATTTGTATCTGAGATCTCTCTCATATGGAATCAGCTAAATGAAAATGGCTATATGCATTTTTATATGTCTGGCAGACAAAGAGTTCTTTGTTATGGGGATTGTCGGCCCAAGAAGAATGTGAGCTCTATACATTAGCACAAACGCGTTATAAAGCTCAATTTGAACAAACATATAACAATAGAATGTTCTTTGATTCAGAGGTTAACTCCCTACATAAACCATTGCCAAGATTTAGGACGGACTGCTTTGCCGTCCTTTTAGAAAATGAAGACAAGTGGGGGGCCGTAGCCCTATCACTCAATGATAGTTTTCTTGCAGATGAGCTTTCTAAATCATTTAAGTGGCTCCTCACCATGTATGATGATGACCATCGTGTTGACCTGTACACCTTCTGGGATGATGAGCAACGGGATAGTTGTCAGTCAAAAGCTTGCATATGGAAACAGCGTGCAAAGTCTTTCAAAGACAACCGGCCCTTAAAAAAGAGGCGGGTTCAGTAGTCTAAACCTTATCATATCGTATGTTTACAATTTATTGATCTGATATATGTAAATGCTTTTTGATCGATTTATCGAGAGCGAATTGATTTCTAAAGAATCTTTGTGCAAGGCTACTCCCCTCACCTGCAGGTTCAACATTCGCTAGTGACAAAGCCATTTCCTTAAAATACGTGACGTGCATATGAATGTTTTCCTCAACAGTTTTTAAGAAATCCTGGGCTGTTATACGCGGGTCAGAAGCCTCCATGAGATTAGGTTTTTTAAGAGACGTCCCTCCATATGCTAAGAGACCAATGTTATCGTCTGCATTCATCCATTTATGGAGCAGTGTTGGGAATGTATACGTAAGTTCACTCCCATCTTTCATATGAAATGATACGTCGATAAACCTCTTTGATTTTTTTATGCTTCGCCCTACAACATCAGACGCTACAATCGGCCCTTCGGGAAAGTATGTAGCATACTTATAACAATTTGCCTCCTCAATGCCAAAATTGCCCATGACATAACTATATATGACGTTATCCGTCATACCCGTCTCTCCTGTAATGGAAGATGTATTCAGAGGGTCAAAATCAGACTCCCAAGAGTCATGATTTTCTACAGCAAAGCTTACCCCCGTAATATCTGTTTCAGCTGTAATTGTCTGTAAAACACTTTCAAAATCATTTGTTCTGTAAAGACTTGCTGGGAAGTTCATGGTTTCATGCATGATCCAAAAGAAACCGACCATGGCTTTTTGAAACATTTTATTTCCGTAAGTTGGGATAATTTTAGAGACCATGTTCATGTAAGTTTCTTGCAAGCTTCCCATTACATTATAGTATCTTGCTCGCGCGAAGGGGGGAAAAACCTTTGTAAATTCAGGAATACTCCCACCTTTAAGATAATGAGCTTCGGCCTCCTGAATCACATATTCTAGAAAATGATGACGTCTGCGGTCTGATAAATAATGGAGAAAATCATGCGTGCCAAATCCAAACATACTGAATGAAGTCCCATGTCCTTGTAAAGCTTTTGCAGGAAATACTACGGGAAAGATATCCAACAACAATTGCTTAACTAAGAAAGGAATGCCTAACTTACCTTGCTCCAAACAAGGATAAACAACTCGTGCAGGCAGGAGGTTCGCTACACTATTTATCAGTTTTTCCTCTGATTGAGGGGGAAGAAACGTGTCAAATTGGAGAGAAAGCTCGTGCCCTCCATTATCAAATTCCTGATAAGCAATATATGATGATAGAAAATGTTGCCATGCATTACTTTTTTGAAGTCCAAAAAAGATTTCCCTATTTGGAACATGAGAAAATACATCGCTTTCATCCGCCCCGATTGTACTGAGGGCTAAAGTAGACCGAAAATGCATGCCTATCAGCCAAAGGTGATTGATATCCTCTAGTTTTCGTTGGAAATCCATTTCCATTAACAGCTTTGACAACGCTTTGTTCGTTCCATTTAATACATGTTGCTTTTCAGCAAACGTCTGTAATTTTTCAAGCAAAGGCAGGAGGGCCGGATTATGGAAACTTAAGGGGAGATCGTCTTCCCCTTGTTGTAGATGAGCAATTTGCTTGCGTTGGGCTAGAACGATGCGAGGATCTATAGAATCATTACCAGTGTATTCCTTTGGATAACGTTTTTTGTGTACAGCTTCGACTTCTAGGAATCCAGGATTTGGTTGAAGCTGTTTCAGAACCTTTGACTTAGGATCTGGCTCCATGGCCATAACGGATAAGGAAAATAACGAAACGGATAAAAAATGGGATAACAATAGTTTTTTGAACATTATAAACTACATATATATAACAAAACATCCTGATTATAGGTTTTAATATATTAAATGCAAGCATAAAGTCATCTCAGCATGCTTAAGTATTTAAATTATTGGTTTTTCCGCTCCAGAACTATTGTCGTACAATCCCCCACAAGATTCACAGGATCGTTGTTTTCAACACGATAAGTGCACTTCCCATTTTTAAAGACACCGGGCGCAACCCTAAGCGAACCGGGTTCGCAGTAGTCTAAGCAAGTTAAACCATAACCAACTTTGCCAACCTCCCACACATAGGGCGGATCTCCCAACACGGAAAGCTGGTTTGTCATAATATCCATGGCTTGATTCTCAGTTAGGTCATAACACTCCCTGCCCGCGCATGGCTGATTTCGTTCGCACACTTGTTGTGACCAAGCATGTTGGGTTGTAATATAATGTGTGCTCATAAATATTACTAATATAGCTATATTTCTCATAATATGCCTTTATGATTTATATGTATATTAT
>CAYYRQ010000048.1:0-4483 GCA_964474215.1 uncultured Alphaproteobacteria bacterium
AAGTGGGAGTCCATGATAGCTTCTTCCGTATCGGTGGTGACTCCATCTCCGCTATACAGCTAGCTTCTGAAGCTAGAAAGGCAGGAATACAACTAACTGCAAAAGATATTTTTAAAAGTCCTATCTTAAAATCATTAGCTCAATTTTTAGTAACAACAGTTCAAACTGAAGCAAAGTTGGGTCCTGAAAAACCTTTAACTACTAACCTCCCCCATCAAAAAGAAGGATTAAAATTGTATATCCAGAACAATCTTGACTATCCTTGCCAAATGGAAAGTTATTATCCCCTGTCCCCAATGCAAAGAGGAATTCTTCTTAACTATCTACAGGATAAAAAACAAGATTGGTATTTCCGGCAAAAGATTTTTTTAATTCACAACTTAAAAAAGGTCAGCTTATTTAAAAAAGCATGGGAGGAGATAGTAAAGTCGCATGACATCTTTAAAACTGCTTTTTTTTGGCAGGGACTTGATGACCCCATTCAGTTTACTTCTAAAAACATTCCTTCAGTTTTAGATTTTCATGATATCTCTACATTAAAAGAAGAAAATAAAATCTCTTCTTTAGAAAGTCTACTCTTGAAAAATAGGGAAAAGAAATTTGAGCTTAATAAAGCCCCTCTTGTAAGAGGAATCTTAGTAAAACATGCAGAAGACTGCTATTACTTTATTTTAACTTTTCATCACATTCTTTTAGATGGGTGGAGTGTGATGGAATTGCTGGAGGAAATAAAAAAGAATTATAAAATATTGTTTCAAGGGGGAGATCTAGAAAAAGCTAAGAGTAATATTTCTTTTCAGAAATATATTGATTGGATACAAAAGCAAGACAAATTAGAAACAAAAGAGTTCTGGAAAAACTATCTATGGGATGCACCCTACAAAAGTCAATTTTCTGCATCCTTTAAACATACAAGGAACCTCTCTAAAGGATATGAAGTCTTTGAAGCTTTGATCCCTTCTTTGCTATATAATCAAATCGTTTTATTATCTAGAAACTTAGGGTTAACGCTAAACTCTCTCATGCAATTTGCATGGGCTGTATTGATTGCTAAGTTTACACAGGTAAAAGATGTTACATTTGGTATAACAACCTTTGGGCGAACAATTGAATTAGAGAATGCACATAAAGTTATTGGCCTATTAGCTAATGTTGTTCCGTTTAGATTTCAAATAAAAGATGATATAAACATTATTCAAGGCATAAGTTGGACACAAGACCAACTCTCATTAATTCAGCATCATACCTTACTTCCTTTATTTGAAATTCAATCTCTTGTTGGGGATTCAGCTGCTCATACTCTATTCGATACAATTTTTGTTTTTGAAAATTATCCAAAGTTTGAAAGAAGTAAATCAACTGCAGATCTTGACGTTACCCCTTATAAGAACACTTTAGATGTTACGGAATTTCCGCTCACTGTTGGTGTGGAGCCCTCTAGCAATCTTATAATGAGGCTTGGCTATAATAAAAGCCACTTTTCTCAAGAAAATATTTCTAAAATTTTTAATGATTATGTGAGAATTATAGAAGGAATTTATATTAATTTAAACCAACAACAAACGAATGAAAAAGTTGCCTAATAAAAATTTTAAGAAAAGAAGTGAATAATAATGAAAAAAGTAAGTAACACCTGTCTTGAACAAATTTTCTATAATGCGAGAACATATAGTACGTGGCAAAAAAAGGCTGTAACTCGAAAGATTTTAAAGGAAGTTTATAATCTTATGTGCCTTGGACCAACAAGTGCAAACTGTTCACCCTTAAGAATTCTTTTTCTACAGTCAAAAGAAGCAAGAGAACGCTTAAAACCACATCTTATTCCTGAAAACATAGAAAAAATAATGAAAGCTCCTGTGACAACCATTTTCGCTTATGATCTTGAATTCTATCAACGCTTACCCTATCTTTTCCCTTTTGCAAATGCAAAATCCTGGTTTGAAGGGAATTCAGCTTTAATAGAGGAAACTACTTTTCGCAATAGTAGTCTTCAAGGAGCTTATTTTATATTAGCAGCGCGAGCATGTGGGCTTGATTGTGGTCCCATGTCTGGCTTTTCTAATGAAGCTGTTGATAAAGAGTTCTTTCCTGACGGGCAATTGAAATCTAATTTTCTCTGTAATTTTGGTTATGGAGACCCTTCCGGACTACCAGGTCCTCGTGCTCCACGCTTGCTTTTCGACGAAACATGCAAAGTGCTTTGAGGATTTTTAATATGCAAATTTTTACAAACATAAAAATTCGGTTCACGAAAATAAGCAGGGTTATTGTAGAGGGTTGTTTTATTTCAGGAAAATTAAACGTAAATAAGGTAAACTTTCCGGCTCATATTTACTTTTTGACCATAGTCGATATGATTGCAGTCAAATATTTGCTGGAAATACCTTTCAAGAAAGGTACGCATCAAAATTGTATTGTAAGCTAATTGTGAAATTATTAACTATACTATAAAAGGTATATATATATGAAGTTTTCTATTGGAGATATACAGATCCTCAATGAAGAAGAGCGAGAGAAGCAGATAGGTGAGTGGAATGAGACGGAGAGGGAGTATCCTTCGGAGAAGAATCTTCATGAATTAGTTTTAGGAGATATAGGGGCACATTCTGCTCAAGAAGCTGTTATTGTAGAAGGAAGCCGAGTTTATACATATGGAGAGATTGGAAAGTTAAGTGATCAAGTCGCCTCGAGTTTGCTTTCCAAAGGGGTTAAGCCTCAAGAGTTTGTTCCTATTGTTTTAGAGAGTGGCATTGATTTTATAGTAGCTCTCCTGAGCACTTTAAAAGCTGGGAGTATTTATGTACCTTTAAGTCCAGGTACTCCTGATGAGAAACTCCAACAGGTTTTAGAACGTATAAAGGCAAAAACTGTCATTACAAGTGCAGATTTGAAAGATCGCCTTGAAGGTCATGATATTGAGGTTTTAGATATTGAAGATCTAAAAGAAGGAGGGCAAACATCCCTCCAAGGACTAAGCCGTCCTGATGATTTAGCTTGTGCTTTTTATTCTTTTGATGATCAAGAGAAAGTACGGCTAATTCCATTCACCCACAGAAGCTGGGTCAATACTGTTTATGCACGGAAATCCGCATTTGATTCTCCCGTAAAGCGCCTTGCCCTGCTTTATCCTCCAGAATCAGATAAAGCAAGTTTGACGATATTTTGGGCCCTCATGGAAGGAGCAAGTTTAGCTATTCCTTCAGCAATAAAAAACTGGGGAGATACTCAGGGCATTCTCGAGCTGATATCTAACTCTCAGGTAAGTCATCTCCTTTGCTCTCCAGGAGTTTATCGAAGCTTGTTAAGAACAGCAAGGGCTGAAGAATTAAAAAGCTTAGAGCTTATAAGCCTAACAGGAGAACTTTGGTCTACAGACCTTGCTCAACAGCACATAGCTCTTTGTCCTCAAGCAAGTCTGTACAATGAGTATGGTTTGAAAGACACAGGTTCTTGGAATACACTTGCAAGAGTTTTTGACAAGAAAAGCCAGAAATGTGAAGAGGTCACGATTGGCTGCCCTATTGCGAATACGCAAGTCTATATTTTTAATGATCAGCAACAGCTTGTGCCCGTTGGTGTTAAAGGGGAGATCTATATAGGAGGAATAGGGCTTCTTCCTTCATCCACGCATTCACAAATAAGTGAGAGACTTATTCCGCATCCTTACAAACAAGGGGAAGCCCTATACAGAACGGGAGATATAGGCCTTTATCTGGAAGATGGGCGCATAGATTATATGGGGCAACGCGCGTGTCAAATCAGCTTTCGAGGAAATCAAATAGAAGTCGAGCAAATTGAGCAAGTGCTTTATAAGCACCCCAAGGTTGAAGCCGCCGCTGTTTCTTTAGGAAATCCGGGAACACCTCAAGAACGTTTAGTAGGATATGTACAGTGGACTGGCGGAGTTCCGGAAGATACTCAACAAGCTGAAGAAGAGATCCAGAAACTCTTAAAAAACCACCTCGTGTCTTACATGATTCCACAGACATGGGTGTTTGTTGATGTCCTGAAGAGGACAAGTTCAGGAAAGATAGATAGGCGCAGTCTTTCTTCTATAAAATATGAGGAAGAAGCCTCTTCCGTAGAATCTTCAACAGAAACACGTAGCGAAGTTGAAGAACGCTTAGTTGAAATATGGAAAGAGATATTAAACCTTGATCAAGTCAGCATTAAAGATAACTTTTTTGAAGTAGGAGGAGACTCTATTTTAAGCATTCAGCTTGTCTCCCAAGCGCGTCAGCAAGGCTTAGAATTTAATATGGAGCAGGTGTTTGAGACTCCTACCATAGAAGAGCTTGCTCCTTTTGTTAAAATAACATCAGAGCAAAAAGAAAAAAAACAAGAAACACTTCTTTCTCATCAATCTTGTACTCTTTCTCCTATTCAACATTGGTTTTTAAATCAGGAAGCCAATAACTTTAATCACTACAACCAAGCGGTATTGTTGGAGAGCAAGGAGGGTATAGAGGAAGAAGCATTAGAG
>CAYYRQ010000049.1:0-4379 GCA_964474215.1 uncultured Alphaproteobacteria bacterium
TCCCCATGCCTTTGAGTATACATCATATGTAACTAATTTGATAGTGGTTTAGTATTATATGGACTTAGATGAAACTACTCGAAGAAATTCCTCATCCAGATGATTGCTTAAAGCTATACACAAAATCGATTTTATCTCGCATTAAATTAGATATTATAAATCTTCAAGAGGCTTTACATATTACTCAACCCTGGAGTTACCACTATGAAAGCCGCTATTAAAATTAAGCAAATTGAATCCAAGAATTCTAAACTTCAATCTGAAAATCAGCTGCTTCTTTAAGAACGGCAAAAGGAATTTTCTACTTTCATTAAGACACTTGATATTTGCTCGTGGGAAGATAAGCTCCTGATAGGTGGGCTTCAGTTTTTGAAACAAAAACTTTCAACACGAGATCCGATTATGGAGGAATGGTTTGTAGCTGGAGAGCTATTTCTTCGATACAAAAAATGAACCCAAAAACTTAAACCTTCCAAAAAAGATTCATATGCTCAATCAATACCTCAACCGTTTCAAAAACCTACTCAATCGCGAGAAAAGAAAAATGAAGATCAGAAGCCAATCTGAACGAAAACTCAGGACTCGTTAGCTCATTCATATTGGCGACTTGCTTGAGAAATTAGGCCTCATGGAAGCCTTTTCCATCCAACCTGGTGAAGACCTTCAGGACTATGAAAATCTGGAGAAAGCCTCTCAACTTTTAGGTTTTCTTAGTGACGTCTTTGAAAGAAGTACCTTCGATAAATCGCACTTTGATAAATGGAAAATGCATGGAGAAAGGCTCATGCGCTAGAATCATTCTTAAATAAGAATTTTCTTGTGAGACTGAACTTATCGATGGGACTTTCCTCCTTTTTATAATAAGGTAATGAGCGATAGGGATCAAAGAGAATTTTCTTGGGCGCTTGTTCCTCAACAGAATCAATTTGCTCGGGATTTATCCTTTGCTTTGGGACAAATCCTTTATTCCAATAATAGGTTTTTTCATTTGTCTGGACTAAACTTGCGCTCTGAGCATTAAAATGCCTTATAGGTATTGGTGTTTTACTAGCATTTAAGATAACTTCACGAAGAAATTTATCGCTTTGTACTGATTCTGGCATAATTACAAGGTTTATTAGGATTCCTAATGCTATCAGATATAAAGCTTTTTTCATTGGTTGCTCCTCCGGAGCACACTTAAATCGACATGTATTGTAAGTCATTTTCCTTTTGAACTCTGGAAAAGTCCCCTATCCTATTTTTATACGGTTCAAGGCTCGTCAATTAGTAGATGAACTTCAAAGACTTTACCAACCAATAGTAATTTATTTTACTGTTTTTTACAACGAAGGGAATATAAGAAATTTAGAAGGAAGGTTAGACGTCTAATCTTCAGCTTCTATGGAGAAGGTAAAAGCTTATGCTTTTACAGCGCTTTAAGAGAGCATTTTGTTGGCAATACCAGTAACAAAACTACCACAAGAGAATTCTTCAGCAACTGTTGATTTTTTAGGATGTTGATGAACAAAAGATATTAGTTTTCAAGATTTTGTTGGAGGGAAAGGCTCAGGTTTTAACAAAGAGGGGCAGTAAGCATATTGGCTTAGTAATCATCCGTTGGAAACGCAAAAAGAGGAAGAATAGTTCAAGCTAGAGAAGCTTCAAATTCTATAAATCCTACAATAAAAATGAAATAACCTAGAATCTGGGATCGAAAAAAATTAAACTTGTGTCAAGGTCGTAGGACTTTAACATTTATTTGGGTATTTTTCCCTTAGTTTATCTCTTTAGGGAAATTTTCCGGATAATTCATTTAAATACTCTTCATGTAATCTATATATGCATAACAATATATAACTGAGGAGGTTATCGTGCAAAATAAATTAATAGCTAGAAGTTTCATACTTTTTACAACATGTATACTATATGCAATAAAAGCTGAATGTGGCGCAACTAAAACAACACTCTTAGATATTAATGCTCAGAGTGAGCACACTCTTTCAGGAATGAAAGTGAGACTGCAACTTGACGGTGTGCAAAATGGCCCTAAAGATTTTTTATGTGTTAATAAAGGAAGACCTTTTGTGAAAAAGGACAGCCAGGGAGATCTTTTGAAAGATACAGATTATGTTTTTGTCCATCAAGAGCCCTACAGACAGCGAACTTCTCCTATCCCCTACTCAACTTCTGTTAAGCTTTCTCCTGAGGTCGCATCGAGTATTTATAGAAAATCGACGGTTATCAATGCTTGGGGAACAGTTTCCTATACAAAACGACTTGTTGGTAGTGATTTAGAGGATCTTTTTGATGGTCGTTCAGCAGCACTACAAAGATGGAGGAGTCAACAACCCGTCAAGCTATATGCACTAGACAACAGTAGCTATAATAATGCTTATTTTAGCCCTGATACATCGGGTGGATCTATTCATTTTTTCCCCCTTAAAATGGAGCAGAATGGAAAAAGGGTTACCATTGGGTGGACCTCAAATGATTTTGAAACAGCTTCTCATGAGACAGGGCACAACATCTCCCATATCCTAAGACCTAATAATGATTTTAGCCGTCCTCAAACAGGAGCCATTGATGAATCCTTTGGTGATTTTATTGCCTTGTCTGCCGCTTTATCCTTAAAGCCTATTCGTGAGCGTTTTCTTCAGGATACGGGTAGAAACTTACGTAAAACTTCATTCTTATCCGAGATGTCCGAATCACTTAGCAAGGCCACGGGCTTAGGAGTTCATGGTATCCGCAATGCTCTTAATGATCTAACGTTGGGAGATGTAAGGCATGAAGTTCATGACCTGTCTCGCGTGCTTACAGGAACACTCTATGATACTCTTGTTATTGCTTTTGAGGAAGAATGCCCTTCTACATGGTTTGGAGGTCTTCTTAGCTGTTCTTCAGATCAAAAGGATAGTGGCATATTAGCTCAAATGAATAAGGATTTAAGACAGCTTGTCTTAAAAACCCATGCCTCGGTACGATACAATAATCCTTCTTTTGCTGACTATGGGTATACGATGCATCAAATTACAACCCAAGATCCAAACTTTTCTTATCTAGAGCAGCCCATCCTTGCTGCATTTGAAGAAAGAGGGATTGATATATCCATCCCACATCACTCTATTTCTATCTGTGATAACAGTGCCCTGAAGCAGTATGGGAAAGGCGGTTTTCGTGATCATCATATTTGTGGGACACTACAACATCGCCTGAAGTACTAAAGGCTTTTTTAAGACTTATGCTGGTGATCAACTTAAATGGTCACCAGTATTTTTAAATGAACGCAGCTTTTTTTTATATATAATCTGAACTTAATTAAAGTTGTGTTTGCTTGAAAACCTCAACTCCGGCTTGAGCACACATCCTAACTAGTTCGGCTATTATCCCACTAAATCTAAGCTAGAGGAGCTTCTATCTCAATTCAAATACACAAAATTTAGTTTAGGGTTTATTGATGTTGCTAACGCTTTATAATGAAAAGAATACATAAAATTAAGAAGGAATTTTTCTAAGCTATGAGGTATAGTAACATTCTCGTTGTTTATAAAAAGTTTTTGTCAAAGAAATGCTCGAAAAAAGAAAACGAATTAAACCAAGCCCTTTAGGCATTACCCATTCAACTCTTCTTATTTTTCTCATAGGATGTATTGTTGGGTTTTCTCTCTCATTCTTGCTATTATGAAGACTAAATGTCACCCTCCACAGACTGAGATCAATAAACTGAGCTAATCCTCTCAAATACATCAGATTTAGGAAATCCTAAATGATTTTTAAGGGTTTTAGAAAAATAAAGCTAATGGGTTTAAAGTCCTGTCTTGTGATACATTATTCCAATCTTCTCTTGCCCCACCTACAAGTAGGTAATAAAAAAGCTACTACTGGCCAAAAAACTCGAGCCTAATCAAAAGTTAGTGAACATCGACCGTGTCAATGTTTAGGAAATATTCTAAAGTTCCATTTGCATCTTTTTCATAAGGAGCATTCTCATATTCCTTTTTAAGTGAGTCCATCCTTGTGACGAATTTAAGATTATCCGAAGTTCTCTCTGTTACCCTTTCAAGCAACATATAAACTGCGGCCTTGTGCAGGTCATCACTTGTCTCAAATATTTTTTTACACGTGTCAGAAAAACTTAAAAATCCTTCATGCTTTATTTCACCATTCACTTTTTTATAAAATTTAAGAAAGCTTTCAGATTGAGTATATCTTGAATCAAAGGAATCTTCCTTACTCATAAATGAAAGACTCTTCCTAACCATTTCTTCATCACTTGGAGTCTTTGACCATATTCTATGCTGATATATATCGGCTTCAAGTTCTAAGCGTTTATGGTTAATACCATAAGCTGATGTTGTGAGTTGCAAAGCCACAATCATAGTTCCTAAAAATTTAAT
>CAYYRQ010000050.1:0-3911 GCA_964474215.1 uncultured Alphaproteobacteria bacterium
GTATACCCCAACCGATCTTTTAGATTCTTATCTCAATTCTAGTTAAATTAATTTTTAATTCTTATTTTCATAATGTCCACCTGCTCTCATATGAAAATGTTAGACGCTTCCTGTTTTTAGGGGGCGTAATCTACTTTTATAATCGATTTATTCAAAATCCAGATGACTTCGAGAAATTAGAAAAATCCATTGTTATTTCCTCCTTCATTTTTGTCGTTGCTGCCCTTGCTCAACACCTCCTTATTCCTGAGGAGCAAAGTTTTCTTACATTTGGTAATATAAATTTGTCAGCAGAATTTGTTGCATTTTCACTTGCTTTTCAATGGGGTGCTTTAGGCAAGAAGTGGAAAGAAAATTTAAAATCGAATCCATTAAATATTTTGGTTAGCCTTTCGATTTGTTATTTATACACTTCAAACTGCCGATCTGTTTTCATTGCTGTAATCTTAATGCTCCTATTCTCTCTCTATTATTTCAAAGAAAGACGTTTCGAAATCTTGAAGATTATTCTTCTGTCAGCTCTGCTGGTGGCTTTGATCAAAGCATTTATCTTCTATTTCTATCCAGATTCGGAACTAAAACTATTAACAGACAAAAGCTATACCGCTCGGTGGGAGATTTATATAGCCACTTTAAAAATGATTTTAAACAATCCTTTAGGTGCGGGAATCGGGCAATATGAATTTGTTTCTGTGCCCTACTTAGGAGCACTTCCATCTTTGAATGAGTTCTATGTATTTCGCACTCCTCATAACGATTTTTTGTATTCTCTGAGTGAAGATGGAATCCTTTTTTCCTTTTTGTTTTTTGCAGCAGCATGTGCTTTTTGCTATTTGTACTGGAAAGAAATCAAAAAAGTTTTCACCCATCATCCGATATTTTATTTTTTTCTATTCGTTACTTTTTCTCAGGCTCTTTTCCAATTTCCCACGACTGAGCCCCTGCCCTATTTCATGCTGTGTATGACTCTCGGCTACTTTTTCTCAATTCTAAAGCATGAAAAAGTCGAAATTCAACTCAAACCACGGTTGAGGCTGAGCCTTTTAATCTGTAATACGGCAGCATTTATAATTCTTGTCCTGACGTTTGCAGGATTTTTTGTCTCATATAGTTACCCTACCCATAAAGCGTTGAATGAGCTTGCATGTGCCTATGGAAATCGCAACTGGTCAGCTTGCTTAAATGTGTCAGATATTGCAATGAGAGAAAAAAAATATGACGTAGCCGAAACGTATGCTTTAAAAACGCTTGCTTGGCAACCTATGAATTTCCAAGGAATAAAGATGCTCGCCTTTGCAAACCTCTATCAAGGGCATCATCGAAAAGCTTGTCGCCTATTTAACGCGTTTGATGCAATGTTCCACTATCAAACAATCCTTCACCCCTATATTCAAAAAACCTGTTCACCACCCCCTCACTCATCTGCTCCTCCTCAACCTTCATTGGGGGAAAGAAAATAAGATTGTGCACATAATATGTCTATGATGTTCTTTTCAGCCGCAATGAATTCAACACAACCATTATACTACTCGCCGCCATGGCTCCCCCAGCGATTTCTGGGTTGAGTTGACCAAAGGCTGCGAAACCAATTCCGATAATATTAAAGATAAAAGCCCAAAAGAGATTTTCTCGAATCACATGAAACGTTTTTTCTGATAAGCGAAAGCTTTCAGGGATAAGGCTCAGCTCAGGGCGCATTAATGTTATGGGGGCAGCATCCATCGCAACATCCGTTCCGGACCCCATAGCAAAACCAACATTCGCGACAGCAAGCGCTGGCGCATCATTTATCCCATCCCCAACCATAGCGACCGTATGGTGATGTTCCTCTTTTGCTTTAACGTAATTAACCTTATCCTTTGGTTTCAACTGAGCCACCACTTCATCAATGCCAACTTTTTTACCAATCATTTCAGCTGTCTCTTTCTTATCCCCCGTTAGCATAACGGTCTTGATGCCCATTTGATGAAGAGCCCTTAAGGCATCTTTCGCACCTTTTCTTGGCGTGTCTGCAAGGTGGAATATGCCCAGTAGTTCTTTATTTGAAGCTAAGTAGGAAACAGTCTGATCTGATTTACGTTGTTCAGGCATCCGTATTCCTTGTTCCTCCATCATTTCTTCAGAACCAAGAATATAATACTGACCATTAATTTTACCCTGAACCCCTTTGCCAGGCAATGAGACAAACTCGTCTACATTCATTAAATGTCCCTCTGCCGTTTTAATAAAAGCTTTAGCAATGGGGTGTTCGCTCCCTTTTTGAAGAGACGCGGCCAAACGGATAACGTCTTTGTCCGACTTACCATTGAAGGCTTTCGTCAGCAACAAACTAAATTCCCCTTTTGTCAGTGTTCCCGTTTTATCAAAGACAATGAGGTCGACGGAACGCAGAGCTTCCATACTCTCGAGGTCTTTCACAAGGATCCCTCGCCGCGCGGCTGCCCCCATGCCAACGACGATGGCTGTAGGCGTTGCAAGCCCCAAAGCACAAGGACACGCAATCACCAAAACGGACACAGCAGATAGCATGGCTTGTTGGAAGCCTCCCCCCACAAGCAACCAACCTATAAAAGTAACGAAACTTATTCCCAAAACAACGGGTACAAAAACAGCTGAAACCTTATCCACAAATTTTTGTATGGGTGGATGGGAAGCTTGGGCGGATTCAACCAATTTGATAAGACGAGATAGGGTCGACTGACTTCCAACAGCGATCGCGTTAAAATAGAGAATTCCTGAAGTATTCGTTGTCCCTCCAATAACCTTGTCGCCTTCTTTTTTCAGAACAGGAACACTTTCTCCCGTAACCATCGATTCATCGACTTCACTGGATCCAGTGGTTACGACACCATCAACAGGAATCCGCTGCCACGCTTTAACCATTACTTTATCTCCTGCTTTAACGTCGTGACTTAAAACTTCAATGTATACACCATCCTTTTCCACAAAAGCCGTTGCTGGCGTTAACTGCATCAGTGATTTCACTGCCGCATTGGCTGATTTCTTTGCACGATTTTCAATATAACGGCCTAAAAGAACCAAGGTAATGACAACGGAAGACGCCTCAAAATAAAGATCTTCACCACCCAGAACAACGCTTACAGCACTATAACCATAGGCAGCGGATGTCCCGAGCGTTACGAGGAGGTCCATATTACTGCGGAATTTTTTTAATGAATACCAAGCGTTGGTGTAAAATGACGGCCCGCCCAAAACTGAACGACACTGGCTAAAATCCACTGAATCAGCGGTGGAATGTATACTCCAAACATGTGGAGTAGCAAAGGAAGCGTAAAGAGAACAGCAATCAATAGATCGCGATATTCAGGGGCAATTCCATGATGCATATGATTTTGATGTTTGTCGTGTGCAGGAGATTTTTCTGAAACATAGACACCTTTGTACCCTTCATCATGAATCGCGTTTTCAATGTTTTTAACAAGGATTGGTTCAGTTGAGTCAACCTGAGCTGTTGCCTTTTCATTAACAAAATTTACTTTTGCTGCCTTGACGCCATCAACAGAAGCTATTGCTTTTTCAACGCGTGTCGCGCACGTCACGCAGCGCATGCCTTTGATTTGAAATCTTAGAAGATTCGTCATATAGCACTCCCTTGACTTAAATTTTATAGAGAGAGCCTAAATAAATAGTTAAGATTTAAGCATCAAAAGCTTTACCTACTTTCAAGTTGCTCCATGGCTTTGTCTGCTCGCATGATTCCTCTTCCGTAAACGGATTTATCAAGGTGAGGCTCGGCAGTCTCCAGCAAAGCCTGGACAGCTTGGCTTGGCTTGGCGTTACTTTTTTCTTTCCTGATAGGATGTTAGCCAAGGCTGCTGCAATCATTGGAGTCGCTGCTGATGTCCCACCCTCGCAGATTTCTCCTGAATAGGAATATATATTATTTAATG
>CAYYRQ010000051.1:0-3419 GCA_964474215.1 uncultured Alphaproteobacteria bacterium
TTAATTAATAAAGTGGTTAATAATATGAAAGCAATAATGTGTATCACTTGTTGTCTCCTCTGGGTGACTTTCTGTTCAGTATTATCAAGAGAATTATACGCGGGTGGACACTGGGCGTCTGAGTATGATTTTTCCGATACATCTGAGGAATGGGGTACACAACTGCGAACTCCCCTAACACCTAGAAAGTTTAATGAAGCCCCCGACTTTCTTCAAGCTCTTCAACCTTTAGAAGATTGCAAAGTCACATTAAAGACTGATCACCCCCTTATAGGCATATTGCACTTCAGAACAGTTGCTCGAAGAATTGGGCTCGCACCTCTCAAAGATCACTACGATGAAAAAGAGATTGCATTTCTAAAAAGGGAAATGTTTGGGTTCGCTATGGCCTTACAAATGAAGATGAATAACTTTAAATGGGTCTTTCATGATTTACGAGATCTATCTTCAGAGGATGTTAAACAAGAAGAAGATAGACTGAATGACGAGAAGAGAAGCCTTTATATGAAAAGGTCATCTCTAAAAAAATATTATACTCACGAATTCCGTGGAGGCAGTTAGAAGGGCTAGGCAAGTTTGCCTCTCACCTTGGTGACAATAGATACGTTGCTGATGAAAAAGCAGTATTCAGGGAGGGCCTTCCTTTCCTAATTAAGGAATTTCGTACTCTCACTCTTCACTTTGGAAATCTTATCAATTTTTATCAGGATGAAATGACTGGAGAAATCGAGTGGACCCCTCCAGAGGAATCCTCATTTCCTAGAATTTACGCCCTTGGATCATTTACAAGAGATATAGATAGCCTACGAAGAATAGAAGAGGTGCTTACCCCGTTTCTTTCTACAAATGTAAAACACAACAGTCCCAAATACAGGTATGCCTTGCTGCGCATCTTAAATGTTATTGGGGAATGCAGTGTTACTCTATCTCCTGCAGCTAAGTGCCAGATTGCTAGTGATAAATCTTGGGATGCCTTCAAAAAAATTAGAAATACTTTTCATGATGCACAAACCCAGGAACAACTTCATCAAATTCTTCTAGATTTAAGCGAGAACTCGTGGGTTGGTTCTATGTTAAATGATTTTACCCTGTTTCTTCCTCAAATTAAAAGTGGAAGCAGTTGGTATGATTGGCATTGGGAAGGGATTGTAAATTTCTATAATAATGACCATACAGTTGCTCACCCTTCTTTACGTTTAGAGAGTGTAACTAATCTCTACAGAATGATCAGTGGCTACTTAACCCTGCCCGAAGAACAGAAATTAATCGAACTTACCAAGAAATCTTTTGCCTCGACTCATGAAGCCCTACTTTTTATCAGAAAAATACTTTTGGAAGACGAAACCGTAAATTGGGAGGATAGGAAATCTTTTACAGATAAGTTAGATGAGCTCAAGGTTTCAAAAAGTGAAAGAAAACGGAAACTAGAGGAGCCTTATAAAAAAAGGTGTACCGCTCAAAAAGAAGGACTGAATTCTAAACTTTCTGAAGAGGATCAGATGAAAGTCCAAGATGTGCTAGAAGCTGTTGAAAGAAAGCAGAAAGCTTTAAAAGATATAGCCCAAAATATCCATAGCTATACAGAATGGAGTGACCTTGAAAAGAGATTAAAAGAGCTTGGACTAAACTTTGATCGAGATCTTCCGACATGGAAAAAATATCATAAGCTTACGAAGCTACGACGCCCTATCCAGAAGAAAGAAGCCTATACCACAGAGCAGAAAGTTAAAATGTTACGTGGTCGCATCAACAATGTACTTGAAAAACTAAATTCTCTCTTTTCTCATTATAAAGCAATACCCGTTACAGATCGCATCGATGTCTTTTTGAAGGACTCAATTACATCATTGGCTGGATATTATCTTATAAGCTGTTTTCGACAAGATGCTCAAAATTTATGGGATATTCTCTCAAGTGCTGCGTCCGGTCAAAAAAATATGCTCTCAAAAGCTGCTGAAGTTTTAGATCAATATATCCTTAGAGCAAAAGAAATCCTCCATAACCATGACATTACGGAAATATCAACTTTAACGAGGATGGGAGAAGATATCATTGTTGTTTTTAGAGATATTCCCTTGCTTTTGGGAGATTTGTTTGGAATGGAGTTTGTTTTGAAAGATTCAACAATGAATATGTCTTTAAAAACTGGCCATAAGTTTAAACTTCCTATCGTTGATCAGAGAAGGCTGGTTTCTAACAAGAAGGGAGCTAAGAAAAAGGGGAACGTAAAGAGAACGGACTATCCAGTCTTAACACCTGAAGAAAGATTTGGGGCCCAAGTGTGGTTAAATACTTCAAAAAATAAAAATTTTCCCTTAAAGGAATTTTATGACAATTTGACGTTAGCCCCATTTGCTAACCCACGCTATCTTCTATATACACCTCCTCAAAAAACAGAAAGTCTCATTTCATTGCTTTCTCAATTAAACTCTAGCAAAACGAAATTTCCTAAACCGGCCAAACAATCTTCAAAAAATGAGTTAGAAGTTCTTTCTGAACATACTGGCATTTTAAACATGGCAGAAATCGTTTTTGAAGAAATAGGCATACCAGAAGATAATGACTGTGCCTTACATTGTCTCGGGCTTTCAAGAAAAGACGCCGAGAAATTGCTTTTAGATAACTCCTCCAATGAGGAGATTAGAAAACTTGTTGCTGATGAAATTTTTGAAGCATTTATAGAGGGTGGAATCCCTAAAAAAATGCGAGATAAAGAATATCAAGACCTTCACGAGAATTACGTGAATATAAATCAAGAATTAGATGATTTTGTAAGAGAAGCAAATGATACTATAAAAATCTCAGGCAAAACAGCTCACGAATTATTAGAATCCTACTCTAAAGAGAAATTCCCAATTTTAAATTCCTTACAAAAATTACTAAATGCTCAAAACGACGTAATAAATGATATCTCATCATATGCGTTGAAAAAGGAGACGTATGAAAATTTTGTCAGATTTTATGTAGGCCAGTCAGGTCAATGGTTATCTTATATTCGTGGATTAGGTCATGATACGAGAACAACGAGCTTAGATGCGATTGCAAAACTGAATGGTATTGACCTAACAATTTGGGTTAAAGATCCAAAATCGCAAAAACTTTACATTGTGCATTCATTTAAGGGAGGTGATACTCAAATAGATATGCTTCACACCCATGGATTGACCCATTTTAACCTGTTAAGAAGAAAATGATAATATCTCCTCCTCTTTGTAAGTGAGACCATCATGGATTTAGTTAAGACAAAAGTATTCTTTAGGTGTATGGAACCTTTAATGAAAGCTCAGATATCAAGAGTTTTAGGGGATAAGAAAGAGTCCCAGGAAAATATATCGTATTGTGGACATTATAAATATTATATATGCTTAAAAGAAAAATATATAAATGATATATAATATGTGTATAAAAAATAGAAAACA
>CAYYRQ010000052.1:0-3101 GCA_964474215.1 uncultured Alphaproteobacteria bacterium
AACCTCCTTTGATAAACCTTATGGTATACTTACAGTACTTATATTAACTTAATAAAAAGACATTTATATTGATATTGATGTATTAACGCAGAAAAGGATATCTACATTGTGCATTTTCTGTATACAAATCCATGTCGTGACTAAACTTTCCGCCACGTTGGCCTATACGGGTTTTCCTGTAAATTTATCCAGATATAGACAAATAAATGGATACTCAGTACAAAGGAAAGACAATTTTAAGCGATTTCGATAAAATTAACCATAAATTAATGTTTAGACATGAACTTTTGGAAACACTTTTGGCCTTTGTGTAGGAGCCCAAAGCAGTTTGAACGCTTCATGTTTTCAAGCTAGCTGAATTATCTTCGAGCAGAATTAAGAAAATATTACAATGTGTCGTTATAATATATGCGTAGAGGGCTTCATTGATCTGTTTTTTCCTTTGTATTTATTTACTTAAATGAATCCCTAGATCCCAAATGATACTGCATTTTAGGGTGCTAAATAGTGGAAAACCTGTGTTATGTTTATTAATCTAGATCACTAAGAAGTTCGCTTTCTTTAATCCAAATATCGTACACATCTCGCACGTCTGCTATTAGGCCACCTATCCAACTCCAATTAATATCAAATGCCTTCAGTGCTTCCTCATCAGCACTAAAATAGAAAGCCCAATTAGCTGCAATAGATATTGTGCAATTATCTTTCCATTGACATCCTCTCTCGCTAAATGGGTCTTTGGATGCTTTAGATTTTGATAATTGATTTACTATGGAGTCAAACATTTCATCATTGTTTATTATCTTACGCAGAATGTAGCCTGCCTCCTCTGATGTTATAGGATCCCGGTCTAAATCTATTGGGCCCCGACGAGGCAAAGGACTTTCGGCATGGTTTGACATTGCATGTTTAAAGCATCTGCCTGACTCGTTGGGTATTTCACTTATGAGAGAGTAAAAGCGCTCATCATCTATCAAATCATTTTTTGATGGCAAGAGATTTCCGAATCTTGTGATATGATCCACAGATTTTTTGCTACCTCTACCCTCTGACTTTGACTTTGACACAAATCCCTGAAGCGGGGAGAGGCTAACTATCCCACCGGACATCCCCTGAAAGTCATCCACGGCTCCATATCTCATGGAAGATAAAATACCTTTCGGATTTTCAACAAAAGATAATTTCGATCTCGAAATAATAGGTGCTTTTCTTTGCATATATTGCATGTAAACATCTCCAAGCTTTTCTTGATCAGCAAGATTACTGACCTGTATCCTTGGATACAACACTCCAGGAAGCAAATCTGAATCTCCTTCTAGTTTAATTTCAAGAGGTTCATCCGGAAAACTAGACTTTTCCTCGCTGAAAAATAAACCTTTGTTCAGAGATAAATAGGAAAAGTACCACGAAGGTATTGGAAGATGCAAATACGTCATCACCAGGAGTCTAAATTGCAGAGGAAGACTGGCACACAACGAAGACGAGTGAAATTGTTAGGAGACCAAATAAATGCAATTATTCAAGTACCAAAGTGGAACCTTCATTCTAGAGTTTTTAAAGTTTCTCAAAATAATAAAGACAATATATTTTTTAAACTTCATTTTTGCACTTTTTCATTTTTATTCAAATTTCGTACCTAAATTCGTTTATTTCGCCAAGCACAGTGTCTAGCTCTACAACTACACCCGCATTTTCTAATTTCTTAAGGTATTCTTTGATTTCTGAGGATCCTCGCAAGGCCACCCAAGGATCCTCAAAATCCAGTTTGTCTTCATTAATGAGACCATTTGCTTCTAAATGCTCAAAGAAATTCATTGGGCTTGAGAATCTTGGATTACTTTCATTTCCCAGAAATGCTCTCCTTAATATGTATAGACAAATTTGAAAACGCTCAAGTTGTTGATCTGCTTCGGTTGGAAGATTAGGCGAAGGCCGAGTTTCTTCAATGTCGTTTGGGAAAACTGGGATCTCTTGAAAAGGTTGCCATGCCTTGATGATTTCGTCATCTTCTTTGGTCCAAGGCAGAGATTCGTCGATATTTTTGTCTCTTTTATGCTTTATTCCTTTCCTTCCTTTACGTCCCAACAAAAGTCTTTCAAATCTTGCAATACTCTCTTGACACCTCTTGACAAGCTTTTCTGGATCTTCAGGTTGCAAATTATACTCACGTTTCGGTAATTTTTTCGTATTTTCAATCATTTTTGAAAATGCCTCTGCGTCGCCAGGTTGCTCTGTAGATTGATTTGAATTGTAATCTAAAGAATCATCCTTGTGTATTCCAAGTAGCTTCTCAAGCTCTTCCCTTAAAGGAGAATCTATGGGTGGCCTTGTCTCAGTTTGTAGTGGCTTACGAGCTCCCATTTTCCTCAGCTCATTCTTGAGTTCCTTTTCTTCCTTCCGTAAATTTTTCAAGCGTACTTTTATGTCATTCAATCGCTTACTGCATTTCATCGTTTCGTAAATTTTACAGTCGGAATTCATTTATTTTCCTTTGCCTTTGAATGATTCATACACTCAAAAATTAAGCAAGATCCCTGGAATATCTAATGTCTTCCTCGCAAGTCAACACCTGACTTGCATTGCCTAATTTCAATGTTACCCACCCAGTACAAAATATGATATCATAGCTGTTGAACCTTTTAAATAAATTCAATTCCATAAGATATACTGTTTTCAAACCTTCATCCCACGTGTGATTGCTTTTCATACATGACCCGATTACCTGAAGTTATTATCATCACTGGCATCGATATCTTTTCCATGATCATAAGAATCATTCCCAGCCACTCCACAAAGATATCTCAACAATCGATATCGTTTATTCGAGTGCACATTACGTTTGAATGAGCAAGGTTTCGATGATGGCGCATGAAAATTAATCGCCATCGTCCGAGTTCCAGTTGCATTCTGATGTATGCAGACCATCTGTGAGTGAAACGTCGTGACTTGGAAAAACGCGCAAGAACAAGTAAATCTATTCCATAGCTCTTTGCTTCGTTATTTGATACAAATCACTGCTTAATTAAAGCAATTCAAAGAATAACATAATGAAAATTGGTTATACATATGCTACAAAATATAATTCATACAGTAATAATAAT
>CAYYRQ010000053.1:0-3007 GCA_964474215.1 uncultured Alphaproteobacteria bacterium
TTTCCAAGCTTCTACCTGAAGATGATCATCCTCTTTTTCTTTTATGGAAAGAAGGGCTCCAAAGAGTGTATTTGTGTCCCAATCATAGAGACCTGCTTTTGATATGAGCCCACCAAGTTCGATAAGCCTTCGGGTCCGATTTTTGCGTTCTTGAGTATTGAGAGAGGCTTGCATTTCTTTAAGCTTATTGATGCGCTGATCAATATACTTTTTACGTCTTTCGATAAGATTGATTTTTGTCATATGCACCATCAATGGGAATAATTATTTGTTTGAGTTAGTATACCAAAATACTATAACGTAATCAACTAACATATTGATATACATACATATAATGGTGTATATGGTTATGTAGTGTTATATGGTTTTATAAATTTTCCGATAAGGTTAGGGACCAGATTTTTAATTCTGGGACATACACAATATGCAAACTTTTTTGAGTTTGCAGGGTTGCTTTAAAAAGTGTAAAATCTTTTTCAGAGTAAAGGTGCGTTAACTACGT
Source organism: uncultured Alphaproteobacteria bacterium (assembly GCA_964474215.1). GTDB lineage: Bacteria > Pseudomonadota > Alphaproteobacteria > UBA9655 > UBA9655 > UBA9655. The sequence goes on from CAYYRQ010000053.1 coordinate 503, forward strand.
TTTTTTGCTGTCAGTATTGCACCAATTTTTTCATAAAATGAGCCTTGGGCTTTTCAACTTTTTTAATCAACATTTGATCCCTTTAAAGGAGTAATTATGGCGATTCAATTTGCCCGTTGTGAATATGTTTCGAGAAGTACTGGTGCTAATGCTTGCCGGAAGGCAAGTTATAACCAGCGTGAGGAAATTCGCTGTGATCGGACTGGTGAGTTGTTTTCTTTTAAAGACAGAGACGGCAATGTTCATCATGAAATTCTTTTACCAGTGGGAGCTGAAGAGAAGTTTAAATCCAGCTCTGTTCTTTGGAATGAAGTTGAATCTTGTGAGAGACGCGTTAATAGCCAATTGGCTAAAGAATTTGTACTTGCTTTGCCAGATGATAAACAAATCACACTTGAAGACCGTATTGAGCTCACTAGACGGTTTGCTTCTGATTTTGTTGAAAAGGGGCTCGCTGTTCAAATGGATATCCATGAACCCCATGAAGATGAAAAGCTTGTCCCCGCGAAGGCGGGGAACTGGCATGCCCATTTGTTAGTTACCACAAGAAGATTTTCTGAGGATGGACTAACCTTTCAAAAAACTAAGGCACGTGATTTAGACCCAACAGTACGGAAAGGACTTGTCATTGAAGCGGATATTTGGGGAGAGCATTGGAGAGATCTGCAGAATGCTTACTTTAAAGAAAAGGGATACGATATCAGAGTTGATCCTATTGGTATTTTAGCTCAAGAACATTTAGGGCCTGTGCGTATGCGCCATCATTTGAATGAAGCTATCTCAAGATCTCAATTACTCCAGAAGGCAAATCAAGAACTTGCTCAAGATCCAAAGTGTGTCTTGGAAGCGTTAACACGAACCCAAGCCGCATTCTCTGAAAGAGATATTGAAGCGTTTTTAAAGAAGCACGTTGTTTCAGAAAAACGAGAACAGATAGCTGAGGGGGTTTTAACTCATAAATCTCTTTTACCCCTCTATGATGCCAAAACAGGTCAAAAGACAGCCTTCTATTCAACGAAAGAGATTAGAGCTGAAGAAGAAAAGCTCATTCGCTTTGTAGATTCTGTTTCTCAAAGATCAGCACCTTCTCTTTCTGCTTCCTCAATAAAGAGAGGTCTTGAGGGAAGAGCTTTTACAGAAGAACAGCATAAAGCCTATAACCATTGTGTATCATCAAAGAAAAACCTATGTCTCATTCAAGGACGTGCGGGTGTCGGTAAGAGTTACGTGCTGGATGCCATACGAAAGGCTCATGAAGGGGAAGGCTACCGTGTTCTGGGACTTGCTCCAACTCATAAGGTGGTTCAAGATTTAAACACAAGTGGTTTTAAAGAAGCCAAAACCTGTCATTCCTTCTTATTTGCCATTAAAAACATCCATGAGCGAATCAATACTAATACGGTTGTGATCGTCGATGAAGCGGGGATGTTGGGCACAGAGCTTTCTGTTGAGCTCTTTCATAAAGTCAAAGCCAGTGGAGCAAAGATCATTCTCGTAGGTGATGATCGTCAACTCAGCTCTGTTGGTCGAGGTGGTGTATTTAAAACGCTCATTGATAGCTATCCCTCTGTTGAACTGACCCAGGTCAGAAGACAATCCATTGATTGGCAGAAACAAGTTTCTGAAGATCTTTCAAGAGGAGACGTTAGAAACGCTGTCCAACTTCTTCAAGACAACAAATGTATAAGATGGAAGGATAACAAGGAAGAAGCGCTCATTTCTCTTTTAAAAGCATGGAAAAAAGATATCAAATCGCATTCCCCGGAAACACGCATGATCCTAGCTCAAAAGAATGTAGAGGTTGATGCCTTGAATGAAGGCGCAAGAGATATTCTTAAAGCACAAGGGAAGTTAGGACAGGCGGAACTTACCTGCATGACCAAGAGAGGGAAAGTCTCTTTTGCAGAAGGAGAGCGGATTCAGCTGACAAAAACAGATAAGGACCAAGGTCTCGCAAACGGACAGTTTGGCGTCATTGAATCCATTAACTCAAAAGATAAAACCATGACAGTTCATTTTGATAATAGGGAAAAGAAAGCAATCAATCCCCTAACTTATAATGGTCTTCGCCATGGGTATGCATCAACCGTTTATAAAGCTCAGGGATCTAACCTCGATCATGTTTATGTCTTACACAGCAACACAACTAACCAATCAACAAGCTATGTCGCTTTAACCCGGCAAACAAAGTCATTATCACTCTTTGTGTCAAAAGATGAAACACCACATGAGAGATACCTCATTCAACAAATGAGCCGTCAGGATAAAAAAGGCCTGACTTTAGGATTCGATACAGAGAAGGACATAAGGCGAAAGCTTGAAGATAAAACACTTTCAACTCAAATAAGAGATAAGGCTGAAAGTCTTATTACTAAGGTTAAGGATACTTTCCATAGGAATCCAAATTTTTACAAAGTTGATCAAAATTCATCGAGTCTGAAAGAAGAAGTGACGGTTCGCTCTCAAGAATTAAGCCCCGCTCTCCAAGCTGTTTATAAAGAAATG
>CAYYRQ010000054.1:0-2478 GCA_964474215.1 uncultured Alphaproteobacteria bacterium
ATTAAATTTTTAGGAACTATGATTGTGGCTTTGCAACTCACAACATCAGCTTATGCCATTAACCATAAACGGCTAGAACTTGAAGCCGATATATATCAACATAGAATATTGTCCAGAGTCCCAAGTGATGAGACAATGGTAAGAGGAAGCCTTTCATTCGTAAGTAAGGAGGATTCCTTTGATTCAAGATATGCTCAATCTGAGAGCTTTCTTAAATTTTATAAAGAAGCGAATGATGAAATAAAATATGAAGGATTTTTATGCTTTTCAGATACGTGCGTGAGCGTATTTGAAATGAGTGATAACCTACATAAGGCAGCGGTTTACATGCTGCTTGAAAGGGTAAAAAAAATAATTGCAGATAAAGTAAAGTTTTTTAAAAGGATGGAGACACTTAAGCAGCAGCACATGGATAATTTTAGTAAAAGGGAAGCAGATGAATCTTTAACTTACTTCCTAAATATTGATGTGGTAAAAGTTGAATAACCATGGTTAACTATAATAAAACTTATGTTATCTTTTTGGTATTTTTCAAGTGATGTAAACATATGAATCGTTATTTATTTAACATATGTAACAGTTTTAATTTTAATTCATCTATTTTGAGTAAAGGTCCAAGATGGTTTTTATCTTTAGATAATTATTCCCTTTGGGTGATGCTCCATAGTTAATATCGATTTTTTTAATATTTCATAACGAGTTTAAATTTATCTATATTTTAACATATGCAACACTAACTTTTTCCCCTACGATCTTAATATAAATATTTTAAGAAGCTCTAATTACATTTTTATTAGCCCCCGTATAAGAGCTTCTCCTCCTGGCAAGGAAGGTTTTATCAAAAGCCTCCCTGTTAAAAAGGTTAGTTATTTGGTGTTGCTTAACAAAATATTTTAGAGTTGTTAGTTAAGCCAGAAAATCATTCCTTTTCCTTCCTTGCCATATAATTCTATGGGCACTAGCATTATTCTGCCATATTTGGAAAATCAATTTTCATTAAATAATATCAGCAAAACTTTAAGAAAAGCACCTTTTTGAAAAATCGGATCTATTAAAATATTCGTAAGTTTAAACACAAAAGAGAATTCAACTTTTTTTAAGAAAGTTGCTTTGCTATGCATTGAAATATGGAATATGCAGGCGGGGGCTGCTAGCATCTTCTTTAGGGAGGTAGAAGGTACTTTGTACCACCCCCACTAAGAAAGTACAAAGTAAAATAATTCTTACAAAATATCTACTCGTCGCCAGCCGTAGAATGCTCACGAATATATTTTTCCACCTGTTCAGGAGTAAGGCCATCGCAACCCTCTCTAATCTCAGAACCTGAAACTCTTTGCGCCTTATAAAGGCCAAACAGGAATATATATTTTTTAAGTCTTTCTTTATTTTTCCCAATGCTCTCAGCACCCTCGAGAAGAGAAAGTTGATCTGAAACTGCTTTTTTATCTGACTCAATCTTCAATAGTGCTTCAGGTGACAAACTAGAAACAGCCAAATATGCCATCATTATCGGATCATCGTCACTCCCCTCTATTTCAACTCGTTCATGATCGCCTCGTGTTAAAAAGCGAAGCCATTCTTCGGAATGGCGCGAAACCCCTGAGACATGTTGGCCCTTCATTAACAACGTTCTTAGATTGCACAAGTCAATCAACGTCCATTGTTGTAACGGTAAATCATTATGATGTGTTTCTGTATGAAGAATCTTATAGGTATGAATATAATGCCCCGGATTTTTTTAAAAATATCCGCATTATAATCCATTAAAGCAAGGGTTCGTACAGGTTGCAACCCTCCATACCGTTTCCGATGACTAGATTGTGGACTTTTAGAATCCAGGCTTGCTGTATACGTCTCCCATTGGTGTCTAAGAGTTGTTGCAGAATAAAGTTCTAATCTATTTGTCATTCCTTCAATAAAAGCTTTCTGCATCTCCACAATAAATGTCTGGCACCCAACCGTTCGACAATGCAAATCAAAAATGACTGATTTTGCGTCAGTCACACGACCTGGAAATTCTTGGTTTAAATAGATAACTTCGCTTACTCTGTCATCTTCCTCAAAGTTATATATGCTATTAAGAAAATCTATTAAGCATTTTGGTTGTAAAAATACCAATTTGAAGGTTGTGTCGTAGAGGGGATTGCGGACCTCAAGTATTCTCTTCCTTTTAATTCCTGAAGAAGCTGCCGTATCCGCCTGCTCTGCCCTCGCATCCTCAGAGCCTCTTTTCATTGCGAGACTATTAGAAGTGAATGTTGTGTAGGTCCCTAAAAATACGAGTAAAGCAAGAAGTGCTGCCTTTAAATACATAATGTTCTCCTGAAATATGATTATTCTCAAATAATTATCATTTTACATCTTTAAACTCAACGCTTTTTTTACGATAAAATGATGTATTCAACACTTCTACTTTAAACAATAAGAGGCATCTGAATAAGTCGCGGGTAGGAGCATTTTATTCTATCTGAGATGTAT
>CAYYRQ010000055.1:0-2443 GCA_964474215.1 uncultured Alphaproteobacteria bacterium
TCCCCATGCCTTTGAGTATACATCATATGTAACTAATTTGATAGTGGTTTAGTATGAGACTCAGCTGCAAGCTAAGAGTTCATGATATTCTCTTGAATAATTCTCATGATCTCTGTGACAGAAACAGGATGAAAATCCCAAACATCAACGCCAACATTGATCATTTTATGCTTTGTTTTCCATTTATTGTGCACATGTCCACATAAAAGCCAACTACCATCATCATGAGGACGCCACCTGGCAAATTTATCATTCTCAGTCTCCATGTAACCATAAGGATGATGACAAAGTTTGATCACTCCAAACTCAGGAAGCATGAGTGAGGCCTGTTCAGGGAGTACCACCCATCCCCACTCCTGGTATTGCTGAAGCCACCGAGTATGTCTTTCTGATGTCCGCGACTGTTTGTGATAAGAATGGCAAAAATCATGATTTCCTGGCACTAAATACTTGAGGCCGTTGAGCTTGGGTGTATAGATCTCTACCGGACGTGCTGCCATACTGAAGTCACCTAAGTAATAGACTTCATCCTCTGGGCCTATAACATCATTCCATTTTTCAATTAAGGCTTCGTTCATTTCTTCTACTGAAGCAAAGGGTCTATTGCAGTACCTAATGATGTTGGTATGCCAAAAATGATGATCAGAAGTAAAATATAACATAAGATACCTTCTCAAAAGAAAGGTTCGGCGAGAAGAATAATCTTTCCTCTATTTTGAAATGTCAAAAGCATTACAAAGATATATTTAGTCCTCAATCCTTTACCTCGGGATATTTATCGGGCTGGGCGCGGTAGTAAGCGATTTTAGGGTTGTTAGCTGGAACCTCAACAAAAGCATTATAGATGCGTTGATCAAAACCACCTTTGGTTTCACGTTTTGAAATTCTGGCGGCTTCAAGTTGATCGGAGGTAAATCCATGGGCCTGTGCAAAAGCCAAAATAATTTCTGAAAGATCGGCAAGCTCTTCAAGAAGAGATTCTGGCGTTTTGGCCGCAAACACTTCTTCAACCTCTTCTTCGAGCTTATCCTTAACTCGGCGAAGGTATTCTTGGGGATTTAACTGCCTTTCATAGACAGTGATCCCCTCGTTGCGTAATATCTCAACTAACTTATCACGAATGAGTTTGTCGACTTTAAACTTATGGATTTTCATTTTTTCATACCGCGTTTTGCAAGGTTCACGTGAAACCGATAATGAAGACATTGGCTTAACCATAGCAAAGAGAGTGAGAATTGCCCAGTGATCTTTCAGGTAATATTTTCCAGTTATCTTGGAAAGAACGATCGGGATATTGAGGTGCTACCTCCTTAATAACCTTTCTCCTGCCATTTGCCAATCTTTGAATTGGGTTTCGTCAAGGTCCATCTTTTCAAAGGATTCGACAAGAAAACCCAACAGTTGAGTGCCCTTGTGAAAATTTTCATAACCTTGGAGATCGTCTCCAGGAAGAATTGAAAAAGCGTCTACAATGCCAGATTTCTGAACTAGTCCACCGAGTTGAACAAGTTGACGCGTACGAGCTTTCCGCTCAGCTTGTTTTTTGAGTTTCATTTTTCTGTTCTCTCGATTGAGGAGATTTTTGAGTCTGTTGAGGTATTGGCTGAGGATACGAATCTCCCGTGAAAGGCTGCTGACTTTTAAGGTTTTTCTTTTGTCGAAGAAATCGTTCTCCGGCGCTACGCCATTCCTCCACAAGAGGGTCCTTCGTTGAGACTTTGTATTTTAAAAACTGGAGACCTCCAACAAGGACTTTATCGTCTAGTGAAGCAAGGTCCAGATTAGAAATGATCAATGCAATTTCCTTTTGGCCCTCTTCAAGAAGGCGTTGTTTTTGAAATTGCAAATCAGTAATTTTAGATTCAAGTTGAGATATTTTTAAAGAGGCTTTCATAGTTCTAACTCCTTGAGTTAAGTTTATAGTTGTGCCTCTTTATGGAAATAAGGTTAGCAAGTTTTTGTTTATTCGACAAACGGATTCATAAGTAGAATTTTCACAGATCATTAAATTTGAATGGCAGCTGCTTCAATGCTAAATGTTTTAAATGAGCTGATAATTTATATGCTTGTTAACGTAGCGGGAGGGGGCTGCTAAAGCATTCCAATTTGAAACAGGGAAGGCACAAAGATCATAAGATCACCCCCACTAGCTGCTTATTGAAATGACATAAATTCCTGAAATTAATAATCAACCCTTGATTTGAAAATAGAGAAAATACTTCTTATAAGTCTTCATCGATAGATGCGCACTTAAGATTTTTACTTATTTTCTTGATTCATTTTAGAAGACTTCCTATATAGTAACCAGTGGTGTTAAGATCCACGGATTATTCGCATTATTTAAAGCTAGGAAATATCACATGATTGGTTTTGTTTATCCACAATTTCTCCGAAATTTATTTCTGTCTTTAATTTGCTGTTTCGTTTTCATTCCCACATGCTT
>CAYYRQ010000056.1:0-2386 GCA_964474215.1 uncultured Alphaproteobacteria bacterium
GTTTTCATTTTTTTACCGTTTTGTCAGCGAATTACCTAACCTTTACAATCGCGAGGAGCAAAGCGACGCGGCAATCCAGAATTTTTTAGAAAGCATATTCTATATTAATTAAGTTGCAATGGTCGTTCCGCTCTTAACAAAACAACCATCATTTGCCATTGGTGACTTATAGCTAAACTGTCCCCGGACACGAGTGCGTGAAAACGGGGATCCATTCGTTCGGTTGCCTTGGTTTACTGCATCCTCAGGAATGCACTTGTGTAGCTGCTTCTGGATTACCACGTCGCTTGCGCTCCTCGTAATCACGTATGTCTGTATGGTGTCGTCATTGCGTGGAGGGACGATGTCCCGACAAAGCAATCTAGAAATGTGGTTCACTTAGATTCCTGCTTGTGCAGGAAAAACAAAGAAGGAAGTGTCCCCTCATAAATGCGCACTAGTGTGCAGGAAAAAATAGCTTGTAAATATAAAATAATATACTACATGTAAAGCCTTAGTATAAATAATTTGAGGTGTAATATGCTTTCTAACTTTGATAAAAAAATTGTTTACTCACTTTTAATCTCAACCACAATCTTGGCTATGTCTCCATTACAAGCAATGGATGACCAAAGGGATCAGAACCCTCCTAAATCAATAGCTCCTAAATTTGACCCAAATAATAATAATCATTCAGATTTGGATGAACATCCGATAAATCCCGTAATTGGTGTTTCTATCAATCCTTCAAGGGAAACGTTCAGCTTAAAAAATATTGTTCAAAAAGGATTGATAAAGTTAATAGAAGGTGAGGCGAGCAATTGGCTTGAGGTCGCTCAGCTTACTTTAAATCATATAAGAGAATTCGGTAAAGATTCTGACTTCCAAGAACTGAAAAGCAACGTTTATAGATCCATACTATCTCACGTATTGTCTACTCCTGAATTGTTAATTGAAGGAGAGTTAGCGCCACAACTTTATCAATTTTTTGAAGATTCGGACGATGAAAATCACAAACAAATGTTGGAAGCTGCTATTGCCAACAATTTGGATGGATTGCAACTTTTAACGTTAGGTAAGTTATGGAGCACATTGAACCCATTGCAAGTAGAGAAACAGATATCTGCTACGAAAGGAAAAGAAGAAACTCTCTCACAACCAAGTGGGGGTGATTTAAAAGAACCTCATGAGTTTGTCAAATTTAGAGAATCAATTCGCAAGGCAATGGGCAAAATGCATCGCTCTTTCGTGGTGTCTGAGAAGGAATTAGAACAGTATCGAGTTGTTTTAGAAATGATTGGTAGCTTAAGTTTGTCACCTAGCGAATACGTAAGTTTGGATATGCTTCGAAAGATGGTTCAGTTAAAAAATCTAGAGGAAATTCGAATAAATTCTCAAGGTATTCAAGACCTCTATCCTTTCAAGTGGTCAGGGATAAAGGCATTGGATTTATCTCATTGCCCTGCTCCTAAGGGCCCTAAAGTGATGGATTTATTTAGACTCTCAATGATGCCAAAACTTAAAACGTTGATATTAGTAGAAACGGGGGATTTGTATAGCATCAATAAACTATTAAATATTAATTCTCTTGAAACAATTCATTTTTCTTCAGAAGTAGACACTTCAGAACTTGAGAGCAAATTTGACGTTGATGACAAAGGTAATTACAAAATTCTAACGAGAAAAACAGCTGATCCAACAACCAATCGAAACGACTAAAATAGGTCGGTAAGATCTTTGACACCACCAGAGCCGCAATGGCCTGGTGGTTTTTTTCATCCTCGCGTCCCCCTATTGTTATCCCCGTGAAAACGCACTCATGTTCGGGGAAAATAAAAGGATGTCATCCCTCGCCTTCGCAAGGGCAGGTCTTTGGGCTAGAAGGGCTTCATTTGTGAGGCAAATGAATGGGCCTTCTTGACCCGAGAATCTAAACGCCTAACCAGATCCTCGGATAACCAATGGTAATGTTTTTATTGTAAAAACAAACCATTTGCCTTCCAAGGAGGACAACAGCTATGATAGATTTAAAATCTAAGCCTCTTATCCATTATACCCTTTCTAAATATTGCTTTGACTTTACTCTTACAATGTTCTCAGCTATTTCCCCGGACATGAGTGCGTGAAGACGGGGATCCATTCGTTCGGTTGCTCTAGATTCCTGCTTACGAAGGAATGATAAAGAAGGAGGTATCATCTTTGGAAAGTAAATGTTGTCGAGGATTTTTGAAACAAGGCTTAATAAGTTGCAATTTCACGATTTCTTACCATCCCAAAAATCATTGATCTTTGCGAAGAAACCTTCAGACAGCGGACTGGAACAGTTGCGTTTTTCGAGAGAGGCAAACTCCGTCAAAAGCTCTTTCTGCTTTTTAGATAGGTTTACCGGCGTTTCGACTTGCGCCTC
>CAYYRQ010000057.1:0-2062 GCA_964474215.1 uncultured Alphaproteobacteria bacterium
GATCTAGGTCGAAGCACTGTAAAATGTCAATTTATTGGTATATAAAAGATCCATAAGGAATAAATTATGACAAAACTATGTAGACTTCTTGGAAATCTTCAAATTGAGCCATTGAACAATCAATGGTATGTATGTTTGCCCATGCTTGCCCCTGTGCCTAATGCCCTGGTTTTAACATACTCTCAAATACCGATTATGCAGTCCTATATCGAATTCCCAGAACATCATTTACACTTAAGCAAAGAGTTATCAATGAAAGGAGGAAATTTTGTTAATTATCCAATAAATCGAGTAGAAAAAGTAAAAGAACTAATTTGTGATATTGAAAAGGATAACTTTGATATTATAAACTTTTCTTTATCACTAAAGAAGTTTGATAAATACCTTCACTCTACTGCCAATGGTTTTTCGTTGGAGTCAGAGTATGAAAAGTTACCTCTCCCCTTAAAAGGATATGTTGAATTGGTTTATGATATGCATAATAATGTATCAATAAAATTTATTGAAGCATTACTTTACAAAAGCAAATATTTTTCAAAAAAATCCCAGAGTATATCCTGTTCTCTTGTTTCCTCTGATGAGAGACCCTTTGTTTTAAGTACCCCACGGCTGATAGATGATGAACAAGTCCAGATTAAATTTCCTTTTGATTCTCCCTACTATGATGACTTATGCAGTATGCGGGAATATCCAAGAGATTTTGATGAAATAATAGCTAAACTGCAAATACCAGAAGATAAAAAGAAATTATTTGAATCCTTTGTTTATTTCACAGATATACCTAACCTTAGAGAGGAATATATATCTAGCGATATTCGCATTCGATATTTCGGACATGCCTGTCTTCTAATAGAATATAAAGGTATATCTATATTAACTGATCCATTTATTTCATATGAATATGATACAGAAATTCCAAGATATACTTTCTCAGATTTGCCTCCTTCAATTGATTTTGTTCTTATCTCGCATGCTCACTTAGATCACATTGTTTTAGAAACACTTTTGCAAATACGTTATAAAGTTAAAAATATCGTTGTTCCTAAAAATGCTGGGGCTATATATGCGGATCCTTCTCTAAAACTCTTACTGAAAAACTTGGGGTTTAAATCTGTGATAGAAGTTGATGCACTTGATGAGTTAAGTTTGCCGCAAAATATTAATATTGTTGTTTTACCTTTTTTAGGTGAACATCATGATCTTAACATTGCTACTAAAGCAGCATATATTTTAATAATTGAAAATAAAAAAGTCTTTATAGCAGCAGACTCGTCAAACCTAGATTGTACTCTTTATGAACATATAAAAAATATTTATGGGGAAATAGATATTCTATTATTAGGTATGGAGTGTAAAGGAGCTCCTTTATCTTGGTTCTACGGTCCATTAATGACAACCTCCCTTGAATATGATAAGGATCGTTCTCGCTTAGGATCTGGTTCAGATTATCAGAAAGCTATACGTATGGTAAATACTCTAAACCCTTCTTCGGTATATATTTATGCAATGGGGATGGAGCCATGGAATACTTATGTTTTAGGTTTAAACTATGATAAAAATTCTATTCAGCTGCTGGAGTCAGATAAGTTGATGGAACGATGTAATAATCAAGGAATATATGCTGAGAGATTATTTTGTAAAAAAGAGTTCTTTCTTAACTGCTTATAAATTGTCCTGAAAAACTCAATTTAGGTTTGGGTTGAGAGCTAAAGACGAGCGTCCTCTATGCGAAAAGCTAATAGAAGAAAATCACAAATTCGAGCAAAAGTAGAACAAGTGGACGCCTCGAATAACCCATAGACAAAAATGAGAACCTCGAAAAACTCCTCTAAACAAACAAGGGGAGAAGAAAGTGATAAAATTGGGAGAGAAGAGCCAAAAAGTTATCGAGCAACTTCCCTTATGGTTTGAAGACTACAATGAAAAGGCTCCTCATAAGGGTCTTAAAATGCTCTCTCCAAGAGAATACAGGAGGCAACTTGCTGCTTAGAAAAGAGAGCGATATTATGTATCGTTCCGGTTAGTGTGCGTGACACAGGCCGCGCGTGGGCTTAAAATTCTT
>CAYYRQ010000058.1:0-1954 GCA_964474215.1 uncultured Alphaproteobacteria bacterium
ATATAATATATATTAAATTCAATTTGTTAATGTAATAACAAGGTTAATATTCATTGCTTCTCATACTCCCAAACCAGTTCAAGTTGGAAAAGATGATGGCCCAATTGAGGTCGACCAGGAGAAAGATGGAGCTAGGAAGGCTCTGTAAGATTGTATTTAAGGTAAAACCAAATATTGAGGGCTTCATCAAATAGGTGAGGCCCTCAATGCTATCTAGGCTGCAATCGTTCTGATGCTTTCTTTATGATCAATTCGAATTTCACGATCATGAAGGCCTTTTAAGCTCTCTCTGTGGCCAATGGTAATGAATGTTGTTTTGGGTAATCGCTTCCGCACCAATTGGTAGAGCTTGGCTTCAGATGATTCATCCATGGCTGAGGTCGCTTCATCTAGAATTAGCCAGTCCGGCTTGGTTAATAGAGCACGTGCAATGGCAACACGTTGCTGCTCGCCGAGAGAGAGAACTCGCGCCCAGTCGTTGACTTCTTCCAGACGGGATTCAAAATCATCAAGCCCAACAGCTTTAAGTGCTTCAACAATCCGCTTTTTTGAAATATGCGTTGTTGGATATTGGAGAACGAACTCTAGGGTACCTAAAGGCATGTAAGGCTTTTGTGGCAAGAACATGATGTGTGCATTTGGAAGTTTCACGTTCCCTTGCCCATAAGGCCATAGTCCAGCAATAACCCGTGCAATTGTACTTTTCCCGATGCCTGTTGGTCCTGTAATGAGTGTATCTTCACCTTTTGTCAGGGTAAGGTGAATGTCTTTCCTCAAAATGGGGCCATGAGGAAGCGCAATTGAATCACACGCCAAATGGATATCCCTACCTGTATGCTGTATGTGCGTGAGAGGTGAGGGAGGGAGATTCTCAAGGCTATTATGAAATTCGAGCAAACGATTGGTTGTCGCTCTCCACGATGCGATGCGCACAAAGTTATTAATAAAGAAGGACATGCAGGAGCTAACTTGGGTAAATGCACCCATAGTTTGGGTTAGGCCCCCAAAGGTAATTTCTTTGGCGAAGAATCGAGGGGCTGCAAGCAAAAATGGGAATATATGCTCGAACTGACCATAGAAAGAGTTCCAAGAGTTAATGACAAGCATGCGGCGTATGATGTCATGAAAATTGTTAACAATATGACCAAAGCGTTGGTCACATACATCTTTTTCTCTATTCTCGCCTTTATAAAACGCAATTGCTTCAACGTTTTCGCGGAAACGAACCAAGCTGTAGCGGAAGTTAGCTTCTCTCTTTTCATGCTCATAGTTGAGTTGGATGAGGTTTTTACCAAAGTAAAAGCTTAAGAATGTTCCACCAAGTGCGTATATGAAAGCGCCCCAACACATATAACCAGGAATTGATAGGGTGTAGCTCCCCAGAGGAATAGAAAGTGTTCCTGATAACGTCCAAAGGATACCTAAAAAGGAAACCAAAGTAATTGATTGTTGTAGCAGCCCGAGAAAGAGGGAAAGGGTGATGTCAATAAATTGACCGATATCTTCCGAGATACGTTGATCCGGGTTATCCGTATTGTTTCCCTTGAGTTGAAGGGCATAATAGCGGCGATCTTTAATCCATGTATCGAGAAGATTTTCAGTCATCCACTGTCGCCAGCGAACTTCAAGTTTTTGAAGCAGGTATGATTTTGTCATAAAAATGACAATCGCAAAGAAGGCATAGATGGCAAATACCCCTAAAAGACGAAAGAACTCAGATGAATTAAGAGCCTGTAATGCGTTGAAGAAATCATTGTTCCAGTAGTTGAGCTTGACGGTGATAAAGATAAACAAGCCCATGAGGCTGAGGTGCCCCCCTAAAAGAGCGAGAGCAATCCATTTTTGGTCAGAAGTCCAGAATGGGTGAATTAAATAGGCCCAAACTTGCTTTAGAAATGAAAACTTAGAAGAAACCATGTGATACCTCGTAATAAAATTAAAAGAGATATAAATG
>CAYYRQ010000059.1:0-1761 GCA_964474215.1 uncultured Alphaproteobacteria bacterium
ACATTAGGTTTTAAATAATATTTTTTCATTTCTTCCTTTCTTATATTTCATAAAAGAAATTATACAATTATTTTCCATTTGCATTTTGAATAAAACTCTCTAAAATGTTAATCAAGTGATTTCCAAGCTGAGTGATTTCATTTTTAGAGAAAGAATCTTCCTTATAACTTATGCTAAATCTCAATTTTTCTAAAGGTGTAATTCCCAAAATTAAAGGAAACTCTGTTTGTTCATTCATGGCTGGGGTTTCGCTAGATAAACTTGGGAGACAAGTTATCGACATATCAGCTCCCCCTTCTTTTGCCTTTTGCTCTACAGGGTAATTCTCAAAAATAAAAATATTATCAAATAAGAAGTTATTTGCTCCTAACCCAACCCAATTATTAATTTTTGCAAGGGATACATAAGCATATTGCTGAATTTCAACCATTTTCTCTTTTATTTGATTAAGTATGTCCATTATGTCATTCTCTGGGAGAATCTTCAGCCGTAGAGGAAGTGTATTAATAAAAAGCCCTATCATTTCATCGATATAAGGCAAGACGATAGATCTCCCCGAAACAGTTACTCCAAAGATGATGTCTGATTGGTTTGCATATTTATTAATTAAAATCGCCCAAGCGGCTTGAATGAGTGTGCTTGTTGTCATTTCTACTCTACTTGCTATTTCTTGAAGAAGCTCGGTTTTTCTCTGGCTCAATTCCATATGAAAATGGCTATACTGAGACTGATTGTTACCAGCATTGTTTTTCTTTTTAGATAATCTCGTTACCTTTGCGTCTTTTAAAAACTCTTTCCAAAAGCTTTCAGCCTTTTTTAAATCCTGGCTTTCCACCCACTCAATATATTCATGATAAGGCGTTGATTTAGGAAGCATTATCTTTTGCTGAGCATTAAGCTGTTCATAGGCTGTAACAAACTTCTTTATGAGAATAGAAGAACACCATCCATCAACAAGAATGTGGTGAATGCTCCATAGTAGCCAATAACGCTGTGGTTCTAATTTTATAAGGTTAAACCTTACAAGGGGTGGATGTTGAAGGTCAAAGCTCTTTTCATAATCTAAGTTAATTAACTCTTGGATTTTGTTTTTCTGTGAATTTTCTGGGAGTTCCTGCCAATCATGTTCACTCCAATCTATCCTTAAATCCTTCAAAATAAATTGCAGTGGCTTACTTATATTTTCCCAAATAAAGCCTGTGCGAAGCATTGGTTCATTACCCATTACAGCTTGCCAGGTTTGTTTAATGAAATCTGGTTTTATGTTGCCTTTTAATTCAAACAAATTTTGGCGTAAATAAGGATCTGGGCCATTAAACCGGACGGCCGTTGAAAGCAATCCGTTTTGCATTGGAGATAAAGGATATAAATCCTCAATAGGCTCAGCAATTTTCTCAACAACATACTCTAAAGTTGACTGATTTAAAGCACATAAAGGAAAATCTGAGGGTATGCGAGATAAAAATGAGGGTTCATTATTTTCTCCTTTAATGATGTCAATTAGCCTTGCTTTAAAAAACGTTAATAGTTTTTTGATGCTTTCTCGATGATGAATCTTTTTAGAATATGAGGCACTTACCTGAAAGTTCCCTTTTATTATTCGTGCGTTAATTTCAATTAAAAACTTTCTCTTATTTCTCAGTCCATGACTTAACCCAACTTCTCCTGCAGTCATTTTAAAGACTGCAGTTGTTTCTTCACCTCCGTCGACTTGGCCGAGGTAATTAAAGCTAAGGTCTGGTTCTTCTTTGTTGCTGAGTC